>CAVEVC010000023.1:0-10149 GCA_963618935.1 Clostridiales bacterium CCNA10 | reverse complement strand
AATCCCTGCCGTTCCTGCACAATGACCCCTTCGACCGGATCCTCGTCGCACAGGCAAAGGTCGAATCGCTCAGGCTTCTCACGCATGACCGGCGGCTCGCCCAATATGGAGACGACGTTCTGCTCGTGTAGTCTCACTGAGTAGCTTGCCGCGCACGACGCTTCCCGAACTATGCCGCCCTGGACCCGCAGCTGGCCGCTGCGTCCTTAAGCACCACGCATTATTTCCCCGCCCGCGTGGGGTGGCGGTTATTGGACGCGGCGTGAGGGGAGAGTGAATGAGCAGTGAATGAGCCCTCATGCCGACAGATGGAAAGCACATCGCCGGCGGATATTCCGTGAAGCAGGCATCCGCCTCGCCTTCATGGCAGACAGTGCGTCATGTAGAACGGCAGATACACGATCCCGTCCTTGTCTTCGAAGTCTCCCGTGCAGACGACATACTTCGTTCCAAGTTTCGCCGGATGATGGGCGACCAGCCAGTCCAGCGACGCATGGACGCGATAACCCGAGCTCTTCACCTCGATCGGGCTGATCTTGATGCCGTTCCGGAACAGAAAGTCGACCTCTACCTTCGGATTTCCCAATGCGTAGAACAGCAGGTCGTGTCCGCCCGACACCAGGGTCTGCGCGACGAAGTTCTCGAAGAACATCCCCTCGTTCACGCCCAGGCGGTCGTAGAGGATCCCGCGCAAGAGGCGTCCGTCGACGTCCGCCGCGCCCGACATCGCCTGCGTCAGCAGAAGTCCCGTGTCCAGCGAATAGCACTTGAACAGGGAACTTTCGAGATTCATCTCCAGCCCGACGTCGGGACAGGTCGAGTTGTAGGCGACGTTCGCGATCATGGCGTCGCTCAGCCACAGGAACGCATTTTCGTATCTCCTCATCCGCGCATTGCGCTCGAGGTCCGTCAGGTGGAATTTCTTCTCGCGGGTGTTGAGGGCGGACGGAATGTGCCGGAAGATCGCCCGGACTTTCGACGCATATCCCCTCGCGTATTTGCCGATGTCGGCATCGTAGAGGGACAGGATCTCGCGCTTCGCCAGCTCGCATCGTTCCAGTCTCTTGTCGCCACCGGCGAGATAGGCCTCGACGGACTGCGGCATGCCGCCGACGACCAGATACTGCCGAGCGAGCCTGACGGCCTCCTCATGCGCCCATTCCATCGGACGACCCTCCATGAAGCACGTCCGGATTCGGTCTGCCAGCTGGTCGGCGCCGTTCGCCCAGAGGAACTCCTCGAAGTCGAGAGGGAACAGCTTCATCTTGTGCTCTTCGCTCGGAATCACGATGTCCCGCACGTTCTCCTTGATGCCGACGAGCGAACCGCTTTCGATGTAGTGGTATTTTCCGTGTGCCACCAGTTGCTTGACGGCCTCCCTCGCCGGGGGGAATCGCTGCACCTCGTCGAACACGACGCAGCTTTTCCCCTCTTTCAGCGAAACGCGATGAAGCACTTGGAGCCGTTCCAGCGTTCCGTTGACGTCCTCCTCGTCCGTAAAGGCCCGCTTGCTGTCGCTCGTCAACTTGCCCGTCTGCGAGAAGTCGACGTAAATGAAAGTCTCGTACTCCTTTTCGACAAACCGCCGGATAAGGTGCGTCTTGCCGACGCGACGGGCGCCCTCCACGAGCAGGGCATAGCGTCCCGCCATCGTCCGCTTCCATTCCAGCATCTGTTCATACGCCTTGCGGCGAAAGTCGAAAGACATCATTCCTCCTTTGTTTTAGGCGAATCATCGCATATTCTGTGCCGCAAGTCAACAGCGATGTCACCGTATGGACAAAATCAGCAGGGCCAAATCGTCACCGCATGGACAAAAGCCAAACATCTCTTCTGTCACTTAACAGAGGCGAGCACACAGCGCAATCAGACATCAAGACTTCTCACATTTCTCTGGACGATCGCTTTGCAGTCATGCAAATTGATAACTGGGTGGCTGATTCGATGGCGGAAAACTGAAATGGCAGCAGAAATCTTGCGGGAATCTTGGCGCCCGCCCGCGCGGGGTCATCGCGGCAGGCGGAAATATGGTATCATATCGCCATGCTTGAAGAAGTGCTTAGGAAGTTCGGCGACCCGCGCCGCTACCTCGTCGTGCCGGGCGGCCTGCGCGACGTCCACGTCCATTTCCGCGACCCGGGCCTCCCCGAGGCCGAGACGCGCGCGACGGGCGCGGCGGCGGCCGCGGCCGGCGGCTTCACCTGCGTCACCACGATGCCGAACACGGACCCCGCCGGCGACACGCCCGCCTGGCTGCGCGGGCAGATCGAGGACGCCGCCCTTCCCGTGCGCCTCGCCCCCTCGGCCTGCATCACGAAGGGGCGGCTTGGGCGGGAGGTCGCCGACCTGGAGGCGCTGGCCGCCGCCGGGGCCGTCGCGTTCACGGACGACGGCTCGTTCGTCGAGGACGCCCACGTGATGGAGGCGGCCATGCGCCGCGCCGCGAAGCTCCGCCGCCCCGTCATGCAGCACGCCCTCGTATCCGCCCTCGCGGCGGGCGGCGTCCTGCGCGACGCGCCCGTCGCCCGCCGCTTCAGCCTCCCCGTCCTGCCGCCCGCCGCAGAGGTCGAGGCCGTGCGGCGCGACATCGCCCTCTGCCGCGTCACGGGCTGCGCCCTCCACATCCAGCACGTCTCCTGCGAGGGGACGGTCGCGCTCATCCACGACGCCCAACGCGAGGGGCTTCCCGTCACCGGCGAGGCGACCCCGCACCACCTGCTCCTCTCCTGCGACGACATCCCCGGCGACGACGCGAACTGGAAGATGGCCCCGCCCCTCGGCTCCCGCGCCGACGTCGCCGCGCTCCGCGCCGCCGTCAAGGACGGCACGCTCGGCATCCTCGCGACCGACCACGCGCCCCATCCCGCCGCGCGCAAGGCGGGCGGCTTCCGCACGGGCGCGAACGGCATCGTGGGGCTCGAAACCGCCGCCGCCGTCACCTGGCAGGCGCTCGTCGTCGAAGAGGGCATGGCGCCCGCCGACTGGATGGCGCGCTGGACGACCGGGCCCGCCGCCCTGCTCGGCGAGGAGCCCGCCGACCCCGCCGCCAACTTCACGGTCATCGACCTCCACGCGGGGAAGGCCGTCGACCCGGCCGCCTTCAACACCCGCTCCGCCAACCAGCCGTTCACGGGCATGCGCTTCGACGCCTGGCCCGTCCTGACGGCCTTCAACGGAAGGATCACCTGGAATGGACAGAACGTTCTTCGATAGGGCCGCCGCCGCCCTCCCCGACGCCTGCTTCACCCGCCCGTGCGACCTCGCCGTCGTGCTCGGCAGCGGCTGGGGCGACGCGCTCACGTGCGACCGGACGCTTGTGCGCGTCTCGTATGCGGACATCCCCGGCTTCGGCGTCCCCACCGTCGCCGGCCACGCGGGCGAGCTGCGCCTCTACCAGCGCGGCGGCCGGCGCATCCTCGCGTTCTGCGGGCGGCGCCACTGGTACGAGGGCGTCGGCTGGGAGGCCGTCGTCCTCCCCGTCGAGCTCGCCCGGCGCATGGGCTGCGGGAAGGTCCTGCTGACCAATGCGTCCGGCGGCCTCAACCCCGCGCTGCGCCCCGGCGACTTCATGATCCTGCGCGACCACATCAACACCGTCGGGCTCAACCCGCTCGCCGGCCCGCACAATCCCGACTGGGGCCCCCGCTTCCCGGACATGACGGCCGTCTACACGCAGCACCTGCGCGACGTGCTGCACGCCGCCGCCAACCGCCGCGCGCTGCGCGTGATGGAGGGCATCTACGCCTTCACCGCCGGACCCGTCTTCGAGACGCCCGCCGAGATCCACATGTACGGCCACATGGGCGCGGACGTCGTGGGCATGAGCACCGTCCCCGAGGCCGTCTTCGCCCACGCCTGCGGCCTCCAGGTCGCCGGGCTCGCCCTCGTCTCGAACCTCGCCGCGGGCATCGCCCCCGCCCCGCTCCGCCACGAAGATGTGCTGGCCGCCTCGCAGGCGGCCACGTCCGCCATGGGCGGCCTCATCGACGACTTCGTGGCGGCGTGCTAGCCGCCCGCCGCGCTTCCCCTCACGGTTCGGACGGAAAGACGACGAACGCAGGGAAGCCCTTGATGCCCAGATTGGCGAAGTCCTCAAGCTTCTGGAAGGCGGCGGGGTCTTCGGCCTGAAGGCGCACGACCGTGAACGACGCAAGCGCCTGGACGACTTCGGGGGCGCGGAAGGTCGTCCGCTCCATCGCGAGGCAGTTCTTGCACCAGGAGGCCCACACGTCCACGAACACCGGCCGCCCCTTCGCCTTCGCCTCGGCGAATACGGCCGGCCAGGTCTCCGGCGTCGCCGCAAGATGATTGGCGGCGGCTGTCGCCGCCTCCGCCGGCGTTCCCCGGAATCCCGTCCACGCGAGCCGCCCGTACCAGGCCGCCATGCCGAAGAGGACGAGGGCGAAGACGCGGTTCACCCAGCGCATCCAGGCGCCGGGCTTCGGCAGAACGGAAAGCCCGGCGGCGGCGAACGGCCAGGGGAGGCCCATGCCGAGCCCGAGGACGAACGGCAGCACGACCGCCCAGGCCTTCCCCGCCGCGCACCACTTCGCGGTCAGGACGAGCGTCGCGAGCAGGATCGGCTCCACGCACGCGCCCGCGAGGACCGCCGCCCCCACGCCGAGCAGAAAGACGCCGCCGAGGCCGCGGACCCGTCCGCCCGCCCCCGCCACGCGCGCCCGGTACTTCGTGAAGTCGATGAAGAACACCCCGCCCATCGCGAGGCCCAGCACGGTGAAGACGGCGGCGACGAAGGCGTTGAACCACGGGCTCGACTGGATGGCGCCGAACGCGAGCGAGCCGAACGCCGCCGCAAGCCCCAGCGAGCCGTAGGCGAGCGCGATGCCGAGCCCGTAGGCCGCGCCGCGCCGCCAGCCGCGCCCGACGAGGACGAGGTTGACCGGCACGAGCGGCAGCACGCAGGGCGTGAGGTTCGCGAGCAGCCCCCCCAGCAGCACGAGCAGCAGGACGACGGCGAGGGAATGACGCGCCAGCGCGGCGTCGGCCGCAGGCCGGCCGTGGAGGAAGGCGAGGAAGGCGTCGGGCTTCATGTAGCCCATCGCGACGCGCGGGGCGGCGGGCGCATCGTCCCCATGCCCCTCCTGCAGGGCGCGCGCGATCGTCTCGGACGAGACGCCGGCGGCGCGCGCCGCCTCCTCGGAGGGATAGCAGACCCCCTCCAGGCACACCGGCCGGGCGAACGCGCAGAGGCACGCGCAGAGGCACGCAAGGAGGAGGGCCCGTATCTTCATGGCGGGAAACTCACTCGCAGAGCGCCAGCGTGAGGACCGCGAAGGAGGTGACGAGCACGGGGTCGTTCTCCCAGAAGCGGTTGTTGTCGTTCACCCAGCGGCCGTCCGGCTTCTGGAGCGCCAGCAGCTTCGCGGCGAGCTCGCGGCGCCAGTTGACGCGGCGGCCGTCGGGCTGCACGAGCTCGTCGACGCCCGCGACGGAGAGCGCGCGGGCGAGGATGTCGTAGTAGTAGTAGAGGCCCTGGCTGCCCATGCCGGGGTTTTCGTCCACGGTCCAGAAGCGCGAGCAATACTCCAGCGCGCTCTTCACGCGGGGGTCGGACCGCGTGAGCTTCGCGTGGCACATCGAGAGGACGGCGGCATAGCTCATCGACCCGTAGGCGCGCAGCTCGACCCGCCCGGACCGGTTCGTCTCCGTGCCTGCCTGGGCCGTGCGCAGGTTGTAGGCGGCGCCGCCCGCGCGCTCCCCCTGCGTCTCCTGGAGGCGGGCGACGAACTGGATCGCCTTCTCCCAGTTGAGGTCCGCCCGCGCCTCGCCCTTCGGACGGAAGTCCTCGGCCCCCTCGGTGCGGCGCATCGCGTCGAGCGCGTAGGACGTGTTCGAGAGGTCCGCGTAGCGGCGGCGCGACGCGCGGTCGTAGCCGAAGCCGCCCGCCATCGTGTCGTCGCCCGTGAGCTGGCTGCCGGCGATGTAGGTGCGCGCGGCGAGGACCGCCTTCATCGGGGCGAGCCCGCTCTCGAAGAGCGCGCTCAGGCAGACGCTCGTGTTGTAGTTCCCGAGGCCCGAGCCGCCGCGCCCGGGCTTCGGCACGTAGAAGCCGCCGTCGGGGCGCTGCGTGGAGAGGACGAACGCGGCCGCCTTCTTCGCCGCCTCCGTCTTCCCCTCGCCGCCGCAGACGAACGCCCAGAGCGGCAGGGCCGTGAGGGCGGGCATGTGGGGGTCGCTGAAGTGGCCGTCCGCCTCCTGCTGCGTCCTGAGGAAGGCGACGCCGCGCGCGATGGCGGCGCCCGTCTTCCCTTCCGCGCAGACGCACCCGCACGCGGCGAGCAGGCAGGCCAGAATCGTCTTTTTCATCTTGAATCTCCTTCGGAAGATTGAACGCGCCGCCGGGGCGGAAGGTTCAGAAGAGCGGGTCCTGGGAGAGGTTCACGGCGCCGTCCGCCGGGGCGGCGAACGCCTCGCCCGGCGCCTCCATCACCTCCTCGGCCGTCGCGGCGTCGGCCTCGGCGGTCTCGGCGTCCTGCGCCTTCTGCCCGCGCGTGCCGGGCTTGCGGTCGCCGAAGCGGGTGCCCTGCTTGTAGAAGTTGAGGTCGACCTCGCCCGTCTCGCCGTTGCGGTTCTTCGCCACGTCCACGATCGCGAGCAGCTCGTCGTCGTGCCACTGGGCGGTCTTGGAGCGGCAGGGGCGGCGGAGGAGGAAGACCATGTCGGCGTCCTGCTCGATGGCGCCGGAGTCGCGCAGATGGGAGAGCTTCGGCACCTCGTCCCGGTCGTCGCCCTTCTCGTTCGCGCGGGAGAGCTGCGAGAGGACGATGACCGGCACCTTGAGCTCCTTCGCCATCGCCTTGATCTGACCCGAGATGCGGCTCGTCTCCAGCTGGCGGCCCTGGCGGGCGAACTCGCGGCAGTTCGCGAGCTGCAGGTAGTCGATCACGATGAGCTCGATGCCGTGCATCCGCTTCATGCGGCGCGCGCGCGCGCGCATGTCCGAGACGTCGATGGCGCTCGTGTCGTCGATGTAGATCGGCGCGCCGCGCAGGGTCCCCATCGCGCTCATCAGGCGCTGGCTCGCCTCGACGCGCTGGTCGTGGGTGAGGAGGCCGCGCTGGAGGCGCCAGGTGTCCACGCCGGCGCGGCCGGCGAGCATGCGCTTGGCGAGGGACTCCGTGCTCATCTCGAGGGAGAACATCAGGACCGGGTGCGGGCGGCTGTGCGCGCCCTTCATCGGCATGCCGTTGATGTCCTGCCCGAGCGCGATGCACTCGGCGATGTTCATCGCAAGCGAGGTCTTGCCGACGGACGGGCGGGCGGCGACGACGATCATGTCCCCCGCCTTGAGGCCCATGATCTTCTCGTCGAGGTACTTGAAGCCCGTGGGGAGGCCGTCGAACTGGCCGGCGCCGCCGTCGAAGAGGCGGTCCATCGCCTTGAACGTCGCCTCCACCGCCGTCTTCCAGTCCGCGCGCACGGAGGTGGCGCCGCCGATCTCGAGGAAGTCCTTCTCGACCTCGCCGAGCAGGATGTCCGCGTTCGCGCTCTGCGCCTCGTCGAAGCACTTCGCCTCGGTCTCGCGGGCGCGCTGGATCATCGTGCGCAGCAGGTGCTTCTGGCGCACGATGTCGATGTAGTACTCGGCGTGCGCGCTCGTGGGCGTGCTGTCGAGGAGGGCCTGGACGGCGACGACGCCGCCCACGGCGTCGAGGCGCCCCGTCGCGCGCAGGCGGTCCGTGAGCGTCACCGCGTCGATGGGCGCGGAGGCGGCGCTCATCTCGCGGAAGGTCTCGTAGAGGATCCTGTTGCGTGGCTCGTAGAAGGAGTCGGGCGTGAGCCCGCGCGCCAGGCAGAGGTCCAGCACGCGGGCGTCTTCGCCGAACTGGGTGTCGAGCAGGATCGAACCGATGATGCCCCGCTCGGCCTCCGCGCTGTGAGGAGGCGTCTTCAGTTCGTCCGCCATGGGGCCTATTCCCCGGCCTTGATGCGGTCCCAGGCCTTGTTGTAGAGGCCCTGGACCTCGGGCTGGTCCTGGAAGCCGCGCAGCACCTGTCCGCGCGCGATCTGCGCCTCGTCGAGGACGATCAGCCTGCGGTAGTCGGGGTCGAGCCGGTCGATGCCGGGCTTCACCGGGTTCGGGCCGCAGATGTACTCCATGTTGGCCTTCGCGACGTCGCCGTCGTAGACGTAGTTGATGAAGGCGTAGGCGAGGTCCTTCCGGCGGGCGTCCTTCGCGATGACCATCTCGTCGAACGCGATCGTGAAGCCCTCCTTCGGCAGCGCGAAGCCGATGTCGTCGCGCGGGGCCATGCCCTCGCCCTCGTCGCCGACGATGATCTGCGCCGCGTCCGTCGAGTAGCCGTGGCCGATCCACGTGGCGCCGCTCGCGACCTCGGTCTTGTAGCTCTCGGCGTCGAACTTGCGCGAGTTGGCCTTCCACTTGAGCACCTCGGCGACGGCCGCGTCGATCTCCTTCGGGTCCGTCGAGTTGATCGAGTGGCCGAGGCTCATGAGCCCGCCGCCGATCACCTCGCGGATGTCGTCGAGGAGGGTGAGGCGCCCCTTGAACGCGGGGTTCGCGAGCGCCTTCCAGCTCGCGACGTCCACGCCGGCGGGCACCTTCCCCTTCGCGTACATGAAGCCCGTGTAGGTGACGGCGTAGGGCACGTTGTAGGCGAACGTGGGGTCGATGATCTGCCTGGCGAAGGACGGGTCGAAGTTCTTCCTCACGTTCGGGCACTTCGCGTGGTCGATCTTCTCCAGCATGCCGTCCTTCGCCATCTGCGCGATCTGGTAGGAGCTGGGCATGAGGACGTCGTAGCCCGTGCCGCCGGCCTTGAGCTTCGCGTACATGGCCTCGTTCGAGTCGAACGTGTCGACGACGACCTTCACGCCGAGCGCCTTCTCGAAGCCCGCCAGCACGTCGGGGGCGATGTAGTCGGACCACGTGTAGACGTGGAGCTCGCCGCCGTCCTTCCCGCCGTTCGGGGGCACGTACCCGCTCGCCTCCGCGGCCGCGCGGGCCTGGGCGGAGAGGTCCACGCCCTCCACGGTGGAGGCGGACTGCGAGCAGCCCGCGACGACGGCCGCGGCGGCCAGCGCCCCGGCGAGGTTTCCGAGTCTCATGTTCTTCATTGCCTTCAGCGTCTTCATTCTGTCTTTCCTTTCGGTTTTGTCTGGTTCTTCGCGGTCAGCATCTTGGAGAGTCCAACGAGCGTACACGTGAAGAGGAGCATCAGCGTCGAGAGCGCGAAGACCGAGGGCAGGTTCTTCGAGTGCTTCGTCATCGACGACACGTAGGTGGGGAAGGTGTTCGTGCCCGCGCCGTTGACGAACGAGGTGATCACCACGTCGTCGATGGAGAGGGTGAAGGCGAGGAGGCCGCCCGCCACGATGCCGGGCAGGAGGATGGGCAGCTCCACGTGGAAGAACGCGTACCACGGCCCCGCGCCGAGGTCGTAGGCGGCCTCGGTGATGCGGTCGTCGAAGTCCTGCAGGCGCGCGAGCACGGTCATGACGACGTAGGAGACGCAGAACGTGACGTGCGCGATGAGGATCGTCCAGAAGCCGCAGGCGGCCTTCGCCGCGACGAAGAGCATCAGCAGGGAGATGCCGATGAGGATGTCCGGCATGATGAGCGGCGTGTAGACGAGGGCGTGGTGGACGGACTGCAGGCGGTCCCGCCAGCGGTGGAGGGCGAGCGCCGCCGTCGTCCCCAGCGCGCAGGAGACGAGCGTGGAGAGCCCCGCGATCGTGAGCGAGAGCCAGAAGCTCTGCAGCAGCGCCTTCACCGCGTAGTGCCCCGTGAAGAGCTGGCGGTACCACTTGCCCGTGAAGCCGGCGAAGGCGCCGTCCGCGCCGAAGAAGCTCATCGAGATGCCGTTCGGCACGAACCCGTAGGCGACGACGAGCAGGATCGGCACGTAGAGGAACGCGAGCACGCAGCCGAGCACGGCGACCGAGAACATCGAGCGCTTCATGCCCCGCGCCCCCCTTCGGCCGTCATCACGAGCCGCGCGGCCTGCGCCTCCAGGCGCCGGCGCCCGCGCACGTCCTGCCGCCGCTTCCACCACATCGCGAGCCCCAGCGGGATGAGCACCGAGACGGCCATCAGCACCGCGAGCGCCGAGGCGTGCGGGATGTTGCGGTTCTGGATCGCGCGCATGAAGATCTTGTTGCCGATCA
>CAVEVC010000022.1:0-7006 GCA_963618935.1 Clostridiales bacterium CCNA10 | reverse complement strand
CCGCCCCACAGCGCCACGCGCCGAGGGCGGCGCGGGTACATTGCGCGCCGGGCCGTCGGTTGTGCGGGCGGGGACGCCCGGCCGCGACAAGCGCGGCCCTCCCGTGCGACTCTCCCGGAAGGGACGCAATTCATTGCGTCCGTGTCCAAGCGCAACGTACCCGCCCGCCGTCCCCGCGCGTGGGCCGGTTTCGCGCGGCGCGTGGCGGCACGTGCGGCACGTGGCGGCACGTGGCGGCACGCGGCGGTTGTTGGGGCGTTCCCCCAGGCGGCTGTTGGCGGCTGTTGGCGGCTTGCGTTCCGTCCGCAAAATCGTGTATAATAACGCCCGCTTTTGACGGGATTCCAGACCATGGCGAAAATCAAACTGACCAAGACGGAGCTGAAGGCCCAGACGGACGCGCTCAAGCGCTTCCAGCGTTTTCTGCCCATGCTGCAGTTGAAGAAGCAGCAGCTTCAGGGCGAGATCGCGGGGATCGTCGCGCAGGCGGACGCCGTGGCGGCGCGCGAAAAGGCCGTGCGCGAAGGGCTTGACGTCTGGGTGGGCCTCTTCGCGACGGGCGGCGACCTGCTCGCCGGGCTCGTCTCCGTGAAGGAGGTCCGCGTGTCGAAGGCCAACATCGCCGGCGTGGAGATCCCCGTGTTCGACGGCATCGAGACGGACGTGAAGCCCGTCGACCTGTGGGAGACGCCGGCGTGGATCGACGACGCCGTGGCGGCCCTCGTCTCCGTCCTCTCGCTCCAGTGCGAGCGGGCCGTGCTGCAGCGCCAGCGCGAGCTGGTCGCCGCCGAACTGCGCACGACCTCGCAGCGCGTGAACCTCTTCGAGAAGGTGAAGATCCCCGGATGCAGGGAGAACATCCGCGTGATCAAGATCGCGATCGGCGACGAGCAGACCGCGGCCGTGACGCGCGGCAAGATCGCGAAGGGCCGCGCGCCCGGCAGGGAGGACGCGGCATGATCGTCCCGATGAAGCATCTCACGCTGCTGTGCGTGGCGAAGGAGAGCGAGAAGGCGCTGGAGGCGCTGCGCGACCTCGGATGCGTCCACGTCGAGCCCGCCGGCGCGGCGTCGGCGGCGTTCGCGGAGGCGAAGGGCGAGCTCGCGGACGCCGAGCGCGCGGTGCGCGTGCTCGCGAAGGCCGCGAAGGAGGCGTCCGCCGAGGTGGCGGACGCGCGGTTCGAGGCCGTGCGCAACGCCGACCTCGTGAAGGCGGTCCTCAAGGCGGAGGCGGAGCGCCAGTCGCTTGTGGACACGGCGGAGGCGCTGCGCCAGACGGTGCGGAAATACGAGCCCTACGGCGAGTTCGACCCCGCGCTCGCGAAGGCCCTGCTCGACCGCGGCATCGACCTCGCGTCCGTCGTGGACCTGCCGGACCCGCTTCCGGCGGAGCGCCTTTCCGAGACGCGCCGGAAGCAGGCCGAGGCCGAGGCGGCCGCCAAGGCCGTCCAGTGCGCGCTCGCCGCGCTGAACCGCCGCGCGCGCGCGATCCTGGACCGCTACCCCGAACTGCGGGACCGCATGGCCTTCGCGGCGGCCCGCGACGCGCTCGCGACGCAGGGCGCCGTCTCGTGGATCGAGGGGTGGGTGCCGCAGGACGCGGTGCCGAGGGTGCGGGCGAAGGCGGTCACGAAGGCCTGGGGCCTCCTGCTGCGCGACCCGGAGCCGGGCGAGGACCCGCCCACGCTGGTGCGGCCGCCCCGGATGTTCCGCCCCGTCGCGGCGCTGTTCGCGGGGCTCGGCATTGCGCCGGCCTACACGGAGTCGGACGTCTCGGTGCCGTTCATGTGCTACTTCTCGCTGTTCTTCGCGATGCTCGTGGGGGACGGCGCCTACGGGGCGATCTTCCTCGCGGCGACGCTCTTCGGCTGGTGGAAGACGCGCCCGAAGGGCGGGGCGGGGCATCGGCCGCGCGCGGTGCGCAGCTGGCTCACGCTCCTGACCGTCTTCTCCGCCGCGACCGTCGCCTGGGGCGTCCTCTCCAACACCTGGTTCGGCGCGGGGCTTCCCTGGTGCGCGGATTGGCCGACGGCGACGTGGCTGGCGGACCCGAGCTACGGCAACATGATGCTCCTCTGCTTCACGATCGGCGTCTCCCACCTGATGCTGGCGCGCATCTGGAACGGCGTCTGCAAGTGGCCGGACTCGACCGCCCTCGCGGAGTTCGGCTGGGCGGGCGTGCTGCTCACGATGTACCTCGTCACGAACACGATCGTCCGGATCTTCCCCGCCTTCCCGGCGTGGGGGTACTGGCTGGGCGGCGTCTCGGTCGCCCTCCTGGTCCTCTTTTCGGTCAAGCCGTCCGAGCTGAAGGAGCACGGCGCGGAGCTGTGCATGCTGCCGTTCAACGTCATGAGCGCGCTGGGGGACGTCATCTCCTACGTGCGGCTCTTCGCGGTGGGGCTCGCCTCGGTGAAGGTGGCGGAGAACTTCAACGCGATGGCGCTGGGCGTCGCGCAGGCCGGCCACGGCTGGTGGTCCTCCGCGCTCCTCGCGGCGGGGATGGTCGCGATCCTGGTCGTGGGGCACGGGCTCAACCTCGCGATGGCGGGGCTGTCGGTCCTCGTCCACGCCGTGCGCCTGAACACGCTGGAGTTCTCGAACCACAAGGGCGTCTCGTGGTCGGGTCATGCGTTCCGGCCCTTCCACCGTGAGAGCGCGCGGGCCTAGCGATGTCGTCGAATAAAACCGTGTGAACTGAAACAAAGGAGAAACCATGAGTGATGCAGCAATGATCGTCGCGGGCGCCATCGCCTGCTTGGGGCTTTCCGGCGCGGGCAGCGCGCTTGGCACGGGCCTGGCGGCCTCCGCGGCCGTCGGCGCGTGGAAGAAGTGCTACGCCGCGAACAAGCCGGCGCCGTTCCTGCTGCTCTCCTTCGTGGGCGTGCCGATCACCCAGGTGCTCTACGGCATGATCCTGATGTTCACCATGCTCGGGAAGATCGGCCGCGTCGCGGACGGCTCGGGCGTGCCCGTCCTCGTGGCGGGGATCTTCGCCGGCCTCGCGATCGGGCTCTCGGCCCTCTTCCAGGGCCGCGCCGCCGCCGCCGCCTGCGACGCGCAGGCCGAGACGAACCAGGGCTTCACGAACTACCTCGCCGCGCTCGGCATCGTCGAGACCGTCGCCATCTTCGCGATGGTGTTCGCGCTCATCGCCCTCGGCTCGGTGAAGTAGCGGAAGGGGCTGCGGCATGAGGATGGGCCTGTTGCTGGCAGGGCTGCTCCCGTGGGCGGCCGTCGCGGCGATGCCGGCGAGCCTGACGCTGGACGCCCCGTCGTCGCGCCCCTGCGGCGAGGACGTGCGCAACTTCGCGCTGACGGGGCGCTTCCGCGCGGCGGACGGCGCGGCGGCGCGCCTCGCGTTCCATGCGGACGGCGCGGGCGGCGGCTACGAAGTCCTCTTCCGCAACGGACCCATCGACGGCACGCGCAAGACGGGCTCCCTCTCCCACGTGCGCAACCTCTACCGCTCGCTCGCCGCGGACGGCGCGTGGTGCGCGTTCGACGTGGCCGTGCGCGGGAAGAACGTCGAGGTGAAGGTGGGCGGCGTCACGGTCGTGCGCTACACGGAGCCGGAACGGCCCTGGCGCACGGCGGAACACGCGCGGCAGCTCTTCGGACGCGGCGACTTCGTCTTCACCGGCGAGGCGGGGCGCGTCGAGTTCGCGGACCTCGCGCTGACGCCGCTTCCGGACACGGCGCGCAACCCGGACGACACGCTGCCGCCCGTCGACGAGCAGGCCGACCGCGCAATCCGCCACCAGCAGGCCGACTTCCCCGTCATCGACTTCCACGTCCACCTCAAGGGCGGCCTCACGAAGGAGCTGGCGCACGCCAAGAGCCTCAACTACGGCATCAGCTACGGCATCGCCCCCAACGTGGGCGAGGGCGGCGTCGGCCGGATGCTGCGCTCCGACGCCGAGGCGGACGCCTACTACGCCGAGGTGAAGGACCTCCCGTTCCTCCGCGGCGCGCAGGGCGAAGGGCGCAAGTGGCCCTACGAGTTCTCGCGCCGGGCGCTGGGGCGCTTCGACTACCTCTTCACCGACGCGATGACGATCGTCGACGACGGCGTGCCCCTGCGCATCTACCGCCCCGCCGAGTTCAAGCTGAACGGCCGCACGCGGGAGCAGTGGATGGACTTCCTCGTCTCGCAGATCGAGCTGATCCTCGCGAACGAGCCCGTAGACATCTACGCGAACGCGACGTACCTGCCGCCGCCGCTCGAGGCGGACTACGACGCCCTCTGGACGGACGCGCGCATCAACCGCCTCCTCGACGCGCTCGTGAAGAACCACGTCGCCCTCGAAATCAGCGCCCGCTACCGGATCCCGAGCGCGAAGATCATCTCCCGCGCCAAGGCCCGAGGCGTCAAGTTCACGTTCGGCACGAACAACGGGGACGCCGACTTCGGCCGCCTCGAATACGCGCTCGACATGGTGGACGCCTGCGGCCTGACGGCGGCGGACGTCTGGTTTCCGTCCCAGAGCGTGCGCGCGCGCCGCCCCTTCATCCCCTACAACGCGTTCAGGCGGCCATGACGGGCGCGCCGCTGCGGCGCGCGGCACAGTGAAGGACGGCGGCAGCCCATGCACGTGACGGGCGAATACGAATTCCAGGTGCGGAGCTACGAATGCGGGCCCGACGGCGCGGCGACGCTTCCGACGGTCTGCAACTACCTGCAGGAGGCGGCGAGCCTGAACGCGGAGGCGCTTGCCTTCTCCCGCTCGGACTTCGCCGCAGGGGGCGAGAACGTCTCGTGGGTGCTCACCCGCCTGCGCGTCCAGATGGCGCGCTTCCCGCGCTGGGAGGAGAGGGTGCGGGTCGTCACCTGGCCGAGCGGCGGACGGCGCGTCGCCGCGACGCGCGAGTTCGAGCTGCGCGACGCGGCGGGGGCTCGCCTCGGCGCCGCGACGAGCGAGTGGATGCTGATCGACCTCGCGAGCCGGCGGATCGTGGCGATCCCCGAACAGGTCTTCGCCTGCGTGCAGGGCGGGCGCCCGCCGCGCGTGCTGGGCGACGCGCCCTTCGGGAAGCTGCGGTGGGACTGCCGCGTAACGCCCGAGGCGCAGATCTTCCGCGCGCGGCGGGGGGACATCGACCTCAACGGGCACGTCAACAACGTCCACTACGTCGAATGGCTCGTGGAGACCGTGCCGCCCGGCGCGGGCGCCTGCACGGACTTCGAGATCGTTTTCCGGTCCGAGACCCTGGCCGGCGAGGAGGTCCGCGCGGAGGGCGTGGAGGTGGAGCCGGGCGTCTACGCGCACCGCCTCTCCGCGCCGGACGGGCGCGACCACGTGCTGGCCCGCACGCGGTGGGCGCGGCCGGGCGCGGCGGCGGAGAGTCGGGGAACTTGAACAAGGCGGAACGCGAGGAACGGTTGCTGGCGGCCTGCCTGCTGAGCGCGGCGGGCGGCTTCACCGATATCTACTCCTACCTGTTCCGAGGCGGCGTCTTCGCGAACGCCGTGACGGGCAACCTGGTGATCATGGGGCTGCGCCTCGCGACGGGCGACGTGCGGGGGGCTCTGCACGGACTGTGCGCCGTCCTGGCCTACGGGGCGGGCGTCCTCGCCGCCAACGCGATCCACGCGCGGTACGGACACCGGCGGCGCGTGGGGTGGCACCAGGTCGTGCTCTGGGTGGAGTCGGCGCTGCTGCTCGTGGTCGTCTGCCTGCCGAACGGCGCCGGGGACTTCGCGGTGGCGGCGGTGATCTCGTTTGTCTGCGCCCTGCAGGTACAGACGTTCCGCCGCGTCCACGGGCTGCCGTTCGCCTCGACGATGTGTACGGGAAACCTGCGCAGCGGGGCGGACGCCCTGTCCGCGTGGTTGAGCGGAAGCGACCCGGACGGCCTCGCCAAGGCCCGGCACTACGTCTGCGTCATCGTCTGCTTCATCCTCGGCGTCGTCCTCGGCGCCCTGCTCCTGAAGCGCTTCGGCGCGCACGTCTTCGCCGTTGTGCCCGTCGTGCTGGGCGTGGTCTCGCTCCTCGTCCACCGCCGCCCGATGGCATGGCTGCGCTGCCTGCGGCGTTCCATCCGACGCCCGTCGCCGTGATCCCCGTCCATCTCCCGTCGGTCGCGACAAGCGCGGCCGAAAGGTCCGGCACGCGGGAGGTCCGCAACGTGTCGCGACCGTGGTCGGCGCGCGGGAACCCGGCGCGCAACGTGCCCGCGCCGCTGGGAGGGTCGCGCTTGTCGCGACCGAACGCACGGCGGACGCGACAAGCGCGTCCCTCCCGCGCGGCCGAGATTTCTTACGCCCTGGATTCTCATTCTCATCATGCTTGCATACCTATCGTTTTTGTCGGAATAAACTCAATGTAAGTTTTCTTTCTGCGCATGAATTCTCATATTCGTTATCTTCGTGAGATGCTCAAAGAAGGCTGGCGGGGGGATGGCCGGTTGTGCGGACGACGGGGATTATGAGATTATAGTGCGGAATAATTCTGCTCTGCCGACGGGCGGCGTGGCGGCCGACGGCCGTGGGAGGCTGAAGAACGTGAGATTACGGTGCGGAATAATCTTTGACTGCGGACGGGCGGCGTGGCGGCCGACGGCCGCAGGAGGCTGAAGAACGTGAGATTACGCTGCGGAATAATTCTGCTCTTCCGATGGGCGGCGTTGCGGCTGAAGGCCGTGGGAGGCTGAAGAACGTGAGATTACGCTGCGGAATAATTCTGCTCTGCCGACGGGCGGCGTGGCGGCCGACGGCCGGGGGAGGCTGAGTCAGCCGTATGTCCAGTCCATCAAGAACGGACGACGCCTGAAGTACGGACCGGACGGGAGGGGGCGGCGTTTCGCAGGGCGGGCCGGACGGGAGGGGTTCGCTTCGGGAATGCGGACCGGAATCGTCTTGCACGACGACAATGTGTTGTCCATGCATGGCAAAGGCAACGTCCCCGTGCAAGGCGATTCCGGGCTAAGGGGCCCGAGGCGAAGCCCCGCACGGAAGGTCCGCCCCGCACGCTCCGCGTGGAAGGTCCGTTGCGCACGCCCCGTGC
>CAVEVC010000021.1:0-9424 GCA_963618935.1 Clostridiales bacterium CCNA10 | reverse complement strand
TCGGACGCCACGCGCCGGGGGCGGCGCGGGTATTTCACGCGCGGATTGACATATCGAACGACGTGGCAGGATTCTGGTTGAAGTATCGGGACGACATTTCCCCTCAACCTCCTTCCGTGTCCGGCAGAGCCGGTTTCCGGCGGGGTCGGTTATCTTCCGTGGTAAAAAGAATGGAGTGGACAGGATGTTTTGTATCTTATCACGGAACCGCCCTTCCATGAAAACGCCCATTGGGCGACACGGAAGGAAATTTGGAAGGAGATCAAGGAAGTAGGTGTTTCCACGGTCCGACCATGTTTCCGCCCCATAATCCTCGATATGCGAGACTTCACGTCGGAACGTTCCGAAGCGAAGTCCCGCATTCTGGTTGAGGGGCGGACGCATAAGATTCATGTGTATATAGATGACCTATCTATCCATTATTCATCCTCTTTATGAATTATACGATGTATGGACTTTATTACGCATAGAAATCTCACCTTTGAATGTGGAGCAGAACGATTGTGCGACTTCACTTCGGAATGGTCAGTGAGGTGACACGTTCGGTGAGATGACGCGCTCGGTGAGATGACGCGCGGTTTTCTACAGAAGCCGCCACGAGAGGATTCCCCGCTCAAACGCGGCGCGGACATCCGCCTCCGAAACCGCACGCGGCTGCGGCTTTGGTTTCCGTACGGATTCGTTCGCAGTCCGTGAAAACGCCTCGCATTCCGCCCGGTACCGCTGTTCCTCCTTCTCAGCGTGCTCTTTCCATTTCAGCCACGTTTGATAGCCGGTTGTCAGGCGACCGCCTGAATCATAAACCGTGCCATGAAACTCGCGCGATACGAAAACCGTCCCGTCAACGTTCTTGCGTACATTCGTGGCGAGTTTTTCGGCCGACACAAATGTGACACGCGGTTTCCGGGGTACGCGCTTCCGGGTCTCCGATTGCCGCGTTTCCGTTTTCTGCGCCACCTCCCGCTTCGCCCTCCATTCAAGGTACTGGCGGATCTTCGAAAATACCGGTCTCCCGGCCAGGGCCTCGCGTCCGGAGAACTCGCCCACCGAGAACGGCTTCGTCTTCACTTCGTCGCGGGGATCGAAGAGAACGCCGACACGGACTTCGGGCAACACGATCTGGGCCTCCTTCAGCAGACGCTGCAGCCCCCTGTAGTAGAGATCCGCCATCTCCAGCCGCATTTCCAACGCCCCGTCCCCGATCTTCCCCTCCGAAGCAAGGATCCCCCCGTCACGCAGATAGCAGAACCGACCAAGCCGAACCAGCTGGACGGAGTTCTTCAGCAGATTGCCAAAGTCATCAGCCGAGACCTGTTCTTCCGCCCCGTCCTCCCGAGACAGACGAACCACACGCGCATGGGGTTTCCCCTTCTCGGCCGTCACTTCAAATCCGGCACACGTCCACCCATCTTCCGCCTGTCCAAAAGTCAAAACCGTGTAGGTCATCGGATGGCGTGTCTGGTCCGGGCGCTCGTCCTTCGGGCAGTTCTTCCACCAGTCCACCCGGACCGGCTCCGTCTTCCCGAGACCGTCCTCTGCGGCAAACTGTTCCAGTACAACATCCACCCGCCTTTTGACCACCGGTGCGCGGCGTGCCGTCCTCTGCTTTCGTTCGGCCTCCCGACGTTCCGCCGCCTCCTTTTCCCGGGTCCGTTTCCGCGCCCGTTCCTCCTCACGACGCTTCTCCTCCTTGATCCGACGTTCGGCGAGTTCCCGCTCCCGCTCCAGCCGCTCCTGTTCGCGTTTCAACTGATCCTCGCGCCGTTTCATCTCGCGCTGCTGCTGTTCAAGCTGGATGCGGGCCTCCGCATCCTTCCGCTCCTGCTGCTTCGTGTGCCACGAATACCAAAAGTACAGGCACGTGCAGATCAGAACCAGGGCCATCATGGCATAGATTCCAACTTCGCGGACCAGTTCCCGTGTCTTTGAGTTTTCCATCAGCATGTCCTTTCGTTGACCACGTCATTCATCATTCTTCAGAAGGTCCAGAACATCGGGCTGCCCGTTCTGCACGGCCGTGCGGACCAGTTCCCAGAATTGCTGCAACTTCGCCTTGTACACGCCGTCTTGGGGATCAGGGCCAACGGAAAGTTTCGGCCGCGACAGCCGATTCTCGCAGAAAACGATCCCGGCAAACCCGTAGAAATAGGCCTCGCGCACCTCTTTCGGCTCGGGAACAAAACACGAACCAGCCACACACACAGTACGGTCGCAACAAGTTGCGACCCTCCCGCATTCGGACGCCACGCGCCGAGGGCGGCGCGGGTACATCGCGTACGGGGCCAGGAAGGTCGTGCGTCACCCGGCATACGCCACCAAATGGGACGAGAATATGGTAAAATGCCTTTCCCGTTCGGGGACTTGCCTTGGTCGGGGACTTGTTTTGCCCATGCACCGTTCCATTTTCCTTGCCTGTCTCGCCCTGGCGGCCTGTTCCGCCGGCGGCGTCGTTGACCCGTTCTACGTACACGTCAACCCCAGCCTCCGCACGGCCTACCATTCGCGCGCGCGCATCGTCGAGGACCGCCCCATGCTCATGACCCTCACGCGCGCGGGCTTCGACACGAAGGACGTCGGCGACTTCGGCAAGGTCGGCTTCTGGAACTGGACCGTCTCCTCCCTCACCGACCGCCGCGCCACCCTCCACCGCCACGCCATGAGCGAAATGGACTACGGCGTATTCTGGACGTATTTCTGCGACTTCGGCCATTACGCCGACACTTGGCGCGGCTGGGGCCTCACCACGGACGTCATGAAGGACTGGCTCACCTTCGAGGGCTATTCCCACCCCGCCCGCCTGGCCAAGACGAACGCCTCGATCAGCGAATGGCGTCTCGCCCAGAGTCTCGACAACCCCTACCTCACACCCTTCTATCTCTTCCGCCGCGGCGTCCACCCGACGGACTGGTTCTACGCCAAGGTCGGCGTGCGCCGCACCTTTGCGCTCACGGACACCCTTTCCTTCACCCCCTCCTTCTTCACCGAGAACGGCGACGCGCGCCTGTTCGAGCGCCGCTACGGCGCCAAGCCCGACGGCGGGCGCTACCGTTCCGGCCTCATGACGCTCAACCTCTCCCTGGAACTCGCCTGGCGCGTCTCGAACATGGCCACGCTCTATGCAAGCGTCCACCAGTTCGACATCACGAACGACGACGCCCGCGACCGCATCAAGGCCAATCCAGCGCCGAACGCCCGCCGTGACCTGACAATCGGCACGGCGGGCGTTCGGTTCCGGTTCTAGATCGAACCGTTCGGGCGGCCTAGCGGCCGGCCATCATCTTCGCGAAGTCCCAGCCGCCGCGCTTCGGCGCCTTCAGGAACTCGTTCGCCTCGGGCTTGTTCGTGAACTTCAGCGCCTTCGGGTCGAAGCGCAGCTCCTCGCCGGGGAAGCGCAGCGCGATGCAGCCGATGAGCAGCGCCTCGGTGAGCGGGGCCGCGTAGGCGAGCTTCGAGCCGCAGCGCGCCGGATCGCCCGCCTGGCAGGCCTCCACGAACTCGCGGTAGTGGTTGTAGCCGCTCGCCTTGTCGCCCGCCGGGATCGCGGCGTCGAAGGCGGCCTTGTCGCCGGCGATGCAGGCCGGGCGGCTCGCGTGCGAGTTGGCGATCGTCGTCGCCTTCGAGCCGATCACGATCAGGCCGTTGTCCGGCACGACGGGCGCCACGGTCGCGGGCGTCGTGTAGGGCTTGCCCTCCTTCTTCGCCTTCTCGGCCTTATTGGCCTCAATCCGCCTGCCGTTCTCGGCGGCAAAGGCGGCAAGGCCGGGAACGGCGTCCGTCGGCGGCAGCAGATGGCCGTCGAACCACGTGAGCTTGACGGGGTGCGGGATCCACTTGCCCGGCGCGAACGTCATCTCGATGCGGGACTTCTTCGGGTAGGCGATCGTGACGGGGCCCTCGCCGTAGGTGTCGGCCTTGACGGAGACGGGGAGGCCGAGCTCGAACGCCCAGAACGCCGGGTCGGCGTTGTGGACGGCCATGTCGCCGATCGCGCCGCAGCCGTAGTCCCACCAGCCGCGCCACGCGAACCGGTGGTAGGCCGGCGAGTAGCCGTGGTCCGCGCTCGGGCCGCACCAGCAGTCCCAGGCGTTCGGCGCATAGCCCGCCGGCAGCGGCTGGGCCTTCGGATACGCCTTCATGCCCTGCGGCCACACCGGACGGTCCGACCAGCTGTAGAGCTCCTTCACGTCGCCCCACACGCCCGCGTCGCGCAGCGCCTTGTAGCGCCACACGCCCGGATGGCCCTGGTTGCCCATCTGGCAGACGACGCCCGTCTTGAGCTGCGCCTTGAGCATGAGCTCGCACTCCTCGACGGTGCGGGCGAGCGGCTTCTGCACGTAGACGTGCTTGCCGGCGAGCATGCAGTCCACGGAGATGTAGGCGTGCGTGTGGTCCGGCGTGCCGACCTGCACGACCTCGAACTTGTCGCCCATCGTCTTGAGCATCTCGCGGTAGTCCGTGAACTTCGGAATGCCGGGGTACGTCTTCTCCCAGTGGTCGAACGCGCGCGGGTCCACGTCGCACACCGCGACGAGCTCGCAGCCCGCCGAGATGAGGCTTCCCGTCGCGGCACCGCCCATGCCCCCGCAGCCGACGGAGGCGAGCTTCAGGCGGCGCCCCTTCACCTCGCCCTTGAACGCGGACTTCGGGGCCAGGTCGATGCCGAACACGGGCCCGAGCGAAAAGGCGCCCAGGCAGGCGACGAAGTTGCGGCGATTGATCTTGAACATCTAGTCTCTCCTTCTTTTCTTTTTGGTTGGGTCTCCGGCGGCACGGGCGCGCGGACGCGCGCCCCTCCCGCCCTCGACAATGGCGTGGTCATTTCAAAGCCCCCCTGTTTTCGGCGCGCCGAGGACGTCGCGCCCTACCGTCGTTGGCAGGGGCGGACGTCCTCGGCCGCCCGCAACTGGGTTTTGAAATCACCTCTCGTTTTAAAACGCCCATCTATTGTAGCATCTCCGCGGATTCGGGGGAAGCGCAATCTCCCGTCAGGCGAGCGAGCCGAGGAGGATCTGCGGGTGCGCGTCCTCGATCCGCACCGGCACGAGGTCGCCGACGGCGACCGGGCGGACCGGATCGAAGACGACGATGCGGTTCCCGGAGTCGCGTCCGCTCCAGCGGGCGGGGTTGCGCGGGGAGGGGCCCTCCACCAGCACCTCGCGCACGGAGCCGACGAGGCGCCGGTTGCGGGCGAGGCCCCGGCGCTGCTGGTCGGCGAGGAGCGCCTGGTCGCGGCGCTCCTTCTCCGCCGTCGGCACGTCGTCCGGCAGCGCGGCCGCGCGCGTGCCCGGGCGCGGCGAATACTTGAAGACGAAGGCGTTGTCGAAGCCAGCCTCCTCCATGAGCGCGCGCGTCGCCTCGAAGTCCGCCTCCGTCTCGCCGGGATAGCCCACGATGACGTCGGTCGTGACGGCGAATGCGGGGTCGAACGCGCGCAGCTTCGCGACGGCGGCGAGGTATTCGGCGCGCGTGTAGCCGCGGCCCATCTCCGCCAGCACCCGGTCGCTGCCGCTCTGCACGGGCAGGTGCAGGTGGCGGCAGGCCGTCGGGAAGGACCGGAAGGCCCGCACGAGCTCGTCCGTGCAGCCCTTCGGATGCGCGCTCGTGAAGCGGACGCGCGCGAGCCCCGGCACGCCGTCCAGCGCCTCCAGGAGGCGCGGGAACGCCTCCCGGTAGCCGCCGGGCGACGGCGCGTCCGCCGCCGTCCACGCCTGGTTGCGCACGCCGTAGCGCAGGACGCTCTGGCCGAGGAGGCAGACCTCGCGGACGCCGCGCGCGGCGAGCGCGCCGACCTCCGCGACGACCTCGCGCGCAGGGCGCGAGTATTCGTGGCCGCGCACGTCGGGGACGATGCAGTAGCTGCAGCGGTTGTCGCAGCCGAGAAGCACGGTCACGTAGCTCTGGAAGCGCGCGAAGCCCGCCTGCCCGCCGTCCGGGCCGGCGTGGACGTCGAGCCCCGCCGGCACCTCGTCGTCGTCCGGCAGCTCCAGCAGATGCCTCTCCCCCGCGAGGCAGCGTTCGACGAGGCGGGGGATGAGGCCGAAGCGGCGCGGCCCCGCCGCGAAGTCGAGCCCGGGCAGCGCCTTGAAGACCTCCGCCCCCATGCGCTTCACGGCGCAGCCCATCAGCCCCACGAGCCGCACCTTGCCGCCTTCGGACGCCTTGCCGCGCCCTTCCTTCGCCGCGATGAGGTTCCCGCACTTGCCCACGGCCTTGCGCTCGGCCATGTCGCGCACGGTGCAGGAGTTGACGACCACGAGCTCCGCGTCGCCCTCCTCCTGCACGCGCTCATGCCCCGCCGCGTCCAGCAAGGCCCCGACGGCCTCGCTGTCGCGCACGTTCATCTGGCATCCATACGTGCGAATGAGATATTTCATGTACGTATTCGATCACCACTTTTGACATTAAGTAGTTAAGTGATTAAGTAGTTAAGTGATTAAGTAGTTAAGTGATTAAGTAGTTAAGTTTTAAAGTGGCCCAGAACACTTAACGAATCAACAACTTAACTACTTAAAAGCGAAGCGACTTAACCACTTAACTACTTAACCACCGTATAGCTGCCGGGCTGGTAGGCCTTCGCCTCCGTCTCGCCGGGGAGCGTGACCTTGGCGGTCGAGCCGGCGGGGACCGTGAAGTTCCAGATCCACTTGTCGCCCTCGTAGCGCCACGCGCTCGTGACGAGGCCGCCGGACGGCGTCTTGTACTCGGCCTTGACGAAGCCGAGGCGGCGGTCGGGCTGCGGCTTCATGACGATCGTCTTGAAGCCGGGGTCGCACGGGCAGGCGGCGATGCCGGCGGCCGTCTTGTAGATCCAGGCGAGGACGCAGCCGTAGGCGTAGTGGTTGAAGGAGTTCATGCCGACGGGCCCGAAGCCCGTCTCCTTCACGTAGCTGTTCCAGCGCTCCCAGATCGTCGTCGCGCCCTGGTCGACCGAGTAGAGCCAGCCGGGGAAGTCGTGCCCGAGGAGGATGTCGTAGGCAAGGTCCGTCAGGCCGTTCGCCGTCAGCGTGTCCATCGCGATCGAGGTGCCGAGGAAGCCGGTGTGGAGGCGGCCGCGGTTCGCGGCGATGCTCGCGCGCAGCGCGGCAAGGGTCTGCTCCCGCGCGGCGCCCTCGACGAGGCCGAGCCGGAGGGCGAAGAGCGACGGCGTCTGCATGTCGCGGAAGGCCGGGAGGAGGAGCCCGTCGGGGGAGGCAAAGTAGGTCGCCTTCATGTAGGCGCGCGCCTCGGCGGCCATCTTGCGGTACTTCGCCTCCTCGGCGGCACGGCCGGTGCCCCGGGCCATCTGGGCCATCATGTCGGAGTTCCAGATCCAGTAGCAGCCGCCGAGATACCCCCAGTAGAGGAGCGCCTCGGGGGTCGGTTTGCCGTCCTTGAAGGCGGAATACTCGGGCTTGTAGGGGCAGCTTTCGAGCTTCGTGAGCGAGAGCCAGTCGTTCCACTGGTAGCTGCCCGTCTCGGGCAGCAGCTCCGTGCGGTACTTCGTCTCGGCCTGGCGGGCGAGGCAGCGCGCCATCGCCTCCCAGTTCTCGTCGACGATCCGCCGGTCGCCGAACTGCTTCCAGACCGTCCACGGCACGATCACGCCGGCGTCGGACCACCCGAGGCGCATCGTCTCGTTGCCGTACTGGCCCCACGGCGCCACGCCCGGGAAGCCGCCGCGCGGGTCCTGGCTGTCGCGCATGTCGCGCATCCACTTGTGGAAGAACGCCGCCGTGTCGGCGTTGAAGGCGCCGGCCTCGCAGAAGACCTGCGTGTCGGCCGTCCAGCCCAGGCGCTCGTTGCGCTGCGGGCAGTCCGTCGGCACGGAGAGGTAGTTGGAGAGCTGGCCCCAGTAGACGTTGGAGATGAGCTGGTTGACGGCCTTGTCGCCCGTCTCGATGCGGCCGCGCTCCATCTCCTTCGTGATGGAGGTGACGGGGATGCTCCGCATGCACGAGAAGGTCACCGCGTCCGTCGCCGTGAGGGAGAGGTAGCGGTAGCCGAAGAAGGTGAAGCGCGGCATGTAGCGCTCGTCGCCCGTGCCGGCGAAGGTGTAGACGA
The DNA here is from genome assembly GCA_963618935.1 of Clostridiales bacterium CCNA10. Classification (GTDB taxonomy): domain Bacteria; phylum Verrucomicrobiota; class Kiritimatiellia; order RFP12; family UBA1067; genus RUG572. Next base: position 1,384 of record CAVEVC010000021.1, on the reverse strand, counting down.
GGCGCATGCCGTCCGCGGGCATGCGCAGGTTCTCGCGGTAGAGCGAGCCGCCGGGCCCGTCGTTCCCGCGCGCGCGCTCGCCGTTCGCGTCGTTGAGCATCTCGCCCGGCAGGCAGGTGAGCACGGTGTCGCGGCGCGCGCTCATGACGAAGCACGGCACGCCGGCGCAGTTCTGCCCGAAGTCGACGACGAGCGTCTCGCCCGGCGCGACGGACAGCGCCTCGCCCGGCTTGAACGTGCGCGTCTTCACGATCCGCCCGAAGACCTTCTCGCGCCCCGCCTTGTCGTTCGCGCCCGCGACGCCCTTCCAGCAATACGCCTCGACGGGCTTGAGCGCGAGGTCGCACCGGCGGCAGACCTCGCCGCCCTCGGAGGGCAGGATCTCGCCCGTGAACTCGTCGCTCGCGGCCGCCGCCGCGAACGCGGGCGAGCCGAGCGCGGGGCACGCCGCGCGCGCGTCGTACTCCTCGCCGTCGAAGATGGCCGCGTGCCTGACCCGGCCCGCGACGCCGGCCTTCCAGGTCTCGGGCGACGTGCCGTAGCGCTTCGTCGCGCCGTCCGCGTAGACGACCTCCAGCACGCCCCGGAACGCGCTCTTCTGCCCGGCGTAGTTCACGATCTTGTCGCGCCACCAGCCGGCGGAGACCTCGGCCGCGAAGACGTTCTTCGCCCCCTTCGCGCCCTTCACGAGCGCCGTCACGTCGTAGGTGAACGAGCGGCGGGTCTTCTTCACGTGCGTGTAGCCGGGCTTGAGCGCGTCGCGCCCCACGCGCGCACCGTTCACGTAGAGCTCGTAGACGCCGAGGCCCGTCGTCATCCACGTGGCGCGCTTCACGTCGCCCTCGTTGGCGACCTCGCCCACGAACCAGCTCGTGCCGTCGGCCGCGCGCTGTCGCTTCTTCTCCGCGTCGCCCGCCACCGGCGCGTCCGCCGCCGCCAGCCATTGGCTCGCGTCCCAGGCGGACGCCTCCAGCGCCGCCGTGCGCACGCCCGCCGCGCCGCACGTCTTCCCGGCGGGGCAGCCCGCCGCCATGCCCGCGCCCGCGCAAAGCGCGAGGGCCAGCCCGATCGTCGTCTTCATGTTCATGTCGTCGTTGTCTCCTTCATGTCGTCGTTGCCTTCTGTTGAAAGCGCCCATGTGCGCGGGCGGGGGCGTCGCCGCGTTCTCCCCAGTCCGCAGTTCCCCCGACGCTCGCCATTATACCCTCTGGACGGCCCCGCCGTCAAACCCAAAGGCCCGCCCGGATGATTCGTGCCTCTCGATCTTGCTTCGGCAATGGTGCCGATCCAACAGGGAGGGCGGCTGTCAGGGAGGGCGGCTGTCAGGGAGGGCGGCTGTCCCCAGCCGCCGTATTTGCGGCGCGTGAGGACACGCGCCCTCCCG
>CAVEVC010000020.1:0-18329 GCA_963618935.1 Clostridiales bacterium CCNA10 | reverse complement strand
GTATGGCAGGTCCGCCGCGCACGACCCGCACGGCAGGTCCGCCGCGCACGCCCCTTCCCCTAAGCCGTAAGAAGCCAGAAGCCCCTTGGCGGAATCCGTATTTGCGGAGCGGGGCGGATTTGTGCTATACTGTTGCACTTTGACCGCCGAGGGTAGCGCGCGTGCGTGAGAGCAGGCGGGGAACACAACAAGAGAAGACGAATGGATCAGATCAAGATCAAGGCGTCCGCGCGTACCGAACAGGGTACGGGCGCGGTGCGCCGCCTTCGCCGTGCCGGGATGGTTCCCGCGTCGGTGATGGGCATGAACAAGGGCGGGACGAAGCTCATCAAGTTCGACGCCCACGAGTTCATGATGGCGATGCGGGGCCGGACGGGCAAGCAGCTCCTGGTCACGCTGGACGTGGACGGGACCGAGGTGCCGGCGCTGCTGCGCGAGATGCAGAACGACGTGCTGGCGGGGACGCCCATCCATGTGGACTTCAGCGAGGTGTCGCTCGCGCAGAAGGTGCGCGTGACGGTGCCGCTGCAGCTCGTCGGCGAGGCGGTGGGCGTGAAGCTCGGCGGCGGCGTGCTGGAGCAGGTGCTCCGCAAGGTCGTGGTCGAGTGCCTGCCCGCGGACATCGCGGAGAAGTTCGAGGTCGACGTGTCGAAGCTCGGCCTGGACCAGACGCTCTTCGTGCGCGACCTGCAGCTCGGCGCCGGGCAGACGCTCGTGACGCGCGGCGAGTTCGCCGTGGCGGTCGTCAAGGCGCCGGAGGGCGCGGACGCGGCGGCGCCGGGCGCGGCGGCCGGCGAGGAGAAGTCGCCCGAGGTGATCAAGAAGGGCAAGGAAGACGCCGACGCCGCCAAGGCGGAGGCCAAGAAGTAAGTCCGCCGCTCCGGTGTCTTGATGAAGGTGATCGCTGGACTTGGGAATCCGGGCGCGGACTACGCGAACACGCCGCACTCCATCGGCTTCGAGGTCGTGGAGGCGCTGGCGCGCGAGATCGGCGCGTCCTGGAAGAACTCGTCCTCGTTCAACGGGGCGCTCGCGACGGGGATGCTCGGCGCCGTGAAGGTCATGCTGGTGAAGCCCCTGACGTTCATGAACCTGAGCGGCAACTGCGTCGCGCCCGCGGTGAAGTACCACAACGCCAAGGTGGCGGAAGACCTGCTCGTCGTCTCGGACGACATCGACCTCCCCGTGGGGCGGATGCGCATCCGCAGGGGCGGCTCGGCGGGCGGCCACAACGGCCTGAAGAGCGTGATCGAGCGCACGGGCTCGCCGGACTTCCTCCGGCTGCGCCTCGGCGTCGGCCGCGACGCGCGGAACCGCGCGAACGTGGTCGGGCACGTGCTCGGCAGGTTCTCGCCGGCGGACCGGAAGGTCATGGACGAAGTGGTGGCGGAGGCGGTCAAGGCAATCGGGGCGATCGAACTGGAAAGTCCTGAAATCGCGATGAACCGGTACAACGGCTGGACGGCGACGTCCGCCGCCGCCGGGAAGGAAAACGACACATGAAGAAGTACGATGGTCTCTACATCTTCGCCGGACAGGCGAAGGACGACGTGCTGGACTCGCAGATCCAGAAGGCGCTTGCGGAAGTGACGCGCCTCGGCGGCAATGTCCTCACCCAGGAAGTGCTCGGCAAGCGCGCGTTCGCGCATCCGATGCACAAGCGCGAGAACGGCGTGTACGTGCTCGTCCGCTTCGAGTTCGACCCCGCGAAGGTGGGCGCGCTCGTGAACCGCTACCGCCTCGTGGAAGAGGTCTTCCGCGTGCAGATCCTGGCGGTGGACGAGCGCCGCGAGGCGGTTCTCGCCGCCCAGCGCGACGCGGCGGCGAAGCGCGAGGCGATCAAGGCCCAGAAGGAGGCCGCGGCGGCCGCCGCCGAGGCGCCCGCGGCCGAATAAAGCGACGGAGCGGAGGCGAACATGCCGTCCTTCAACAAAGTCATCCTGATGGGAAACCTGACGCGCGACCCCGAGGTCCGCACGGTCGGGGCGAACGCCGTGAAGGTGTGCCGCTTCGCCCTTGCGCTCAACGAGCGCCGGCGGGACCGCAACGGCAACATGGTGGACATCCCCACGTTCGTCGAGATCGACGCATGGGAGAAGCTTGCCGAGCTGTGCGGGCAGTACCTCCGCAAGGGCCGGTCGGTCCTCGTGGAGGGGCGTCTCCAGATGGATTCCTGGGAGAAGGACGGGCAGAAGTTCCAGAAGCTGAAGGTGCGCGCCATGACCGTGAAGTTCCTGCCCCTGCCGGCCCCCAACCAGAGCCGTCTCACGGGCGAGCCCATCGTCACCGGCGGCGACGACGAAGCGCCTCTGCCGTTCTAACAGACAATCACAAACAAGGAACCAGACAATGGCCTACCAGAAGAAGAGCGAGCGTGCGGACCGCGAAGGGCGTGGCGAGTTCAGCTCCCACCGCCGTCCCGCGATCCCCGCGAACGACAAGATCGACCTCAACGACATCGAGGTCCTCAAGCGCTACGTGACCGAATACGGCAAGATCATCCCGGCCCGCGTGACGGGCGTGACGGCGATGCAGCAGCGCCAGATCAAGAAGGGCGTGCGCCGCGCGCGCAACATGGGCCTCATGGCCTGAGAAAGGAACGGGTAACATGACCGAAGTGATGCTGATGGCCGATGTGAAGAACCTCGGCAAGGCCGGCGCGATCGTCAAGGTCGCCCCCGGCTACGCGCGCAACATGCTGCTGCCGCAGGGCCTCGCGGCCCCGGTGACGGAGGCGTCGCGCCGCCGTCTCGCCAAGCTCGAGGCGCAGCGCGCCGCCGAGCGCAAGGCGCGCAAGGCCGCCGCCGAGGCCCTCGCCTCGAAGCTCACGGGCCTCTCCGTGACGGTGAACGCCCAGACGGTCGACGGCACGAAGCTCTACGGCGGCGTGAAGGCGACGGACATCCTCGACGCGATCGAGGCCGACCGCGGCACGAAGTTCGGGCGCGGCCAGCTCGACCTGCCCGACCAGCTCAAGGAAGTCGGCACCTACGAGGCCCGGCTCGACCTCGGCGAGGGCGTGACGGTCCCCTTCAAGGTGTGGATCGTCGACGCCTCCGCGCAGCAGGCCTAAGGCCCGGCGCGGGGCAGGGGATCCGCATCGTCCGCCCGGACGGTGCGGATCTTCTCCCGAATTTTGCAGTTGCCTCATCCGCCGAGAAAGAGTATCATACGGACACCGAATGGGGAAGAAGTCCCTTTTCGGCGTCTTTGGGAACGTGCTTGAATGACATTGAGGATCATAGACAGACTGCTTCCGGCGCTTGCCGCGGCGTTCGCGCTCGTCTGCGCGGGCGGATGCGAGACCGTGCTCAACGCCCTGGACGAGCTTGAGGGCGGCGGCAGGAAGACGCATGTGGACCCGGAGGTCCTGGCGACGTACTTCGACGGGCCGAAGGTCCGCCCCGGCGTCGCGCTCTCGATTTCCGTCACGGCCGTCGGCCAGGCGAACCGCGACGCGAAGCAGTATTTCGTCGACGCCGACGGCTGCATCACGATGGAGCTTGTCGGCACGATCAAGTGCAACGGCCTTTCGCTCGTGGAGCTGCAGCAGAAGATCGTGGCGGCCTACAAGGAGTACTACATCGACCCGAGCGTGACGGCGATGTTCATCTACCAGTCGGGCCAGAACATGGTGTCGCCGTGGGGGACCGTGAAGGTGCTCGGCGAGGTGCACCGGCCGGGTCCGGTCGACGTGCCGTCGACGATGGACCTCACCGTGCTGCGCGCGCTCCAGCTCGCGGGTGGCTGCACGTCGATCGCCGACAAGCACCGCGTGCAGGTGACGCGCTGCGACAAGGACGGCCGGCAGACGAAGAGCCGGGTGGATCTCATCGAGATGGGCGAGCGCGGCCGCCCGGACATGGACATGGTATTGAAGGCCGGCGACGTCGTCTGGGTGCCGATGTCCTGGTACTGATCGGAAACGAACCAAGAGGAAGAGGTCAAGCATGAAGAACGAGTGGAAGAAGAAGGCGTTGGCGGCGTGTGCGCTGGCGCTGGCGGTCTCGCCGCTGGCGGCGGCGGATGCGCTGCCGCGTTCCGAATGGCGTGCGCGCGTCGGCGCATGCGCGCAGGACGCGCAGGCCCTGCGCGGCACGATGGCGCAGGTCGCGCCCGCCGAGCAGGCGGCGTTCCTCGCGGCGGTCAACGAGGCCATCGCGAAGATGCCGGGCTCCGACGAGGTGAAGGGCGCGCTCTTCTACGCCGCGAACAGCGCGGCCGTCAAGAGCGCCGCGAAGGGCAACCTCGCGACGGTGCTTGCGGAGGTCTTCGCGACGGTGCCGCCGGAATACCTCACCGACATCAACGAGCGCTTCGCGAAGGAGATCTTCAGCCGCACGGCGAACCCGAAGCGCACCTTCACCGACGCCGAGTACGAGGCGCTGGCGAAGGGCACGATGGAGACGATCAACGCGCGCTGCGAGAAGGCGGAGAACGCCGGCGTGCGCGAGACGTTCGCGATCCTCATGTTCCTGCACGCCTCCAACGGCACGCCCGCCAACCTCGCCGAGACGCTCGTGGCGACCCTGCCCGACGCGAAGAACCGCGAGCGGGCGGCGAACGAGTGGATCAAGCCCGCGATGGGCGACGGGCAGGAGCAGACCTACGACCCGATGCTGGGCGTCGCCCAGGCCGGCGAGGAGCCGGACCACGCGGTCGTGGCCTCCCTCACGGGCGGCCCCGACGTGATGGTGGGCCTGCTCGCCGACCTTTCGGCCGAGGGCTCGCCGATGGCGACGCCCGCCGCGAAGATGGGCGCGGGCGCGTTTCTGCACGTCGGCATCGCCGGGATGTACCCGCAGCCCGACATCGGCCTGACCCGCATCCCGCGCGCCTACGTCAGCAGCCGCGAGGGCGTCGGCGGCGACCGCGACGGGAGCAATGCAGGCGAGGAGAACCCCTACTACACCGGGAAGCGCGGGCGCACGGCGGGAAGCGACGGCGGCTATACGCCCGAGCCGGGGCCCTACGCGGGGCAGTGATCGGACGAGGGACGAACCCTTCCAACGAGGAACGAACAATGAGCAGAAAACTTCTCAGCGCCCTTGTGGCGGTTGCGGCGGCGACGGCGGGCTTCGCGCAGGAGGCGACCGAGAACCATGACCACGGCAGCGGGAGCGTGGCCGACAAGCCGCAGGGCATCCGGCCCTTCGACAGCCAGCGCCTGACGATCAAGCCCTACGTCTCGCTCTCCTACACCTACGACTCGAACATCGACACCACGCACCATGCGGCGGACGACAGCATCTTCTGCGTCAACCCCGGCGCGGACTTCACGTGGCAGGGCGACCGCTGGGAGCTCGTCGGCACGCTGTGGTACCGCTACAACGCCTACTGCGACTACTCGAAGGAGATGGGCGAGAACAGCTACGGCGAATCGCTCGTGTACAGGTGGACGAACGTCTCGGAGGAGGGCAAGGGCTGGAACCTCAGCCTCTCCGAGCGCTACCAGCTCATCAACCAGTCCGACAGCATCACCTACGGCAACGGGCGCGGCATCTGGCGCGACCGCGAGCACCTGGACGCGAGCGGCATCCTCGAGCGCCGCTTTTCGAGCCGCTGGCACATGAACGTGAGCGGGCAGTACAACTGGCTCGACTACAAGAACGACACGGGCAGGTACGCGCCGCTCTACGGCTGGTCGCAGTACGCCGTGGGCGTCGAGGGCGGCTTCGTCGCCTCGCCGTGGACGGACCTGCTCGTCGCGGGCGGCTATTCGCACTACACGCAGAAGCAGGGGCAGGGCTACCACGACTACAGCAACAGCTCCAAGGTCTGGTCCATCCAGGCCGGCGTCGGCACGCACGCCACCGAGCGCATCACCTACCGCGCCCTCATGGGCGTCTCCCAGCTGGAATACGGCGGGCACGGCAACACGGACTGCGGCTGGACCTACCAGCTCTCCGCCAACTGGCGCGTGACGCGGCAGGTGCAGCTCTCCGCGCTCGGCAACAGCTACTACCAGCCGTCGGAGCGCACGCTCGGCCAGGCCGTCAAGGTCTACGCCCTTTCGGGCGGCGTCTCCTACCTGACGCTCGGCGACCGCATGACCCTCACGGGCAACGTCGCGTGGCGGCTCGAGCAGAAGGTCTATTCGGACCGCTACCTCGCCTACGGAAACGACTACGACGAGGACTACCTCTCGATCCGCCTGGGCGCGAACTACACCCTCAACCGCTGGATGTCCCTCTACGCCGACATCACGTGGGAGGAGAACTGGTGCGACGGCGGCTACGACAACTACGAGTACGACCGCTTCCGCGGGACGGTCGGCCTCCGCTTCCACTACTGATCTGATTGTCCGGCGTGATCGGCGCGGCTGAATGTTGCAGAAGTTCCTTTCCAAGTATGGGCTGGCGGTACATCTGGCCCTGCTCGCAGCACTCCCGCTCGCGCTCACGCCGTTCCTCGACGCCGCACGTCTGGCCTCGGCCGTCTTCTGGCTGAGCGGGCTTGCGGCGCTTTGGCTTCTGGCCGAGCCGTCGATCCGCGCGGGCGAGCATCTGTCGTCCGCGCGCCGCCGCGTGCGGGGCGCGCTTGTGCGCGATCCGCTGTTCTGGCTTCTGCTGCTGGTCGCGGCGTTCGCCCTCGTGCGCGCGTGCAACACCGGCATCGCGCTCCGCTACGATCCCGAGCAGGCGGCGTGGCTGGTGGGCGAGGCGAAGCTGGGGGGCGGCCCGGCGTCCACTGGCAAGACGGGGTTTCTGCCGTTCGCGGCGGCGCTTGCCGTGTGGGTGGTGACGCTGGGCGTCCGCAACGGCATCGGCCTCATGGCGCGCATCGTGTTCGGCGTGGCCGGGGCGCTCTTCGCCGGGCTGGGGGGCCTGGCCGCCGCCGGCTGCGCCTGTGCGGAGATGGCGCCGTTTGCGGGATGGATGCGGAGCGGGTTCGCGGAGGCGCCGTTCTGGGCGTCGGCCTTCGGCGTGTGGCTCGTCCTCGGAATCGTCTGCGGCGTGCAGGCGGAGGCGCGGAAGTGGGGCTTTGCGCGCGTGCCGTTCGTGCTGGGGACGGCGGGGAACGCGGCGGCGCTCGTCTTCTTCGCGCCGCCGCTCGTCGCCGCGGCCTGGCTGGCGTTTTCCGTTCTCGCGCTCCTCTTCTCGCTGGCCTACCTGTCGCGGGCGGGGTCCGGCGGCGCGGTTGCGCGCACGTTCGTGCTGGCGGCCTTCGGCTATGCGCTGCCGGTGTTCCTGCTGATGCTGTTCGTCGCCGAGCCGGTGCGCGCCCTGAAGCTCAACGGGCTCGACCCTGAAATCGCGCTGCCGGAGGCCTACCGCGCGGCGTCCGAGGCGCTCGCGCGGATCGCCCGCGAGGCCTGGAAGGCGCATCCCTGGTTCGGGGTCGGCTCGGGGGCGCTGGGGCTGCACGTGCCGTTCCTCGCCGAGAAGGCGGACTGGGCGTTTCTGCCCGCGCAGCCGGCGTTCGCCTACAACGGCTACTGGACGCTGCTCGCGGAGCGCGGCATCGTCGGCTGCCTGCTTCCGGCCGCTGTGCTGGGCCTGCTGCTTGCGGCCTACGGCGTGCGGCTGGTCTCCGCCTTTTCCTACCTGCGCTACCAGGATGACGCCGACATCTTCGTCTTCGCCGTCCCGCCCGTGGCGTGGTTCGCGCCGCTGACGGCCGCGCTCCTTGCGGCCGAGGCCGCCTGGTCGCCGGTTTTCCTGACGGACAACGTGTTTGTGGCCGCGCCGGTCGCGCTGGCCCTTGCCGCCGCCTCCTTCCCGAAGGCGAAGAAGGCCCCCATCGCGGGAGGGGCGGCGGAGAAGGCTTCTTCGGAGAATTGACAGATGGCATCCTCGTCCTCGAATACCTACGGCCAGAAGCCGCTCTACTACGGAACGGCCAAGAAGTCCCCCATCTACTACGGCTCGGCCCAGGCGCCCGCCTACTACGGGGGCGGCGACGCGCCCGCCTACTACGGCGGGGGCGGCGGGGCGGCCGGCGGCGAGGACGCCGACTCGCTCGTCGGCACGATCACGCTCGGGCGCGTCCTGCGCGTCATCGCGCAGCGCTGGATCTCCGTGCTCGTCTTCCTGCTGATCGGCCTTGTCGCCGCGTTCGCCGTCTACCGGATCTCGCCGACCGTCTACGAGGCGAAGAGCGAGTTCACGATGGACACCCGCCGTCCGCAGGGCGGGCGCGGGGGCGTCGCCGACGTCGGCATCGACATGGAGCAGTTCGGCGGCACCTACGAGGAGATCTTCAACACGCGCCTCTCGGACTGGCGGTCGGACAAGATCGTCACCAAGATCGTCCAGCAGTACCGCGCGAACTACCCGGCCTCCACGACGACGGAGCGCGAGCTGGTCGAGACGCTGGCCGACTCCGAGCTGGAGCTCATCCGCCACTCGCGCCTCATCACGATCGCCGTCCGCTCCACCACCGCCAACCTCGCCGCCGCCCTTGCGAACGCCTACGCCGAGGCCATCGAGAGCTTCACGGACGACGAGAACAAGCTGCGCTGCGACAAGGCCGTCGCCCAGATCCACGAGCAGGTCGATAAGCAGCGCCGCCAGGACGAGAAGGTCGCCAAGCAGCTCCTGGAGTTCCGCACCAAGAACAAGATCGACGACCTGAACTCCGAGCGCGAGATCCTGCAGCAGTCCCTCCAGAAGACGACCGCCGACGTGCTGGAGCTGCGCGCCCAGGTCACGGCCGCCACGGAGTGGGAGAAGGTGCTGAAGGCCGCCCAGGAGACGCCCGAGAACTTCGGCGCGCTGCCCACCGCCGTGCCGCGCTCCTCCGAGATCGGCGAGGCCTACACGCGCCTCCAGAACGCCAAGATGGAGATGAACGCGCTCCTGACGCGCTACACGAAGAGCCACCCCGAGGTGCGGGCGTGCGAGAAGCAGCTCGAGACGATCCGCCAGGAGTTCGTCGACGCCGTCTCCCGCGCGCTCGCGACGGCCAACGGCAACCTCGCCGCCTACAAGAACCAGCTGGCCGTCTTCGAGAAGAACAGCGAGAAGCTGCGCACCGAGCTCGCGCTCATCGGGCAGAAGATCGTCTCGGCCGACGCGGGGCTCAAGCAGCTGGAGCAGGAGAAGCTCGTCTCGAGCACGATCCTCACCGACCTCATGCAGAAGGAGAACGAGGCGCGCATCGCGGCCGAGCAGAACAACGAGATCGTCCGCGTGGGCCGCCCCGCGGCCGTCCCCACCAAGCCCGTGCTGCCGAACCCCATCATCATCTTCTCCGCCGGCGCGGCGGTCTCGCTCGCCCTCGGCCTGCTCTTCGTGCTCGTGCTGGACCACCTGGAGGACACGATCGTGTCGCTTCAGGACATCGAGGGGCGCCTCGCGCTCAAGGTGCTGGCCGTGCTGCCCCACATCCGCCGCAAGAAGCGCGAGCAGGTGGCGAAGTTCATCGTCGAGAACAAGTATTCGCAGTTCGCCGAGGCGATGGCGGGGCTGCGGAACCTGCTCGACTCGCCGCGCTACCAGCCCATCTCGAAGGTCCTGCTCCTGATGTCCACGCAGCCGGGCGAGGGCAAGACGATCACCTCCTGCTCGCTTGCGATCTCCAGCGCCCAGGCGGGCAAGCGCACGCTGCTCGTCGACTTCGACCTGCGCCGCCCGCGCCTGGCGCGCGTGTGGGGCCTCAAGGTCGACATGGACCACTCGTTCTCGCACTACCTCTCGCGCAAGGACGGCGCGCGCGACTTCGCGTCGCTCGCCCTGGCGAGCGGCGTCGAGCACCTGGACGTCGTGGGCTCCCTGCCGCCGGACAACGTCAACCCCGCCTCCATCATGGGCTCGCAGGTCATGCCCGACTTCTTCAAGTGGGCGCGGGCGAACTACGACCGCATCATCATCGACTCGCCGCCCTTCGGCATCGTCGGCGACGTGATGACGCTCGCCTCCCTCGTGGACTCCGTCATGATCATGTGCTGCCCGGACCGCACGCACTTCAAGCCGATCCAGCACGCGGCGCGCTCGCTCGGCGAGTCCGGCGCCACGGTGATCGGCATCGTCGTCAACGACGTCGAGATGGGATCCGCCGGCGGCGCGTTCTCGCAGACGGGCCATTCCTACGGGTACGGCTATGGCGGCTACGGCGGCTACCGCGCGTATGGCGGCAGCTACCGCCCCTACGCGCCCCGCGAGACCATGAAGAGGAAGCCGGGGACGCCGGAGGCGAAGGGCGCCGAAGAGGCCGCCCCCGAGCCGAGGCGGCGCGGCGGCGTGAGCCCGGACCTGGCCGATGAGGAATAGGTTCATCGTCACGGGCGGGGCGGGCTTCATCGGCTCGGCCCTCGTGCGGCATCTCGTGCGCGACCGGGGCGCGGAGGTGCTGGTCGTCGACAAACTCACCTACGCCGGCGTGCCCGCGTCCCTGCGGGAGGCGGGCTTCGACCCCGCGCGCGACATCCGTTCCGACCTCGACGTTCCGCCTTCCCGGAAGCTGTCCCTTCTGCGCGCCGACATCTGCGACCAGGCGATGATGGACCGCGCGTTTGCGGCGTTCCGCCCGCAGGCCGTCTTCCACCTCGCGGCCGAGTCGCACGTGGACCGCTCGATCGACGGGCCCGGCGCCTTCGTCCGCACGAACGTGGTCGGCACGGCCACGCTGCTGCAGGCCGCGCTGGGCTACTGGCGCGCGCTCCCGGAGGCGGCGCGCGCGGCGTTCCGCTTCCAGCACATCTCGACGGACGAGGTGTACGGCTCCCTCGGCGAGACGGGCTTCTTCACCGAGCGGACGCCCTATGCGCCGCATTCGCCCTATTCGGCCTCGAAGGCGTCGAGCGACCACCTCGTGCGCGCCTGGCACGACACCTACGGCCTGCCGACGCTCATCACGAACTGCTCGAACAACTACGGACCCTACCATTTCCCCGAAAAGCTCATCCCGCTCGTCATCCTCAACGCCCTTGAGGGCAGGCCGCTTCCGGTCTACGGGAAGGGGGCCAACGTGCGCGACTGGCTCCACGTCGAGGACCACGTCGCCGCCCTCTGCCTCGTGAACGAGAAGGGCGTGCCCGGCGAGACCTACAACGTGGGGGGGCGCAACGAGCGGACGAATCTGCAGGTCGTCCAGGCCGTCTGCCGCATCCTGGACGAGCTCTGCCCCGTCCGGCCCCTCGACGCCGCAACGGCCCGCCCCATCGACCGCTTCGAGGATCTGATCACCTACGTGGCGGACCGTCCCGGCCACGACCTGCGCTATGCGATCGACCCGACGAAGCTGATGGACGAGCTCGGCTGGCGGCCCCGCCATACGTTCGAGACGGGCATCCGCGCGACGGTGCGCTGGTATCTCGACAATGCGTGGTGGTGGCGCCCGATCCGCGAAAAGACCTACGCCGGCCAGCGCCTCGGCGCCTGCTAGAAACGGGAGGGCCGCGCTTGTCGCGGCCGATGAAGGCCGGGCGGACGCGACAAGCGCGTCCCTCCCGCCCACATGGAAATTTCCGCAGGAAAAATCCATAATTCACAATTGACAGGGGGGGGGGCATGGTATAATTTTGCCAAGTCAACCTAGAAAAGGAGGAACGCGCGATGGCGAACAGGATGCGGAAGACGGGGGCGCTGCGGCATGTCGGCGCCGTGTGGACGTTCGGGCTGCTGGCGCTGGCGACGGCGGCCTGGGCGAACGAGACGACGTGGATCGGCCCGGCAACGGGCGGCGCGTGGCACGACGTCCAGAACTGGGACAACGGCGTGCCGACGGCGGACTCCACCGTCAACGTCGCCGTGCAGGGCGACATGGCGATCTCGCCCGCGGCCAGCCAGAACGCCATGCTGCTCCGCCTCCGCGTGACGGGCGAGGGCACGCTGAACATCCCCCACACGGGAAACGGACTCTACTTCGGCAAGGACGCGGACGGGAGCTGCGGCGTGGACGTCGCGCAGGGCGCCGTCTGCGTCGTCCTGGCGACGTTCCAGTCCGCCTCCAAGGACCTTCTGCCGCACTTCGTCAAGGCCGGCGCGGGCACGCTGGCCCTCGGCGACGGCACGACGAATCCCGGCTTCGGAAAGAACGGCGGCTACAAGTTCGCCGGCGTCGACGTCGCCGCCGGCACGCTCCGCATCCACTACAAGGAAAGTTCCGACGCCTTCGACCCCGGGAAGCCCGCCATCCTGCACGTCGCCTCTGGGGCGACGCTGGACGTCCAGACGCTCAACTGGCTGGTGAACTGGGGCCGCCTCGACGTGGCCGAGGGCGGCCTCGCCAACTTCAACAACAGCTGGGGGGACGTCATCGGCGGCCTCAGCGGCGCCGGCGTCGTCACGAACATCAACGGCGCGGCCCTCACCTGTTCGCTGCAGGACGGCCCCTACCTCTTCACGGGACGGATCTATGGGTCCAGTTCGATCATCCTCCGGCCCGACCTCGTCGTGGCGTCCAGCAACTCCACGGTCGCAGCGGCCTGCCCCGTCGAGCAGGCGCACTTCATCGTGGGGCCCCAGGCGCTGGCGGGCCTGAGCGCCGTCACCATCCCCGCTACGGCGGAGGGCTACCCGCAGGCGCTCCAGTTCGCGCCCGGCCATCCGGCGGGGACGGTCTTCGCCGCGAAGGGGATCGTCTACCCCGACGCCCTGGCGCTCTGCCTGGAGGACACGGAGGGGCAGCCCGTCACCGTGCGGGCCGACATCCGCGCCGACGGCGGCCGCGCGCGGCGGACCTCCGGCGGCGGCACGCTCGTCCATGCCTCGGATACGCTCTACACGACGAACGCGCTCCTCGCGAACACGGGCGCGCTCGTCGCCGCCGGCGCGACGCTCCAGCTCGGGAACGGCCAGGACGCGGAGGCGGACGCCGTCGTCGCCGCGGGCGAGATCCGGCTGGCCGACGGCGGCGTCCTCGCCGCGAACAACGTCGCGCCGCTCGCCCTGCCGCCCGTCGCGGGGAACGGCGCCGTCAGCTTCCTCTCCGCCTCGGACGAGGCGGACGGCAACACGCTCACGTTCGACGCGCTCTCCCTCACGAACGGCTCGCTCGCCTCGTCGCATGCCTTCCCGCGCTTCGTCGTCAACGGCGGCGTCTCCACGAACCTCGCCCTCGGCTCGTCCACGGGCATGGTCCTCACCGTGAACGGCGGCTTCCTCCACATCAACAAGGAGTTCTCGGGCGGCGGCGCGCGCCAGATCTACCAGACGGGCGGCCACATCGTGGCGGACTCGCCGCTGAGCGGCTGGAACAACGCCTGGAACAGGGGCGGCGGCAGCGAAATCTTCTACCACATGAGCGGCGGCGTGCTCGAGTCCTACACGCGCGCCAACTACGCGCGCGGCGTGGGCGCCGAGCTGACCGGAGATGCCTACATGAAGCTGCGCAACGTGAGCTACCAGTACCACCGCATCTCGTCCGACGGCAACAGCCACCAGATCCGGATCGCCGACGACGCCGTGCTGGACGTGGACAGCCTCTGCTTCGCGACGGGCGGCGACACCCTCGGCTACCACGGCGACCTGCGGCTGGACGGCGGCACGCTGCTCGTCGGCGGGGAGATCTACCTCCAGTCCAGCAACATCGAAAAGAACTTCCCCAACGGCTTCGCCGGGCGCGTCTACTTCAACGGCGGCCTCCTGAAGTCGACGCGGACGAGCAGCGGCACCTGGTTCCAGCCGGACGCGATCACCGGCTACGTCGGCGCCGGCGGGCTCCGCCTTGAGACGGCCCTGGACGAGGCCGCGGCCGGCACGCTCTTCTTCAACCTGCCGCTCGTCCACGACCCCGCCTGCGGGGACGCCCCCGACGGCGGCATCGTCAAGACGGGGCGCGGCTGCCTCCTCACGCGCGGCGACGCCGCCTACACCGGGCCCACGCGCGTGACGGGCGGCGCCATCCGCGAAAACGGCCTCGCCGCGGCGGCGCCGTTCGGAACCGCGTCCGTGGAGCTGGACGACGCCGGCCTCTACGTGAGCGCGTCCGCCGCCTACACGGCCGCCTCCGCCGAGGGCGCCACGCTCGCCTACGACGGCGTCTCCTCGCTGGGCGCCTACGGCAGCGCCGGCGCCGGCGCCGCCCTCGCTGTCGGCCCGCTCGTGCGCCGGAACCGCGGCGTGCTGCTGCTCGGCTCCCCGGCGGCGACGACGGTCCCCGGCGAGACGGCGACCATCAAGACGACGGGCGCGATGCCCCTTTCCGTAAGCGGCCTCCCCGCGCAGCCGGTCTTCGCCTACGTCGACGCCGCTGGCCACTTCGCCACGTTCTCCTTCCTCACCTACGACGCCGAGAAGGGATTCGTCCGCGCGACCTGCGCCGACGACCCGGCGACGGCGGGCGCGGACGGCCTTGTGCAGATCGCCTCGACGCCCCGCACGCTGGCCGCCGACGCGCAGGTCGCCGGCCTTGACCTGCGCTACCGCAACGGGAACTCCGGCGCGGGCGGCCTCGTGATCGGCTCGGGCCGCACGCTCACGGTCGGGAACGGCACGGGCTACGCGCCGATCCTGCTCAACGGCACGAGCGGCGGCAGCAGTACGCCCCACCAGTCGATCGAGGGCGGCACGATCGACTTCGGCGCCGCCGAGGGCCTCGTGCTCAGCGGCGAGAACAACGCCTACGACGAATGGCGGGCGAACAAGATCACAAGCACGATGACGGGATCGGGCGGCGTGACGTTCGCGGGCGGCATCTCGCGGCGGCGCCGCATGGACCTCGAGCTCCACGGCGCGAACACCTGGACGGGCGGCACGGTAATCGAAGCGCTCTGCGTGAAGCCGATGGCGCAGGGGGCGTTCGCCGCCGGCCCGGTCGTCGTCCACGGCAGCGCCGGCATGGGCGGCGGCATCTGGGTGCCGAAGACCTCGGCCCTGTCGGAGCTGCCGAACGCGCTCACGCTGGCGGGCCGCGGCTGCTACGCGGCCACCCACATCGTCCAGGTCGGCAACCCGCGCGGAGGGGACTACGGCGCGCTGTGCGCGGACCGTGCCGTGACCGTCTCCGGCCCCGTCGTGCTGGCGGCCGACACGCTCGTGCGGGCGCGCGGCAGCGCCGCCGCGCTCGCCTTCACGGGCGGCATCTCCGGGGCGGGGCGTCTGACGGTCGCCGGCACCGGCCCCGTGCGCCCCGGCGCGGGCAACACCTACGCGGGCGGCACCCGGATCGAGGGCATCGTGGAATGCGCCGCCCCCGACGCCCTGGGGACGGGCCCCGTGGAGATCGCGCAGGGCGCCCAGCTGCGCTTCACGAATACGCAGCCGCTTGCCTTCCCGAACGACATGACGGGCGCGGGCGAGATCGTCTTCGCCGGCACGGCCCCGGTCACGTTCACGGGCGCGGTCTCCTTCACGGGGCGCGTCCACGGGTCGGGCGCGCTCGCCGGCGCGGCGGCGTCCTTTGTGAAGGACGACCCCGGCGTCGCCTGGCTGACGGCCGAGAACGCCTACGGCGGCGAGACCCGCGTGAACGCGGGCACGCTCGTGCTCGGCCTGCCGCCGCCCGCCGAGGCCCTGCCGTTCGCCGACGCGGCGACCGCGCATCTCGACGCCTCCGCCGAGGGGGCCGTCACGACGGAAGTCCACGACGGCACGACCTACGTGACGGCCGTCCGGGACGCCGACGGGCGCAGCATCACCTGGGCGAACGCCAACGCCGAAGGCGACCAGTCCGCGCTGCCCCAGCTCGGCGCGGGGGCGATCAACGGACGCGACACGCTCCTTTTCGACGGCTCGCTCGACCGGCTCGCCTCCTCCGCGTCCGTCGCCGTCCAGACCGCCTTCGCCGTCTTCCGCGTCCCCGCCGGCAGCCATCCCGTCAACTGGACCTGCACCGGCTTCTTCGGCATCAACGGCCACGACAGCGGCCTGCGCCTCAACGGCGGCCGCACGTTTGCGCTGGACAACTGGAGCGAGTTCGGCGACGTGTGGATCAACGGCGTCGCCGGGCCGTCCTTCGCCGCCGACACGCCCTGCGTGGGCGCCTTCCTGCTCAACAAGTCGCTCGTTGCGGGCCCGGGGACGGCGGTCGGCAACTACTGGGGGGACGCACGCTACAACCGCACCTGGTGGGGCGACATCGCGGAGGTCGTCTGCTACGACCGCACGTTCAGCGCCGACGAGCGCGGGGAGATCGAGCGGCACCTTGCCGCGAAGTGGGGCGTGGCGCTGCCGGAGGCCCCCGTGCTGGAGAACGTGATCCCCGCCACGTCAGCCGTCACGGTCGCCGAGGGCGCGACGATCGAGCTTGCGGGGTCCGACCAGGCCTTCGCGTCGCTGGCGGGGGCGGGCACGGTGCGGAACGGCGCCGCCCGGCGCTCGACCGTCACGCTCGGAACGGGCGCGCTCGCGGGCTTCACGGGCGCGTTCGAGGGGAACCTCGCCCTCCGCGTGGCGGGCGCGGCGGCGCTGGACCCCGCGGCGGTGCGCGTCGCGCCGACGGTGGACCTCGTCCTCACGGCAGGGGCCTCCCTCGACCTGAACGGCGGCACGCTCACCGTCCGCAACGTTTCGGGGACAGGATGGGTGCGAAACGGCACGCTCGTCGTCCTCGGCGAGGACAACCGCCGCAATCCTGCGACCGTCCTGATCTTCCGCTGACGCCGCGCGGGCGGCGTCACGCCCCAATCAGCGCGCAGAACTCCGCAGGCGTGACAACGAACGCGGCGGGCGGATAATGCCGCTGGTTGCCCGTCACGAGCCGCGCGCCGTCGTCCGATTCGGCCTTTGCCACGCAATAGAAGATTTTGTCGTCTGGATCTGGGAACTCCTCGTCCGATTCAAGCGGGACGATCGGCAGGCCAATCGAGACGATGCGGTCGACGATCTCGGCAACGGCGTCCCGATTGAAGCGAAAATGCGGGCGCGACAGCACCTCGCGATACTCGGCGATCATGCCGGGGGCGTAGAGCGGCGTGAACCGGCCTTCGGCAATGGCACGTAGGATCCGAACGGTCGGCGACGCCGACCGCTTCGTCCACAGCGCCGAAACAAGCACATTGGTATCAATGACCGCCTTCACGCCCGCGTCCTTTGCCGCGCACGGCGTTCTGCCCGCGCAGCCGAGATCTCGGCGTTGATCTCATCAAGCGTCGGCTCAGGGCCGTCACGGCGTTCGGCCTCCGCGCGCAAGGTCTCAAATGCCCGCAACGCGCGACAACGCGAAGCGTCCATCCTCCTGCACCCCTCGCCGATCTCAAACGGGAAGCGGCGTTCCCGCACGGCCGCCTTCGCAAAGACGACAAACGCCGTGGACATTGTCATGCCCACATGTTCGCAGAACTGGCTGAAGTCCCGTTTCAGGTCTTCATCCAGGCGGATGCTAAAAGTCGATTGCGTCATTGCCCTGTCCTTTCCAGCAAGCGACGTGCAGTATAGCACATCTCACGCACAGAAGCCACCGAACATGATGCAAATGCCCATCTACGCGGTGTCCGGCGACGTCAACAGCGCGCGGGCGCGGGCGATCTCGGACTCCGTCGGCGGGCGGGCGGCGGCGAGCGTGTAGGGAAGGCCGAGCGCCTGCCACTTGTGGGCGCCAAGCGCGTGGTAGGGCAGCACTTCGACGCGGCGGACGTTCGGGAGCGTGCGGATGAAGGCGCCCGTCCGCCGGAGGTCGTCTTCGCCGTCCGTGAGGCCGGGCACGAGCACGCGGCGGATCCAGACGGGCGTGCCGAGCGCGGCGAGATGGCGGGCGCAGGCGAGGACGGGCGCGTTGTCCGCGCCCGTGAGCGCGCGGTGGGCGTCCGCGTCGAAGAGCTTGAGGTCGAGGAGCACGGTGTCGGACGCGCGCAGCAGGCGGTCCTGCGCGGCGTCGCCGGGCCGGAAGCAGCCCGCCGCCGTGTCGAGGCACGTCGTCGCGCCCGCCGCGTGGGCCTTCTCGAAGAGTTCGGCGACTTCGGCGGCCTGCAGCATCGGCTCGCCGCCGGAGGCGGTGATGCCGCCGTCCGCGCCCCAGTAGGCCCTGTAGCGGAGCGCGCGGGCGAGCACGTCGTCCGCCGACGCCTCAAGCGCGGGCGGCTTCGCCCACGTGTCGGGGTTGTGGCAGTAGCGGCAGCGGAACGGGCAGCCGCTCAGAAAGGCGATGAACCGCACCCCCGGTCCATCCGCCGCGCCAAAGGTCTCAAGCGAATGGATTTTCATGCCTTACGGCTTTCGCCTCAATCCTCTTGACCGGTTTCCTTCATCTTCCCTGCGGCTTCGCCGTATCATGCCGACGGTCATGCGATGCCAAGCGACGATCCATCTCACCGGAAAGGGCCAGATACCGTCTATCGTCAACTGCGACGCCATTTAGGATATACCGCGTCAAACGGAAGATCCTGTTCCTGTGTCATGGCCGGTTGCCTGGCCCCGTTCACGTCTCGGCCAACACGGCGGCCCGGACGGCCTCTTCCGTGAACGCGGCGAGGAACGCCTCCACCTGGTTCGCCGGCACGGTAAACT
>CAVEVC010000019.1:0-17373 GCA_963618935.1 Clostridiales bacterium CCNA10 | reverse complement strand
GGCTTCGCCTTCATGAACGCCTGCTTGAAGCACTGCATCGCGCAGGTGATGAACGCGAACTCGTTCGAGTCGACCTCGTGGTAGGAGCCGAAGTAGACCGTCGCCTTGACGTCCACGACCGGGAAGCCCGCGAGAGGGCCGGACTCGAGCGCCTTCTTGACGCCCTTCTCGACCGCCGGGATGTATTCCGTCGGGATGACGCCGCCCTTGACCTCGTTGACGAACTCGAAGCCCTTGCCGGGCTCCTGCGGCTCGAGCTTGAGGCAGACGTGCGCATACTGGCCGCGGCCGCCGGACTGCTTGACGTGCTTGTACTCGTTGTCCACCGGGACGGTGATCGTCTCGCGGTAGGCGACCTGCGGCGCGCCGACGTCGCACTCGACGTTGAACTCGCGCTTCAGGCGGTCGACGATGACCTCGAGGTAGAGCTCGCCCATGCCGGCGATGATCGTCTCGCTCGTCTCCTGGTCGAAGGTGACGACGAAGGTCGGGTCCTCCATCGCGAGCGCGTGGAGCGCGACGCCGAGCTTTTCGTTGTCCTGGCGGGACTGCGGCTTCACCGCGACGGAGATCACCGGCGCCGGGAAGTCGATCGACTCCAGCGTGATCGGGCGCTCGGGGTCGCAGAGCGTGTCGCCCGTGCGCGTCTCGGTGAGGCCGACGCACGCCACGATGTCGCCGGCGTGCGCCTCGTCCAGGGGCTCCTGCTTGGCGGCGTGCATGCGGAAGAGGCGGGAGATGCGCTGCTCGCGGTTGATCGTGGAGTCGAGCAGCTCGGCGCCGAGCTTGAGCGTGCCCGAGTAGACGCGCACGAAGGTGATCTTGCCGCCGGACCGCGGGTCGTTCATGATCTTGAACGCGAGGCCGCAGAACGGCTCGCCGTCGCTCGGCTCGCGCCGCTGGGAGGGATCGTCGGCGGAGACGGCCGCGCCCGCGTCGAGCGGGGACGGGAGGTAGTCGCACACGCCGTCCAGCAGCTGCTGCACGCCCTTGTCCTTGAACGCGCTGCCGCAGAACGCCGGCGTGATCGTGCGCGCGATGCAGCCCTTGCGGATGGCCTTCTTGATCTCGTCGACCGTCAGCTCCTCGCCCGCGAAGAACTTCTCCATGAGGGCGTCGTCCTGCTCGGCCGCGCTCTCGACCATCTTCTGGCGGTACTCCTTCGCCTTTTCGACCATGTCGGCGGGGATCTCCTCCTCCGTCACCGTCTTGCCGAGGGTCTTCATGTCGTAGCGGAGGGCCTTCATCGAGATGAGGTCGACGATGCCGCTGAACGTCTCGCCGGCGCCGATCGGCAGCACCATCGGAACGGGCGTCGCGCCGAGCTGGCTCTTCATCTGGTCCATGACGGCGTAGAAGTTCGCGCCCACGCGGTCCATCTTGTTGACGAAGGCGATCTTCGGCACCTTGTACTTCTCGCTCTGGCGCCACACCTGCTCGGACTGCGGCTGCACGCCGCCGACCGCGCAGTAGAGGGCGACCGCGCCGTCGAGCACGCGGAGCGAGCGCTCCACCTCGGCCGTGAAGTCCACGTGGCCGGGGGTGTCGATCAGGGAGAGGCGGTAGGCGCCCCACATCACGCACGTGGCGGCGGACTGGATCGTAATGCCGCGCTCCTGCTCCTGCACCATGAAGTCCATCGTCGCGGCGCCCTCGTGCACCTCGCCGATCTTGTAGTTCTTGCCCGAATAGTAAAGGATGCGCTCGGACGTCGTCGTCTTGCCGCCGTCGATGTGGGCCATGATGCCGAAGTTGCGCACATGGTCAAGCGGGAAGGGTTTAGCTGCCATTTCTGTCTACTCCTC
The DNA here is from genome assembly GCA_963618935.1 of Clostridiales bacterium CCNA10. Lineage (GTDB taxonomy): Bacteria > Verrucomicrobiota > Kiritimatiellia > RFP12 > UBA1067 > RUG572. The sequence continues at coordinate 15,568 of CAVEVC010000019.1, read as the reverse complement.
GTGTGTTCAAAAAAGTGAGCAAATAGTTTATCGCTTTTATTGGGTGGAAAGCAAGGGGGAAAAGTGGAAAAGTTGAAAGGTTGGAAGGAGGGCGGCGGGAGCCGGGGGGCGGCGGGGAGTCAGGGGAGGACGGCGCTCGCGTAGCGGTCGTGGCCGGCGTCGTCCGGCTCGACGCGGACGTCGTCGAAGCCCGCGTCGAAGAAGAGCTTCCGGAGCGCGGCGCCCTGCCCGTCGCCGATCTCGAAGAAGACGCCGCCGCCGGGGCGGAGGACGTTGAGGGCGTCGCCGACCAGGCGCTCGTAGAAGTCGAGCCCCTCGGGGCCGCCGTCGAGCGCGTTCATCGGCTCGTGGTCGCGGATGCGCGGGTCGAGCGCCGCGCAGTCCGCCGTGCGGACGTAGGGGGGGTTGGAGACGAGCACGTCGACCGTCGCCGGCTCGTCGAAGTCGTCGAGGCCGTCCGCCACGGTGAACGCCACCCGCCCGGCGAGCCCGCACCGCGCCGCGTTCTCGCGCGCGAGCGCCACGGCGTCCGCCGAGATGTCGATGCCCAGGAACGCGGCCTCGCCCGGAAACTCCTTCGCGAGGGCGAGGAGGATGCAGCCCGACCCCGTGCCGACGTCCACGACGAGGGGCGGGCGGGGCGGGGAGGCCGTCTGTGAGGGCGGCGCAAAACGCGCGCGGAGGAACTTCAGGACGCGCGTGACGAGCTCCTCCGTCTCGGGGCGGGGGATGAGCGCCCGCCGGTCGCACGTCAGCGTGAGCGAGCGGAAGTCCCACTCGCCGAGCACGTACTGCACCGGCTCGCCCTTCGCAAGGCGCGCCATGCCGCGCCGCATCGCCGCCACGTAGGCTTCGGAGGGCGTTTCCGCGAGGCGGGGGGAAAGAAAGCCGCGGCCGCATTTCAGCAGCCGCGCCATCAGGAGTTCCGCCGCGACCTGCGCGTCCGGCACGCCCCGGCCCGCGAGATACGCCCCGCCGAGCCGGAGGATGTCCCCCCAGGTCTTCACCGTCAGAACGGCAGGTCGTCGGGATCGTCCGCCGCCGCGGAGGAGGCCTCCATCGCCGGGGCCTCGGCGGGGGCGGGGACCGGCTCGACGGCGGATCCGTCGCCGTTCAGCGTCTCGATCTTCCAGCCCGTGAGGTCCGTGAAGTAGCGCGTCCCGTTCGGGCCGTCCCAGCGGCGGCCGTCGATCGTGAAGTTGACCTTGACCCGGTCGCCCTTCTTCACCGCGTCGCACAGCGCGCAGCGCTCCTTCTTGAAGGTGAAGAGGACGGGGTTCGGGTACCGGTTCATGGAATCCACGTCGTTGCCGACGACGAGCTCCCGCTTCGTGAAGCCGTTCGCGCCAAAGGCCTTCGTCTCGCCAATCCATTCGACGACGCCCGTGTAGTCATACGTTGTCATGTCTGCTCCTTGTGTCCTGACGCCGCCCATTCTACCACAACGGCCCTGCGGCGGCAATCCGTCACTTCACGCGGCCCGTGTAGGCGTTCACCCCGGAGTTGTCGATCGTCGCGTTGAAGAAGGCGTTCGCCGCCTTCTCGCGCGCGCCGTCCCAGGGGCGCGGGCCGCCCGTGAGCTGCACGGCCCAGAGCTTGAGCTGCCTGCGGTGCCAGTTGACCATGCAGTTCGTGCCCCACGCGCCGCCGTGGCCGAACCAGCTGCCCTCGCTGTCCGTCTCCGGCGCCGAGAGGCCGAGCGAGTAGCCGCCCATGCCCTTCGGACGCGACGAGACGGCGAGGAGGCTCTTCACCGTCTCCTCCTTGAGGATGCGCACGCCGTTCTCGCCCTTGCCGAGGTTCATCAGCATCTTGTAGAACTTGAGCTGGTCCGCCGCCGTCGTCCACAGCCCCGCGCCCGCCGAGGCGAAGACGTGGCGGCCGTTGTACGGGCGCTGCTGCATCGACGCCTCGCGCTGGTAGACGGCCGGCTGGTCCTTCCGGCAGGAATACATCTCCACCTGGTGCGCGAGCTGCGCGTCGGTCGGCCAGAAGCCCGTGTCCTTCATCCCAAGCGGCAGCAGCACGCGCTCCTTCAGGAAGTCCTCCCACGGCCTGCCCGTGACGACCTCCGTCACCGCCGCGCCGATGTCGATGCCCGTGTTCGAGTACTGCACCTTCGTGCCGGGCTCGAAGAGGAGCGGGCACGCCGCCGCGATCGCCGCCGTCTGGCGGAGGGGCGCGCCGCCCGACCAGCCGCCGCCCTTGATGCTGCCCTGCTTGGCGGGGATCTCGAACGGGAAGCCGCCCGTGTGGTTCATCGCCATGCGCACGGTGAGCGCGTTCTTCGCCCGCGTGAGCGTGCGCACGCCGTTCGATTCGGACGTCTTGACCCACAGCGTCCCGAACTCGGGCAGGTACTTCGAGACGGGGTCGTCGAGCTTGAGCCTGCCCTCCTCCACGAGGATGGCGACCGTCACGCCGCAGAAGCCCTTCGTCTGGGAGCACTGCATGTAGACGTCGTCCATCTTGATCGGGCGCTTCGCCGCCACGTCCGCATAGCCCACGCACGCGACCTCCTCGGCGCCGGGCTTCGCGAAGACGCTGATCGCGCCCGGCAGCTGCCCGTTCTCGACGTACGGCTTGAGCGCGTCGCGCGCGAAGGTGGTCTCCGCCGAGGCGGTGAAGAGGTTTCCGGCGAGCGCCGCGCCCGCCGCCAACAGGATGAGTGCGTTGAGTTTCATGCGCGCTATTCTACCACATCCGCCGGACGCAGGCAACGGCGCGCGGACCACAGGGCCCGCTGCGTGAGGACCGTATCGCGCAGCGGACGGAAGTGCGAGGATCGGTTGCCGTCGAGGTAGACGGTCTCGATGGCGACCTGCAGCGGCTTCGCCGCATGGCGGCGCGCATCGACGAGCATCCGCATCTCGTAGTCGTAGCGGTCCCCCGGCAGGGCGAGCATGCGCCCTAGGAGCGCGCGCGGCACGGCGCGCAGGCCGGTCTGCGTGTCGCGCACGGAAAGCCCCGTCAGGAGGCGGAAGAGCACGCGCGACCAGGCGTTGCCGAGGCGGCTCCTGAGCGGCACGCGCCCCGCAAACGCGCGCACGCCCAGCACCAGCCCCTGCGGATGCCCCAGCGCCGCCTCCGCCACGCGGCGGATGTCCGCCGGCGTGTGCTGGCCGTCCGCATCGGCCGTCACGACCGCCTCCGCCTCCGGCAGATGCTCGCGGATCCACGCGAAGCCCGTGCGCAGCGCGGCGCCCTTCCCCCGGTTTGCCCCGTGTACGAGCAGGGCGTCCACCCGCCCCCGCACCGCCGCGAACGCCGCGCGCGCCTCGGGCCGCGCCGAACCGTCGTCGACGACGACGAGGTGCGCGCCCAGCGGACGCAGCTCCGCGACGAGCCGGACGAGCGCGCCGTCCGGCTCATACGCGGGAATCAAGATCGCAACTTTCTTCATGGGCTAATGTTGGCAATTCATTGTCACGTTAAGTAGTTAAGTGGTTAAGTAGTTAAATGCGAAGGGCGAGGGGCGGGCAACGGGAGGGACGCGCTTGTCGCGTCCGGGCTCTGCTACATTATTTAATAATCCAACTATTTAACAACACAGCCATTCAGCAACTTAACTACTTAACCACTTAACCACTTAACTACTTAACTACTTAACCACAGTTTTTTGACCATCCCAAGGGACGCCTTCAATTCGTCGAACGTGACGGGGGCGTGCGGCTCGAAGACGCGCAGGACGTCGCGCGCGGCGAGCGGCTTCAGCGCGGCGAAGTCGACGCCGCCCCAGCCGGGCTGGCGGTGGTCGTCGTGGAAGTCCCGCACGTCGTTCAGGTGCATGCCGCAGACGTGGGGGGCGAGGCGCGTGGCGACCGCCGCGGCGGGCGCGCTCCAGAGGTGGCATTCCCGCACGCGCGCGTGCCCCGTGTCGAACCAGAGCCGCACGGGCGCGCCCGCGAAGCGCTTCATCAGCGCCTCGCCCTCGTCCGCGTCCGGAAACCCCTCCAGGCGCGGCAGGTTCTCCAGGGCGAGCGTGAGGCGGGCCTTCTCCAGGTCGGGGATGAGCGCGTCGAGCTCGCGGGCGAAGACGTCGAGCAGCGTCCGCCCGCGCGCCGCGCGCCGCCTGAGGGCCTTCGCGAGATGGGCGCGGTAGGCGGGGCGCGCCGCGTCCGCCGTGCCGTCCGGGCCCGTCAGCAGGCGCCTCAGCACGTCGGAGGAGCAGTTGACGAAGAGGCCGTCGAGGTCGACGTAGCCCGCGTGCGTCACGACGGCCTTTGCGCCGAGGTCCGCCGCGCAGGCGATCGTCTGCTTCAGGAGGAGGCGGGCGAGGGCGCGCTCCGTCTCGTCGCGGTCCGCGAGCTGGTGGAGCTCGGGGTGGCCGCTCGGCGCGCCGATGGGCACGGGGCAGTAGGCGTGGACCGAATCGACGGGCATCCGGGCGAGGCGGCTGCGGATGCCTGGCAGGTGCTCGGGAAGCGTGCGGAAGCCCAGCTCCAGCGCGTCGAAGCCCAGGGCCAGGGCCTCGTCGGCGACGGCCGCGCCGTCCGCGAGGCGGTCGCAGTTCCAGTTTGTGGAGAGGGCGAAGCGCATGGGCGGCCCCCGTCAGGGCGCGCGGAAGGGGCCGAGGAACTCCTCGCGGAAGTCGAAGCCGGCGATGAAGTCGGCCGGCGAATCCTGGTCCGTCTTGCCGATGCGGCGGGCGTTGTAGAGGTTGAAGACGACGGCGCCCACGTCCTCGCAGCACGTGAGGCCCCAGGCCGTGAGGACGGTGTAGGCGAGCGGGCCGTAGGCGTCGAGCGCGAGGTCGCGGAAGAAGCCCAGCAGCTCCTGGCCGGAGACGTGGCCCTTCGCGGCCTCGCCCGCCTCGGAGATGACGCGCAGCATGAAGTCGTAGGCGCGGCTGTCGAAGCGGGCGTCCTTCTTCAGGATGTCCGAGAAGTCCTCGGTCTCGTAGCTGATCTCGGGGACGTCCATGGCTAGAAGCGCAGGCGGGCCGCGAGCCGCTCCAGGGCCTCTCGGTCGCCGGGATGGTTCGCGAACGCGATCTCGCCCGCCGCCGCGCCGACGCGCGGCACGATGTGGAAGTGGACGTGGGGGACGGTCTGCCCCGCCGCCGCGCCGTTGTTCTGGAGGACGTTGAACCCGTCGCACGGCAGCGCGGCCTTGAGGCGGGCGGCGACCTTCTGCACGCGCACGACGACCTCCTTCAGCGTCTCGGCGGGCGTGTCGAGGAGCCCCGTCGTGTGGGCCTTGGGGATCACGAGCGTATGGCCCTCGGCGAAGGGGCTGATGTCCAGGTACGCGAGCACGAGGTCGTCCTCGTAGACCTTGAAGCAGGGGATCTCGCCGGCGGCGATCGCGCAGAACACGCAGTCGTTCTTCATCTTCCTTCCCCCTTCCCTCACCGCACGACGAAGTTGACCATGCGCTTGGGCACGGCGACCACCTTCACGACGGACTTCCCTTCGAGGAACTTCGCCACGTCGGGGTTCGCCCGCGCGGCGGCCTCCATCTCGGCCGGCGTCGCCGCCATGGGCACCGTCACGCGCCCGCGCAGCCGGCCCAGCACCTGCACGGGGATCTCGATCTCGTCCTCCACGAGCGCCGCCGGGTCGAACGCCGGGAACGGCTCGTAGGCGAGCGTCGCCGCGTGGCCGAGGCGCTGCCACAGCTCCTCGCCGAGGTGCGGCGCGAACGGGGCGAGGCACAGGACGAACTTCTCCGCCGCCTCGCGCGGCAGCTCCTTCCCCTCGCCCGCAAAGGCGTTCACGAACACCATCATCGCGCTGATCGCGGTGTTGAAGCTCATCGCCTCCAGGTCCTCGCCCACCTTCTTGACGGTCGCGTTCAGCGCCTTCGCCTCGGCCTTCGTGGGCGCGCGGTCCACGACCGGCTGCTCCGTCACCATCTTGTTGACGCGCTTGAGGAAGCGGTAGACGCCGTCGACGCCCTTCGTGTTCCAGGGCTTCACCGCCTGCAGCGGGCCCATGAACATCTCGTAGAGGCGCAGGGCGTCGGCGCCGTAGTCGCGGACCACGTCGTCGGGGTTGACGACGTTCTTGAGCGACTTCGACATCTTCGCCGGGAACTCCGCCAGCTCCTCCAGCTCGGCGTCGGCGGGCCGGCCGGCGGCCTCGTCCGCAAGCTCCTTCGGGCCGAACGGCCTGCCGTCCTTCCACACGACCTGGTCCATCGGGATGAGGACGCCGCGCTTGTTCCTGTACGCCATGCCGAGGATCATGCCCTGGTTGACGAGCTTCTGGAAGGGCTCGCTCGTCGGCACGAGGCCGAGGTCGAAGAGCACCTTGTGCCAGAAGCGCGCGTAGAGGAGGTGCAGCACGGCATGCTCCGCGCCGCCGACGTAGAGATCGACCGGCAGCCACTTCTTCAGCAGCGCCGGGTCGGCGAACGCCGTGTCGTTGTGCGGGTCGATGTAGCGCAGGTAGTACCAGCAGCTGCCCGCCCACTGCGGCATCGTGTTCGTCTCGCGCATGCCCGTCCGGCCCGTCTTCGGGTCGACGACGCGGATCCACTCCGCCGCCTTCGCGAGCGGCGGCTCGCCCGTGCCCGTGGGCTTGTAGTCCGCCAGCTCCGGCAGCGTGAGCGGCAGGTCCTCCTCCGGGACGAGCGACTGCGTGCCGTCCGCCCAGTGGATGACGGGGAACGGCTCGCCCCAGTAGCGCTGGCGGCTGAAGAGCCAGTCGCGCAGCTTGTATTGCGTCTTCGCCCGGCCGACGCCCTTCTCGGCGAGCCACGCGGCCATCGCCTTGCGCGCGTCGTCCACCGAAAGGCCGTTCAGGAAGCCGGAGTTGACCAGCACGCCCGTCGCGATGTCGGTGAACGCCGCCTCGCCCGTGTAGGGGACGCGCGCCGTATCGGACGCAGCAAGCTGCGTCCCTCCCGCGCCCGCCTTCGCGACGACCTGGTAGATCGGCAAATCGAAGACCTTGGCGAAGTCGAAGTCGCGTTCGTCGTGCGCGGGCACGGCCATGATCGCGCCCGTGCCGTAGGTCGCCAGCACGTAGTCGGAGATGAAGAGGGGCAGCGCCTCGCCGTTGACGGGGTTGACGCCCTTCACGCCCTCCAGCCGCACGCCCGTCTTCTCCTTGTTCAGCTCGGTGCGCTCCAGGTCGCTCTTGGAGGCGGCCTTCTTCCGGTAGGCCCGCACGGCGTCCGGGTTCCGGATCGTGCCGTCCGCCAGCCACTTCTCCACGAGCCGGTGCTCCGGCGAGAGCACCATGTACGTCGCGCCGAAGAGCGTGTCGCAGCGGGTGGTGTAAACGGTAATAACATCCTTGGGCAGGGGTTCGGGGCCGCCCGAGGCCCCGTCCGTTCCGGCCCCGTCCTTCGCCACCCTGAAGTCCACGAGCGCGCCCTCGGACTTCCCGATCCAGTTGCGCTGCATCTCCTTGATGCCCTCGGGCCAGTCGAGCGTCTCCAGCCCCGCGAGCAGCTTCTCGGCGTAGGCGGTGATGCGCAGCATCCACTGGCGCATGGGGCGGCGGACGACGGGGTGGTTGCCGCGCTCCGAGCGGCCGTCGATCACCTCCTCGTTCGCAAGGACCGTGCCGAGGGCGGGGCACCAGTTCACCGGCACTTCGGCGACGTAGGCGAGGCCCTTCTTGTAGAGCTGCTCGAAGATCCACTGCGTCCACTTGTAGTACTTGGGGTCGGTCGTGTTGACCTCGCGGTCCCAGTCGTAGCTGAAGCCGAGCGCCTGGATCTGCCGGCGGAAGCGGTCCACGTTCTTCTGCGTGGTGACGGCGGGGTGCGTGCCGGTCTCCACGGCATACTGCTCGGCGGGGAGGCCGAAGGCGTCCCAGCCCATCGGGTGGAGGACGTTGTAGCCCTTCATGCGCTTGTAGCGGCAGAGGATGTCCGTCGCCGTGTAGCCCTCGGGGTGGCCCACGTGGAGGCCCGCGCCGGAGGGGTAGGGGAACATGTCGAGGCAGTAGAACTTCGGCTTGTCCGAAGCGTCGTCCGTCTTGAACGTCTTGTTGTCCAGCCAGTAGGTGCGCCATTTCGCTTCAATGGCGCGGTGATCGTAGTCGCTCATGTTGACCTTTTCGCATTATCCCTTCAAGTCGCCGCGCTCCCGCGCGGCCGCCCCGCCTGCCCGGCCTCCTCAGTGGTAGGTGGAGTCGGCCTTGAGCATTTCGGTGGTGTCGTAGGCCGGCGGCTCCGCGTTGAGCATCCACCGGTAGAAAACCGGGATGTCGGGGTAGTCGTGCCAGCCGTTGTAGTAGCCGGGGGAGCTCTTGGCGTGCGGGTCGCTGATCTCGATGCGCGCCGTGAAGTCCTCGTCGAAGGAATCCGGGCCGAACACGAACCAGCGCAGCGGGTAGAACGTGTCCCGCACGCCGTCCTTCTGCAGGGCGCCGCAGACCTTGAACGTCGCGCTCGTCCAGTTGCCGCCGCCGCCGTAGCCGTAGCTGCTGCTGCCGGGCTCAAGGCCTTGGATGCGGTCCGGCCTGTAGCCCACGTTCGTGAGGCGGTTCGTGATCATCATCGTCACGGCCACGCGCACGTTCGTGAGCGAGCCGAGCGCCGCGTCCTCGTAGGGCACGGGGGCGACGGCCGCCGTGCCGTCCAGGGCGCCCATGCCGGCCTTCAGCACCCAGCCGGACGTGGTCGGGTCGATGTTGAGCCAGTACATGTCGCGGATGTCGAGGTCGCCCGTCTTCTGGTCCGCGAGGTCCCACTGCTCGGCCAGGTGGATGCCCGCGAGGTCTTCGCCGAAGGAGGCGAGCCAGGCCATGATCGCGTTGTAGTAGGGGTCGTCGCGGCTCAGGCCGGCGTCCACCACGTCCTGGGCGGGCTCCTCGTCGACGGTCACGTTGACCGTCCCCTGCACGTCCTTGAGCTGCAGCGTGTAGGTGTGCGCGGGCGTGTCCGTGCGCGAGCCGCGCCCCCGTGCCTCGGCGATCACGACGTCGTTCGTCTTCACCTCGCCGATCTGGTACCACGGCGCGGTCGTGTAGACGATGTTCGTGGAGTCGCCCTTGCGGATGATCACCACGGCGGAGCGGTTCGTGTTGGCGCCCACCTTCTGGCTGATGTGCTCGCCCAGCGCCGTCGCGTAGATCCACACGTTCGTGCCGTTCGGCTGGAGGAACCAGTCGGCGGCGATGTCCTGCGGCGTGCCGTCCGCGAGGCGGTTGAGGGCGGCCGCCGTGGCAATCATGTTGTTCGTCCAGCAGGAGGCGTCCTCGCCGTGGCTGCGGAAGACGCCGAGCGTGCCGCCGGCCATGTCGCTGCCCGCGTAGAACCAGTGCGAGTCGTCGCCGTCGGCCGCCTTGGCCTTGGCGAGCAGGTTCGTGCCGCTGGCGATGTATTCGAGCGGGCCGCCGAGGTAGGTGTTCGTGCCCTGGAAGACGACCTGGTGCTCGATGACGCCGCTCGGGCGCACGAGCGCAAGACCGTAGGCCTCGTAGTAGCGCAGGTTGCCGTCGACGAGGGAGAGCGAGACGCTGTCCCGCCCCGTGCTGTCCGTCGGCGTGCGCAGCCAGGAGCCGTCCGCCTCGGGCACGCCGCCCTGGGCGAGCGCGGACGGGCTGCGCAGCGCCAGGAAGGCGTAGTGGTTCGTCGAATCGACGCCGGGGCGCGCGCCGGTCTTCATGGTGACGAGCGCGTTCCCGCTGCCGAAGCGGGCGATCGTGCCGCGCTTCACGTTGCGGTCCAGCAGGTCGATGCGCCAGTCGGTGAGGTCCGCGCCCTGCGGGACCGCGACCTCGATGAACTGGCCCGCATAGTCGGCCGTCGCGCCCGTGTCGCAGATGTTGACCTCGTTCAGCCACGCGCGCTGCGGCGAGATCGTGTCGAGGATCGTGTAGCCCGCGAAGCGGTTCGCGAGGTTCGCGCCATACGTCTCGTTCAGGTTCTTGATGCCGTAGAACCAGCTCGGCGGGGCCCACTCCGCCGCGTCGAGCCCGTGGACGTGCGCGATGCCCTGCCGGTCCTTGTATTCCGCCCACAGGTAGTATTGCCAGACGTTGTTCGGGAAGGTCCCGGCCGGCGTCATGTCCGGCCCGATCACGCTCGCCGCGTTGTTGTAGGTGCTGCGGAAGACGAGGTTGGAGGAGACCTTCTCCAGCTGCACCGTGATCGCGCCGTCGCGGCCCTTCCACTGCTCGTAGCCCCACGGCGAGACGCCCCGGTAGAAGGCGGCGTAGACGACGACGCTCTCCGCGTCCAGCTCGTCGCTCATCTGCTGCGGCTCCACCGTCGCCTGCACGCCCCAGCTCTCGCCGAGGATCGGCTGCTCGCTGAGGTCGCCCACGTTCGCAACGGGGGAGGCCGGGATGTCGCCGATGTGCGAGCGGAAGGGGCGCACGTCGCGGAAGACGAGGCGCGGCACGATCGGCTCGCTCGCCGTGATCTCGTCCAGCCACACGCGCTGGATCGGCGTCACGGGCGGCTTCTCCCAGGCCGCCGGGCTGCCGGGGACGCGCCCGTGCCGCGAGCCGGCCACCTCCAGGCGGATGGCCTGGATCTTCGTGTTGTCGTCCGTCGTCGACCAGCGGTACGTCTGGTACGTCGTGTTCGTGATCTCGTAGGTGGCGAGGGCCGTCCAGTCCTGCGGGTTGTCGACCTGGTAGGAGTCCGGCTCGCTCGTGCCGAAGAGCGTCACGTAGGAGCTCTGCGCCTGGTTCGTCGTGAACGTGCGGGCGCGGAACGTCACCGTGCCGATGCCGTTCGTGAGGGGCGGGCTCTGCACGAAGGCGTTGTTCTCCGCGTATTCGGCCTCCAGGTCGGGCTGCGAAAGGCCGATGCCGCGCGCGTCGGCGGTCTCGTTCTCCAGCCTCTTCGACGAGAAGTTCAGCGAGCCGGAGAGGCCGTCGGGGGAGTCGAAGAGGTAGGCGTACTGCTTGTCGTCCGTGTTCCAGCCCTCGGTGTGGAGGTTCCACCCCCACCACGAGCGCAGGTCGAGCGCGGGCTCGTTGTAGCAGGAGATCCGCGTGACCGTGATCCGGCCGTAGTCGACGTCGCGGCCCGGCCCCTCGTCCGCCAGCGACTGCGCGATGACCTCGGGGGCCACGACGAGGCGCAGGAAGCCGAGCGCCGGCGCGCGCAGGCTCATGTAGTGCGTGCGGGTGCCGGACAGCAGGTCCTTCTCGGAAAGCCCCTTGAAGGAGAAGGTCGCGAGGGTGGACCAGCTGGCGTTTTCGAGGTTGTCCGTGGCCGGCGGCTCGCGCGTCAGGGACGCGGTCATGCTGGAGAGGCCCTGCATGCGCCCGGTGGTGACGCCGTTCGTGCCGATGCAGCCCTGCAGCAGCAGCACGCAGTTCGTGTCCGCGTTCGCGTAGTTGAAGCTGAACATCGAGAGGCCCTCGGCGAGATAGGGCGAGCGCAGGCCCATCGCCGTCTCCGCCGTGCCGCGCGCCGGCTGCAGCGTGCAGATCATGCTCGAGTTCCGCGCGCGCAGGATCACCGCGCCGCAGCCGCCCTTGCCGCCCGCCTGGGTGCCCGTCGCGCCGGAGTGCGTGCCGCCGCCGCCGCCGCCGCCGAGGCCGTCCACGCCGTTGAGGGTGTCCTCCGTCCGGCTCTGCGCCCGCGCGTCGAGGCCCGTGCCGCCGCCGCCCTTGCCGCCGGCCCCGCCGAAGGCGGAATTGGGCGTCCTGTCGCCGTCGCCGCCGCCGCCGCCGCCGCCGCCGCCGTAGTAGACGACCTCGCCCGTGATGTCGCTCGCGCGGCCCGCGCCGCCGTCGCCCGCGCCGTCCTTCTCGGCCGTGCCGTCCTGCCCAAGGCCCGTCTCGTCGAGGGCCGCGCCGCCGCCGCCGCCCGCGCGGTCGCCGTAGGCGCGCCCGCCGCTGCTGCCCTGCCCCGCCGTGCCCGTCGCGCGCGCGAAGCGGTAGCCGTTGTTGTCGCCCTGCGCGCCGCCGCCGCCCGTCGCCTGGCCGCTCGTGCCCGCGCCGCCCCAGCCCGCGCCGCCGCCGCCGCCCTTCACCTCGTAGGTCGTCGAGCGCCCCGTGTTGGCGTCCCTGAAGACGACGGACGACGCGCCGCCGCTGCCGCCGGTCTTCCAGTACTGCCCGTCGTTGCTGTTCACGAAGTAGTTGTCGCCGCCGCCGCCGACCGTCACGTAGACCGGCACGCCCTTCGCGAGGAGGACGGCGTTCGTGCTCAGGTCGATGTCCCGCACGCCGCCGCCGCCGCCGCCGCCGCCGAGCGTCCAGCCGCCCGCGCCGCCGCCGCCGACGAGGAGCATCCGGTCGATCTCCATGTCCATCTGCGGAACGAGCGTGTAGACGCCCGCCGTGCTGAACGTGAACGCATACCCGTTCGTCCCCGCCTCGGCCACCGCCGGCGCGCCCGGCCCCGTGACGGCAAAGGCGCTCTCGACCGTGCCGGCCGTGTAGACCCACTGCCTCCCCTGGCCATACGTGCCCGCGTTCGCGAGCGTGGGGAAGTCGGCCGCGCGCCACGCCGTGATCTCCACGTCGTCGACCACCACGTCCGTGCGCACCTCGTCGTAGGTGCGCCCGCCCGTGACGAGGCGCACCTTGTAGTCCGGCGACACGCACGGCGCGAACTCGTAGCGGTTCGTGCTGAAGCTCGAGACGGCCGTCTCGTAGCCGCTGTCGAACCAGCCGTTCGCGTCGTCCTTGAACTGCAGGCGGATCGTCTGGTTCGTGGGCATCGTCGCGCCCAGCGCGCCCGAGGCGCCCCAGTTGCTCTCGGTGGACGGGATCTGGCGCCAGCGGTCCGCGTAGAACGCCCAGTCGCCCGCGGCGATCGTGCCCAGCTGAATCGTGCCGGTGTAGTCGATGCCGGCCGAGTAGTCGCCCGCGTCGGCGGGCAGATGGTAGAGGATGCCGCCGAACGCCGCGTTGCAGTCCGTGGACCCGACGCCGTAGGAGCCCTTCAGGAGCGGCGAGGAGGCGTCCGTGTAGACGAGGACGTCCTTGAGGTTGGCCTTGTCGGCGCTGATGACGGAGTTGTTGCGGGCCGAGGAGAGCGCGCACTTGATGTAGACGGAGCCGTCGCCCTTGTTGAAGACGAAGAGGTAGGCGCACGTCCACGTGCGGTTGACGTCCTCGGTCCCCTCCGGCACGAGCATGTTCTGGAAGTTGGAGAGCTGCACCTGGCCCGGGCCGGGGAAGGCGTACTGCGCCCCCGCGCTCGTGACCACGTTCGAGGCGAGCAGGTGCGCGGCCATGCCGCTCGAGCCGGGCAGCCACTTGTAGAGCGCGCAGGTCAGCTGGTCGCTCGCCGTGCGCGAGACGCGGAACTCGTAGCAGCCCTTCTTCTCGCGGTAGCGGGCGACGAACGAGACGGAGGGCTGGGAGGGCGAGATGTCGGTCGGGTTCCGGTTCGACGAGCGCTCGCGGCTCATCGTGACCTGCGCGCTGATCGCGTAGTCGGTGAGCATCGTGCCGTCGCCGTAGACGGCGAAGTCGTCGAAGCGCGGCTCCTGCGCCACGCGCGCGGCGAAGGAGACCGTGCCGACGCCGGCGGGCATGTTCGAGTCCTTGTCGAGCGCCACGTAGCCCTGGCCGCGCCCCTCCAGCTGCAGGGCGACCTCCTCGTTCGCCGCCGCCGCGGCGGCGGAGCCGCGCACGCCACGGATCCACTGGCCGTGGCCCGCCTCCCAGCCGTTGAGCGGCGTGGTCGTCGTGTCGAACGGCGTGTAGAGCGGGAAGGTCTCGAAGTCGTGCGTGTTGAAGTCCTCCGTCCAGAACGGGTCGGAGTAGCCCTGCGGCGACCAGCCCGCCATCTCCGCCGTGAACTTCGTCTTCGCGTCGGAGACGCCCGTCGCCGAGGCCCCGTTCGTGGGGTTCTCCTCGTCGTACTTCGCGTTGCCGCGGTAGCCCACGAGGGCGTCCGTCCAGGCGTTGAAGTTCTGGTAGGTGCCGTGGCTGACGCTGTAGCTCAGGAGGTCGTCGTTGAACTCGATGACGAGGTGCGTGCCGGCGCCGTCGAGCGTGACCGCGACGTCGCCGCCGGCGCCCACGCCCGCCACGGAGGTGTAGGGGAGGGAGGGCACGGCGGCAAGGCCGCTCGTCCAGACGTTCGTCGTGGCCGCGTACTTGAACGGGTCGGCCGGGTCCTGGACGAGCTTCTTGCCCTCGAAGTGGAAGCGCAGCGTCTCGCCCACCGCGTTCGTCGGCACGTAGTAGCAGTATCGCCACGTGTTCGTGCCGACCAGCTCCATGCGGATGTCCTCGCGCCGCACGCCCGCCGTCCCGTTCGTCGTCACGGACGTGCAGAGCTTCACCCACTCGCACGGGCTCTCCGCCTCGCGGATGCGCACGAAGTAGTCATGCCCCCCCGCCGGCGTCTCGTCGACGTAGTCGGCCCGGTTGGTGATGGCGGTGATCGCCTCGGACCAGCCGTCGCCGTAGTAGACGCTGCTCAGCGCGTAGTCCCTCAGCACGTAGCACGGGGCGCTCTGCTCCGCGACGAAGAAGTATTCGATGTCGCCCACCCCCGCGTCGAGCGGCAGCGCCGCCGTCGTGAAAAGGTCTGGGGCCGCCTCCAGGTCCGCACGGGAATACGTCGCCTTGGAAAACGGCAGGGTCTTCGCCTCGGACACCTTCTGGTTGAGGTAGCGCCAGCGCCAGACGATCCGCGGGTTCGTGAGCGTCATGGACGCCGCCGCCGCCGAGTTCGTCACGGCCTCCACCCACGCCCGCCCCCTGACGCCCTGCTGGCCCTGCGAAACGAGCGGCGACGTGAAGTCCCCCATGCAGCCCACCACGTCGGTCCCGCCCAGCTGCGCGTCGTAGTCCCCGCCATGTCGGTTGAGCCGGAACGTCATCGGCGGATAGGAGGCGATGATGTTGTCCAGCAGGATGAGGCCCGTCGTGTCCAGGTTGCCGCTCGTCTGGTCCACGCGCCGGATCCTGAAGCGGATCGGCCCGTAGTGGTTCAGCTGGGCCCGCACGCGGTAGAACAACTTGTCCTGCGTCGCCGTGGAGGCCAGCACCGCGTTCGTCACGCCCGTCGCCTGCGGCGCGACGGTCGTTCTGTCTGCCACCGTGAAGAGGTCGAACGGGCAGGCCCGCCACGCCGCCACGTCGGGGTCGTCGTCCGCGTCCTTGAGGGTCTTCCCCTCCGCCTGCGCCGCCTGCGTCGCGTTCGTCGCGACCTCCAGGGCGATTTCGCCGGTCACATGGTTCACGAAGGCGTTGACGGCGTCGAAGTAGATCGTGCCGATGCCTTCCTCGTAATACGGGGAATAGACGCACGCCGCGCTGGAATTCCGCAGGATGACCGAGGCGACGCCCTTGGCCCCCTCCGACGTGACGGGGATATTGGTCGAGTCGTCGATGATGGACTTCGCCACCGTGCTCCAGGGGATGTAGTTCCGGGCCGTCGAGCCGACGACCGTGCCGCTGCCCGCGCGGCAGTTGACGAGCCGCCACAGCGCCGTCCCGTCCTGCCGGTACAGCGTGTGGTTCACGCCCTTCAGCAGGTTGGGGGCGAAGCCCGGCGACGTCGTGTCATGGACCCAGTACGTCTTGGCCGACGTGTTCGTGTCGTAGTAGCCCTGGGCGGTGACGGACGCGCCCCACCGGGCGTCGTTGTTCATCAGGAGGATGCGGTCGTTGCCCATGACGGGATACCCCTCCGCCCCCTGCGGCGCGAAGAGGCCGAGCGCGAGCGCCAGCAGAAG
>CAVEVC010000018.1:0-14877 GCA_963618935.1 Clostridiales bacterium CCNA10 | reverse complement strand
CGCTCCACCGCATCGTCCTCGTCTTCCACGGCGGCGACGTGGCGCTCTGCGAAGAGGTCTGAAAGGGACGTGGACATCGTGGAGGCCATCATCAGGTTTTAAGACATGCGAACCGCACCAAAGTTTACAGCGAACGTCGAAGTGCTGACCGTCAACCGTCCCGATGCCGGGAAGTCCCTGCAGGACGTCCTCGCCGCGCGCCTCGGGCTGTCCCGCCGCGCCGCCAAGGCCGTCATCGACGGGCGAAGCGTGTGGGTGAACCGCCGCTGCGTGTGGATCGCGCACCATCCGCTCAGGACGGGCGACGCCGTGGAGATTCCCCGCAGCGTCGTCGCGGCCGCGCGCCGCCAGGCGGGGAGCGCGAAGGCGGCGCCCGCGCCCGCGGAGCGGCGGCACGTGCGCGTGCTCGTGGAGACGTCGGACTACGTCGTCGCCGACAAGCCCGCCGGCATTCTCGCGAACGGAGACCCGAAGTCCGTCGAGGCCATCCTCCGCGCGCAGCTCAAGGAGCCGAACCTCCAGGCCGTCCATCGCCTGGACCGCGACACGACGGGCTGCCTGCTCTTCGCGAAGACCTTTGCCGCCTACCAGGCCGCCGTGGAGGTCTTCAAGACGCGCCGCATTGCGAAGACCTACGCCGCCATCGTCGTGGGGAGCTTCCCCTACGCGCACCAGAGGATCGACGCGCCGCTCGACGACCAGCCGGCCGTTTCGCTCGTCACGCGCGAGGCGGCGGGGCCCGACGCCTCCTTCCTGCGCGTGCGCATCGAGACGGGCCGCACGAACCAGATCCGCCGCCACCTCGCGGGC
Source organism: Clostridiales bacterium CCNA10 (assembly GCA_963618935.1). GTDB lineage: Bacteria > Verrucomicrobiota > Kiritimatiellia > RFP12 > UBA1067 > RUG572. Next base: position 14,067 of record CAVEVC010000018.1, on the reverse strand, counting down.
GTGCGCTTCCCCATCGTCGGCGACCGCACGTTCGGCCTCAAGTCCGCGCGCGACCCGCGCCTCATGGCCGTGCCGCGCCAGATGCTCCACGCGGCCGCGCTCGTCCTCCCGGACCCGATGCGCCGGGGCGAGTCGATCCGGGCGCACGCGCCGCTGCCGGCCGATTTCCGCGCGGCGCTGAAGCTCTTCGGCATGGGACGGAAGAATTAGAAGCAGGCGGCAAAAAGGAGAAGATCGATGAAGAGACGCGAATTCCTCGCCTCGTCGCTGGCGGCCGGCGCCGCCTTCGGCTTCCCCGCCATTGTCTCGGCGCGTTCGCCGAACGCCAAGGCCTGCCACGCCTGCATCGGCACGCACGGCATGGCGGGGGCGGACATGCGGACGTTTGCGGGGTTCAAGGACCTCCTCGACGTCGTCGCCGTCTGCGACGTGGACGCGAACTACCTCGCGGAGGCGAAGAAGCTGCTGCCGAACGCGCGCGTCTACCGCGACTGGCGCGAGCTGCTCGCGGCGGAGGGCGACCGGATCGACTCCGTGAACGTCTCGACGCCGGACCACACGCACACCATCATTTCCGCGAACGCCATGCGGCGCGGCAAGCACGTCTACTGCCAGAAGCCGCTCTGCAAGAAGCTGGACGAGTGCCGCGTCCTGCGGCGGCTCGCCGCCGAGACGGGCGTGACGACGCAGCTCGGCACGCAGTTCGCCTCCGGCCTCGGCGACCGCCAGATCGTCGCGCTCCTGCAGCAGGGCGTGATCGGCCCCGTCACGCGCGTGTGCCTCTATTCGACGCGCAACGGCGCCTCGCGCGGGCGGCGCGTCCTGGAGGCCCCCGCGCCCGTGCCGGCGAACCTGGACTGGGAAGGCTGGGTCGGCCCCGCGCCGATGACGGACTACCGCCCGAAGAACTACCATCCCACGCTCTGGCGCATGTGGCGCGACTACGGGTCCGGCTGGATTGGCGACCTCTGCATCCACGTCGTCAGCGCGCCGTGGATCGGCCTCGGGCTCGGCTCGGCGGCCCCGCGCACGGTCGAGGCCGTCGTCGACCCCGAGGTCCGCACGGACCCCGTCTACAAGAAGGCCTGGCCGCGCTATTCGCACATCACCTGGGAGTTTCCGGGCGTGGCGGCCTCCGGCGGGCGTCCGTTCCGCATGGAATGGTTTTCGGGGATCAAGGAGGACCCCACGGTGCCGGCGGCCTTTCTGCCGCCTGCCGAATACGAGGCGCTGTTCGCGAAGACGCCGCTCAAGGCGCGCGCGCCGGAGGGGCGCGTGATCGAGGGCGAGAAGGGCTGGATCCTCGCCCCGCACGTCTCCGCGCCGATGGCGCTGCTGCGGGACGGCACGGTGATCAAGCCGCCGAAGCTCGGCCGCGAGCCGGGCCACCACCGCCAGTTCGCGGAGCAGGTGGCGCGCGGCGGCGGCGCGACGCGCAGCTCCTTCGACTGGTCGACGTGGATGATGGAGAGCGTCGTGATGGGCGGCGTGTGCGAGCAGCTGCCCGGCCGCCGCTTCACGTGGAACGCCGCCCAGGGCCGCTTCGAGGACGCGCCGGACGCGAACGCGCTCCTGAAGAGCGCCTACCGCGACGGCTGGACGCTCGCCGGGCTGTGAGCGCGCGCTAGGGCGTGCGCGGCAGCACGAGGCGGTGGGGGATCCGGCGCGGGCCCTCCGCCGCCCAGGCGTCGAGCGCCTGGCAGATGCGCGCGAGCGTCTCCTCCCGCCGGACGGGCCGGAGCGCGCATTCCCACACGAGGATGACGTTCCAGCCGAGGGCCTTCCAGTCGGCCTCGTGCCGCCGGTCACGCCGGACGTTGCGTGCCCACTTCGCCGTCCAGAACGCGACGTTGGATTTCGGCATCGTGCTGACGGCGCAGCCGTGGCGGTGCCAGAAGCAGCCGCGCACCTCGATGAACGCATGGGCGCGGGGCACCACGACGTCCGGGTGGCCGGGGTAGCGTCGGTCGCAGGTGCGGAAGCGCCATCCGGCGGCGAAGATCCGCTTCCGCACGAGGACCTCCGGCTTCGTGTCGCGCGACCGGATGCGCGCCATGACCTTGCTGCGCTGCTCTTTCGTGAGGGTGTCCATCGCGCGGCAGTATAGCACAATTCCCGTGGAGGGCGCAGCGGGAGGGACGCAACTTGTTGCGTCCGAATCTCCGCGTTGCCCGGTCGCAACAAGTTGCGACCCTCCCGTGTGCGGTCCCCAGTCGCTCCCGTGAGCGGTCAAAAAAAGAGTATACTATTCAGCTCAATGGAGACCACAGAGGAGCAGAGCGCGCGCGTGAGCGGACGAACAGAGAGCAGGAAGAACGTCTATTTCGTGTCCGGCATCGACACGGGCATCGGAAAGACCGCCGTGACGGGGCTGATGGCGCGGTCGCTTGCGTCCGCCGGGCGCGACGTGATTACCGTCAAGCTCGTGCAGACGGGAAACGACGGGCATTCGGAAGACATCGACGCGCACCGCCTCATCTGCGGCGGCGTGCGCTTCCCCGAGGACGGCGCGGGCCTCACCGCGCCGCAGATCTTCAAATTCCCATCCTCCCCGCTCCTCGCCGCCGGGCTGGAGGGCCGCACGGTCGACCTCGCGGCGATCACGCGCGCGGTGGACGCCTGCGCCGCGCGGCACGAGCTCGTGCTCGTCGAATCCGCCGGCGGCCTCGACGTGCCCCTCACGGAGGACCGCCTTGCCGTCGACTACGCGGCGGAACGGGGCTGGCCGCTCATCCTCGTCACGTGCGGGCGCCTTGGCTCGATCAACCACACGCTCCTCTCCCTGGAGGCGGCGAAGGCGCGCGGGATGTCCGTTGCGGGCGTCGTCCACAACTGGTTCGAGGGGGCGGACCCGCTCATCGACCGCGACACGCCCGAGACGACGCGCCGCTACCTCGCGCGCTGGGGCTTCCCGCCCGTCGTCGTGCGCGTGCCGCGCTTCGACTTCGCGGGCCCCTACCCCGACGTGGACTTTTCGGAGATCTTCGCATGACGCCGCTCGCCTACGACCGCGCGCACATCTGGCATCCCTACGCCTCGCTCGGCAATCCGCCGCCCGTCCTCCTCGCGAAGCGGGCCTCGGGCGTCGAGATCGAGCTGGACGACGGTCAGAAGCTCGTCGACGCGGTGTCGAGCTGGTGGTGCGTCGCGCACGGGCACAACCACCCGTCCATCGTCGAGGCGGTCCGGCGGCAGACCGAACGCCTCTCGCACGTCATGTTCGGCGGCTTCACGCACGAGCCGGCGATCGCGCTCGCGGAGAAGCTGGCGGCGTTCGCGCCGCCCGGCCTGGACCGCGTCTTCTTCGCCGATTCGGGTTCGATCTCCGTCGAGGTCGCGGCGAAGATGGCCGTCCAGTACCAGAACGCGAAGGGTCGTCCCGAACGGAACCGGCTCGTCGCCCTGAAGGGCGGCTACCACGGCGACACGTCGCTCTGCATGGCGCTCTCGGACCCCGACGGCATGCACACGCTCTTCAAGGGCATCATGACGCGCCACTTCTTCGCCGAGAAGCCGGGCATCCCGCCGGACGCGCCGTGGGACCCCGCCGACGCCGCCTCGCTGCGCCGGGTCGTGGAGGAACACGCGGGCGAAATCGCCGCGCTCGTCTGCGAGCCCGTCTTCCAGGCCGCGAACGCGATGAACTTCTACCATCCCGCCTATCTGCGCGAGATGCGCCGCCTCTGCGACGAACACGACATCCTGCTCATCTTCGACGAGATCGCCGCCGGCTGCTACCGGACGGGTCCCCGCTGGGCGCACGCGCGCGCGGGCGTCGTGCCCGACGTCATGACCGTCGGCAAGGCGCTCACGGGCGGCCACCTCACGCTCGCCGCCACGCTCGCCTCGCAGAAGGTGGCGGATACGATTTCCGCCGGTTCGCCGGCCGCGTTCATGCACGGCCCCACCTACATGGCGAATCCCCTCGCCTGCGCGGCGGCGTGCGCGTCGCTGGACCTCTTCGCCGCCGGCGGCTACGCCGCGCGGGCGGCGCGCATCGAGCGGCAGTTCGCGGAGGGGCTGGCCCCCGCGCGCGCCCTGCCGAACGTGCGCGGCGTGCGCGTCCTCGGCGCCGTAGGCGTCGTCGAGGTCGCGCGCCTGCCGGCGCCGGCGGACATCCAGCGCGTCATCCGCGCCCACGGCGTCTGGCTGCGCCCGTTCTGCAACTTCATCTACGCGATGCCGCCGCTCGTCTCGGACGCGGGGACGGTGGACCGCATCGTCGGCGCGCTCCTCGACCTCGCCGCCGCGCCGCCCGGCCCGCCGCCCGCCGAGGGGGATTTCCATGAGTGAGGCGGCGGCGTTCTACTCCGTCAAGATGCGCGCGGCGCGCGGCGGGGAGCACATCTCCGGCGCGGAGAAGATCGTGCCCGCGCCGTCCGTCCCGAAGGTCGCGTCCGCCCTTGTCGAACGCGCGCTCGCGCACGCGAAGGGCGTGCCCGACTTCGTGAACCTGAAGGTCGAGGCGCAGACGGGGCCCGTCCGGCGTCTGCCGGCGCTCGCGGTGACGACGCACGTCGTCCGGACGGCGGCGGAGGGGCGCGCCGTCGCGGCGCGTCTCCTTGCGGAGGCGGGCATCGCGCGCGTGGACGACATCCTCGCGCGCTTCGCCGAGAGCCACGCCCTGCGCGGGGCGATGCTCCTCGATGCGGACACGCTGGAGCGGCTGGACCCCGATCCGGCGCGCGGCGTGCGCGCCACGTACATGGACGACGCGGCGTCGCTCGAAAAGGGGACAGCCGGCGGCAAGAACCACTACGCCGAGGCGATCGTCCTCGCGACGAAGGTGCAGCACGCCCCCGGCATCGTGGGGGAGATCTGCGTCTCGGACGACCCGGACTACGTGACGGGCTACGTGGCGACGCGCGCGCTCGGCTACCGCCGCATCACGGTGGTCAAGGAGAAGGGCGACCCGAACGGCGGGCGCATCTTCCTCTACCGAGGGTCGCGCGAGGGCGTCGCGGAGACGGTCCGCTTCCTGGAGAAGACGCCCGTCCTCGTGACGGACGTGCCCGTCCTCGCCGCGCCCCGGGCGGCATGCCGCTTCGACGGCCTCGCCGCCGCGCTCGCCGCGCGGCAGGCGGCGGGCCTGGCGCGCACGTGCCGCACGCTCGAGGCGCCGACGGGCCCGACGGCGACGGTGGACGGGCGCGAGCTCGTCGTCCTCGCCTCGAACGACTACCTCGACCTCGCGCGCGACCCGCGCGTCGCGGAGGCCGCCGCCGCGGCGGCGCGCGCCTGGGGCGCGGGCTCGGGCGGCGCGCGCCTCACGACCGGCACGCAGCCGCCGCACGTCGCGCTGGAGGCCGCGCTCGCGCGCTTCAAGGGCACGGAGGCCGCGCTCGTCTACGGCACGGGCTACATGGCGAACGTGGGGGCGATCACCGCGCTCGTCGGGAAGGGGGACGCCGTCCTCTCCGACGAGCTGAACCACGCCTCCATCATCGACGGCTGCCGCCTCTCGGGCGCGGACGTCTTCGTCTACCGGCACGGCGACCTTGCGGACCTCGACCGCAAGCTGGGGCTCTGCCGCGAGCACCGCCGCCGCCTCGCCGTCTCGGACGGCGTGTTCTCGATGGACGGCGACGTGCTCGACCTGCCGGGCTTCCTGGAGGTGACGCGCCGCCACGACGCCTTTTCGATGGTGGACGAGGCGCACGCGACGGGCGTGGTCGGCGCGACGGGGCGGGGCCTTGCGGAGGCGTTCGGGTGCGGCCATCCCGACATCGCGATGGGGACGCTCTCGAAGGCGCTCGGATCGGAAGGGGGCTTCGTGTGCGGCTCGCGCCTCCTCGTCGACTACCTGCGGAACGTGTCGCGTCCGTTCATCTTCTCGACGGCGCCGGGCGCGCCGGCGATGGCGGCGGCGCGGGCGGCGCTGGAGGTTCTGGAGGCGGAGCCGGGCCGGGTGGCGCGCCTGCGGGAGAACGTGGCGTTCTTCGTGGCGGAGCTGGGGCGGCTCGGCGTCGCGGCGCGCGGCGACGCCGCCATCGTGCCGATCCGCGTCGGCGACGAGCGGGCGGCGCTTGCGGCGAGCGCGGCGCTGGAGCGGGCGGGCTTCCTCGTGCCCGCGATCCGCTACCCCACCGTCGCGCGCGGGGCGGCGCGCCTGCGCGTCGCGCTCATGAGCGCCCACACGCATGAGCAGCTGCGCCGCGCGGCGGCGGAAATCTCAAGGGTCTTGAAAACGGCATGAACATGGCACATGATGAAAACGCGGCCTGGGCCCTCGCCGAACGGATCGTGGCGGGGGGCGAGGCGACGCCGGAGGAGATGCGGCGGCTTGTGAGGACGGCGGCGAAGGACGACCTCTTCGCGGCGGCGCACCGGGTCACCGAGGCGTTCAAGGCGGAGGCCTTCGACTTCTGCGCGATCCTGAACGCGCGGTGCGGACGGTGCTCCGAGAACTGCAAGTGGTGCGCGCAGTCCGCGCACTGGAAGACGGCGTGCGACACGTGGGGGCTGAAGTCCGTCGAGGCGTGCGTGGCGGCGGCGAAGGAGGCGGAGGCGAACGGCGCGGTGCGCTTCGGGCTCGTCACGTCCGGGCGGGGGCTTGCGGCGGCGGACGTCGAGGCGCTCTGCGCGGCGGTCCGGCAGATCCGGGCGGAGACGTCCCTGGCCTGCTGCGGGTCGTTCGGGCTCGTCGGCGAGGCGGACCTCGCGCGGCTGAAGGCGGCGGGGCTCGCGCGCGTCCACTGCAACCTCGAGACGGCGCCGTCGCGCTTCGCGCGGCTCTGCACCACGCACACGGTCGCGGAGAAGGCGGCGACGCTGCAGGCGGCGAGGCGGCTCGGGCTCGAGGTCTGCTGCGGGGGCATCCTCGGCATGGGCGAGACGCCCGACGAGCTGGTGGAGTTCGCGTTCGCGCTGAAGGCGATCGCGCCGGACTCGATTCCGGTCAACGTCCTGCATCCGATTCCGGGGACGCCGCTTGGGGCGCGCCCGTTCCTGTCCGAAGAGGAGATCCTGACGGGCATCGCCGTGCTGCGCCTCGTCAACCCGCGCACGCCGCTGCGCTTCGCGGGCGGGCGGCGCGACATGGGCGACGCGACGGCGGCGCGCGCCATCCACGTGGGCGTCTCGGCCGGCATCGCCGGGCCGCTCCTCACGACGCCGGGGGCGGACTTCGCGGACGATCGCCAGCTCGCGCTGGAGGCGGGCTACGCGGTCGCGCGCGCCGGCGCCGCGGGGTGTCCTTTGGGTACTGACAGGCGCGGCGGCGGATGCTAAACTACACAATTCATTGACCTGCATGAGGAACGTGCCAACGTGAAGAGAATACTTGTGATCAACCCGGGGTCCACCTCGACGAAGGTGGGCGTCTTCGAGGACGAGGCGTCCGTCTTCGAGGAGAACCTGTTCCACGACGCGTCCGTCCTCCTTCAGTTCCCCCACGTCAACGACCAGATTCCGTTCCGGCGCGCCGTGATCATGGACGCCCTGCGGCGCGCGGGCGTCGATCCCGCCGCGATCGACGCCTTCGTGGGGCGGGGCGACGGCGCCCATTCGCAGCCGGGCGGCGTGATGCTGATCGACCAGCGGCTCTACGACGACACGGTGGCGGGCGTCGGCGGGTCGGTCCATCCCGCGAAGCTCGGCGTGATGCTCGCCTGGCAGCTCGGCCAGGCGTTCCACAAGCCCGCCTACACGCTCAACTCGACGAACGTGGACGAATACGGCGAGCTCGCCCGCCTCACCGGCATCAAGGGCGTCTACCGCATCGCGCACACGCACGTCCTCAACCAGAAGGCCGTCGCCGAATACCATGCGGAGAAGAAGCTGGGGCGGCGGTACGAGGAGTGCAATTTCGTCGTCGCGCACATCGACGGCGGCATCACGGTGGGCGCGCACGAGCACGGGCGCATCGTGGACGCCTCGATGGGGGCGGACGGCGAGGGCGCCTTCACGCCCACGCGCATCGGGTCCGTCCCCGTCCTCGAGCTGCTCGACTACATCGACGCGCACTCGACGGCGGACGTGCGGCTCAAGTGCGCGCGCGCGGGCGGCTTCGTCGATCTCTTCGGCACCTCGAACTCCGACACCATCCACGCCCTCGTCGACCGGGGCGACCGCAAGGCCACGCTCGTCTGGAACACGATGGTCTACCAGATCTGCAAGATGATCGGCGAGATGGCCGCCGTCCTCTGCGGCAAGGTGGACGGCATCCTGCTCACGGGCGGGCTGCTGCGCTTCGACGACATCCGCGCCGGCATCGAGAAACGCTGCGGCTTCATCGCGCCGGTCAGCGTCTATCCCGGCGAGATGGAGCAGGAGGCGCTGGCGGGGGCCGTCCTCAAGGTGCTGCGCGGCGAGGCGGCGGCGCGCACCTACACGGGCCGCGACGTGTGGCAGGGCTTCGGCGACATCGGGCTTTGAGGAGGCGCGGCATGGGCGTGATGGAACGGATATGGGAACGGGCGCGGGCGCGGACGCGGCGGATCGTCCTGCCCGAGGGCGACGAGCCGCGCACGGTCGCGGCGGCGGAGATCCTGCGGCGGGAGGGGCTTGCCGAGCCGATCCTCCTCGGGCGCGGCTTCGCGCGGGAGCGGGCGGCGGAGTACGCGGCGGCGCTCTATGAACTCCGCCGGGCGAAGGGCCTCACGGAGGCGCAGGCGGCCGCGCGCGTCGCCGACCCGATGTACTACGGCATGATGATGGTGAAGATGGGCGAGGCGGACGGCCTTGTCTCGGGCGCGGTCCACTCGACGGGCGACATGCTGCGCCCCGCGCTGCAGATCGTCCGGACGCGCCCCGGCATGAAGCTCGTCTCATCGAGCATGCTCGTGGAGTCGCCGAACCGGTCCCTGGGCGAGGACGGCCTGCTCGTCTTTGCGGACTGCGTGGTCAACCCCTGCCCGGACGCGGAGGGCCTGGCCCACATCGCCGTCGCCGCAGCCGAGACCGCCCGCACGCTCTGCGGCGTCGCCGAGCCGCGCGTTGCGCTCCTCTCGTTCTCGACGCAGGGCAGCGCCGCCCACGCGCTCGTCGACAAGGTGCGGCAGGCCGCGGCGCGCGCGCAGGCGCTCGCGCCCGGCCTCGCGCTGGACGGCGAGCTCCAGTTCGACGCCGCGCTCGTCCCCGCCGTCGCCGCGATCAAGGCGAAGGGGAGCGCGGTCGCGGGGCGCGCGAACGTCCTCGTCTTCCCCGACCTGCAGGCCGGCAACATCGGCTACAAGATCGCCCAGCGCCTCGGCGGCGCAACGTGCTTCGCCGTCCTCCAGGGCCTGGCCCGCCCCTGCAACGACCTTTCGCGCGGCTGCTCGGTGGAGGACATCGTGAACACGGTCGCCGTGACCGCCGTCCAGGCCCAGGCGCCGCAGCCCCCGGACAACCTTCCGTAAACCACAGGAACGCCCCCATGGCCGTCAAGATCCTCCTCACGCTCCTCTTCCTCGCCGTCATGGTCGGCGTGGGCGTCTACAGCCGCCGGCATGCGCGGTCCGTCGACGGGTTTGTCCTCGGCGGACGGAACGTGGGCGCCTGGCTGACGGCGTTCGCCTACGGCACGAGCTACTTCTCCGCCGTCGTGTTCGTCGGCTACGCGGGGCAGTTCGGCTGGAAGTACGGCCTCGCCTCCACGTGGATCGGCATCGGCAACGCCGTCATCGGCTCGATGCTCGCCTGGCTCGTGCTCGCGCGCCGCACGCGCCTCATGACGCAGCACATCCAGAGCCGCACGATGCCGGACTTCTTCGGTTCGCGCTACGGGAGCGAGGGCCTGCGCGTCGCCGCCTCGCTCATCGCGTTCGTCTTCCTCATCCCCTACACGGCCGGCGTCTACATGGGCATCTCCACGCTCTTCGAGATGGGTTTCGGCGTGCCCTACGCCTACTGCGCGTGGGCGATGGCGATCCTCACCGCCGTCTACGTGATCCTCGGCGGCTACAAGGCGACGGCGATCAACGACTTCATCCAGGGGCTCGTCATGCTCGTGGGCATCACGACCGTCGTCGCCGTCGTCCTCAACGGGAAGGGCGGCCTCTGCGCGGCGGTGCAGGGCCTCGCGGCGGTTCCCTCTGACGCCGATCCCGCCGTGAACGGCGCGTTCGCGACCTGGTTCGGACCCGACGCCTGGAGTCTCCTCGGCGTCGTTATCCTCACCTCGCTCGGCACCTGGGGCCTGCCGCAGATGGTGGGGAAGTTCTACTCGATCACGGACGCGACGGCCATCCGGCGCGGCACGGTCATCTCGACGCTCTTCGCGGTCGTCGTCTCGGGCGGCTGCTACTTCCTCGGCGGCTTCGCCCGCCTCTTCCCCGCGCCGGGCGTCCGGCCGGACGGGCGCCTTGCCTACGATTCGATCATTCCCACGATGCTGAGCGCGAACCTGCCGGACGCGCTCATGGCGCTCGTCCTGCTGCTCGTCCTCTCCGCCTCGATGTCCACCCTCGCCGCCCTCGTCCTCACCTCCTCCTCCACAATGACGCTCGACCTCATCTACCGCGACAAGCGCGCGAGAGAGGACGAGGTTTCGCAGGGCGAGCTCAACGCCGAGGTGGCGGCGACGGTCGAGCGCCGCAAGGTCGTCGTGATGCGCGTGCTGATCGTCTTCTTCATCGTCATTTCGCTCATGATCGCCCTCAACCCGCCGCAGTTCATCGCCCAGCTCATGGGCATCTCGTGGGGCGCGCTCGCCGGGGCGTTCCTTGCGCCGTTCATGCTGGGGCTCTACTGGCGGGGCGTCACGAAGGCGGCGGTGTGGGCCTGCTTTGCGTGGGGCGTGGGCCTGACGCTCGTCAACATGCTCCTCGGCAGCCCGATCGGTCCGATCAACTGCGGCGCCCTGGCGATGCTGGGGGGCTTCGCGGTGGTGGCGGGGGTGAGCCTCGTCACGCCGAAGCCGTCCGCGACGTTCCTGGACAACGTCTTCGCGTGCTACGCGAAATGACGCACGCAGAAAGGCATTGCGCCTCGGCGATACGCAGAAGGCGTGGCGCCTCCGTGATGTACACAGGAGACGTTGCGCCTAGGGGCGGGCGTCAATCCAACGCCAGAGGCGGTACATCGCCCATCCCCAGAGCGCGAAGAGGACGTAGTAGACCCAGCGCGGACAGGCGTCGACGATGCCCGCCACGGAGAAGTACCGTTCCCAGCCGGGGATGTCGGTGTAGTAGTATTGCCCGCAGCCGAAGTCGAGGCCGGGAATGAGGTCGTACTGCCCGCAGATGAGGTAAATCGCGGCGAGCAGGGCCGCAACCATGACGAGGCCGGTCAAAGCGCCCATGACCGTTCCAAACTTTAGTTTCCGCACATGTTCCACGCCCACGAGTGTAGCATCTTGCCGCCCGGAACTCAATGTTGGATTTCACCTCGGATGTCACGTCCCCGTGCGACCTGTCGGCTTGGCGCGCGAAGTACCCGCGCCGCCCTCGGCGCGTGGCGCTGAAATGCGGCCCCACATCAAGCCTCCGGCCGGTCAACACGGAGCACGCGGAGGCACGAAGGCACGGAGGGATCCCGAAACCGTGCTACGCGCATCTCCGTCACGTTCCGCCTGATTCCTTATTGACATGTACTGACTACTGACCAGGGGGCACGAAACGGGAGGGACGCGCTTGTCGCGTCCGTCCGAAGCGTCCGTCTACGAAACGCAGATGCTGCGCATGCGCAGGTTTGGCAAAGACAGATGTGGCTACGACGCCCGGAATACCGGGCTACGTCACAATCGGTCTTTGCCAAGTTGCAGAACAGGAATCGACGGACCTGTCGCATAGACGGAAAGGGCGCGCATATTGATGGCGCGCAGTCCTCCTCTTATGCTTGGTCCGTACGACAATTCAATCATCTTTCGTCCCTCTTCGATGAATGAAGCCACGGCCGCAACACGTTGCGACCCTCCCGCCGTTCGCCCCCCGCCTAACGGGAGGGACGCAATTTATTGTGTCCACGTACCACCTCGGTACGTGAAATGCCCGCGCGACCTGTCGACCCGGTACGCGAAGTACCCGCGCCGCCCTCGGCGCGTGGCGTCCGAACGGGCTTGATACATGCCAAGTGGGAGGGTCGCGCTCCTGCGCGACCGTGTGTGGACTGTGCGCGTCCGCCCACCCCTCGCCCGCGACCGTCGCTGAAAAATCGCAAAAAACTTCAAACTTCCACTTGACAGGGGGGGGGGGGATAGTGTAAGATATGCGCGTTATTCTAGCGCGACTAGAACGACATGGCGTTTCAGTACCTGTTTGGTGACGACGATGAAGTGGAAAATTGAAGAATTGTAGGAAACAAAACCATCGAAAGGGGATTATCCCAGTGTCCTCTACCATGGCGACTGGCTTCAGCGGCCGGGTTGCCGCTGTTCGGGACTGGTGTCGAAGTATGCCCAGAGGTTCTGCCGTCCACTGGGAAAGCCAAGTGTGACGGGGAATGGGCTTCTTGAGCGAAATTGAAGGAGGGTATTATGACAAAAGAAAAGTTACTGGTTGTGTTCTCAAAGGCATTTTGTAAATTCATTAAAAAAGATGCTGATTTGTTTGAGGCATCAAAGACTGTGCAGGAACGTACATTTTTGTTTCGTTTTGCATGTTACTTGAAAGATGCTGTCGAGAAGTCTGGACGTGGTGTTGACGGTGCGAAATTGAAACTCGATGTAGAATACAATCGAGATGGGGATAAGGTAAAACAGATAGATAATGGTCGTGATTGGATGGCACCGGATATTGTATTCCATGAAAGGCACAGTGGTGCGTTGGAAGGCGAAAATCAATATCGAAACGATATATTCTGTTGTGAGGCAAAGAAGAATGGAAATCCAGATGGAGAAGATGCGAAGAGGGTTAAGGAACTCATTAAAAAGATGAAGTACGAGTTTGGCATTGACTTTTATCGTTTTGCAAAACACGAGGCTGAGTTCGATTTGTATACAGGTAACGGAACTCGCGAAAGGTATAAATTTGATGGTGAGAAATTCGTAGTTCAAGATCAAGGAGAATGGGAAAATGGCTGAAAACCAAAGTAGAACGTTCGAGGCATTCAAGGATCTGGTTCCGTATCTGCGCGGAGCCCTTTGGTGGGCACGGAATGATTTGATAAAGCAACGACACCCAAAGTTTAATCAAAATGACAATCGGATTGGACATCCGCTGCTCTCCGTCCGCCAGTGCGAGGTTGAGCGGAGGTTTGATGTCATACCGATGTTGGTTGGTACATCAGGGAGGAGATCACATTGTGTCGTGGTTTCTGGCATGACGTCGAGGGACCGTGACCATAAGACCTATTTCGGGACCATTGTCTTACCTGGGCATTATTCGTTTGAGGATATGCGGAAAGGCGTGTCCCCATCCAAGGTGGATTTTATCAGCTACGAGGTTCATTCGAAACGAAAGTCTGGCAAGCGTGGTTATATGCGTAAGGAGGCCTGGCATCGCTCTCGGACAATGGTTCCGAACTGGGAGAAACCGATGGTGCCAGAGGATGAAAAACGAGATTTGGACAACTGGTGTAAAGCTCACTCTAGAGAAGAGGTATGACATGAAGTTTAAAAAGACAGCAATCTTCGATCTTGACGGAACACTCGTTGAAACGGATGCGGCGAATGGCGCGGCGTATCGAACGGCGCTTAACCGCCTAGGCGTTGGAACGATCGCCGGTTTCTACGGTCGGATCTCTTCGGACGTTGTGCGTACGGCAATGGATTTGTCGTCTGAAGAAGTGGATGCCGTTGTCCGCGCGAAGATCAGAGTCTACTGCCAGGAACTCTGGCGTACTCGGCTGGGACCGGCGTCCGATATGTTCCGGTGCGTCCTCGTGCATCGCTCGGCTTTTGACAAGGTGGTACTTCTGACGGACAGTTCGGAACAGCGGGCGCAGGAGACGCTTGCACGCTTCGATTTGGCGCGTCACTTCGACGAGATCGTCTGCAACGGTGGGCGTGGCGATAAATTCGCAAACTATTTTGGTGCGTTCGATTCGGATCCGGCGGCGTGTGCCGTGTGGGAGAACGAAGAGGGCCAAATCAAGTCCGCGATAGCGGCGGGCGTCAAGATGAAAAACATCAGAAAGGTATGATAACATGCACAGATTTGAAATAACGCAGGGAGTGGGGAGCCCTGTCATCGGATACTTCCACGA
>CAVEVC010000017.1:0-14143 GCA_963618935.1 Clostridiales bacterium CCNA10 | reverse complement strand
CTTTTGCGGTGGGGACGGCTTCTTCGGCGGGGGCGTGGCGTTCTTTGGCGGGGGGGACGGCTTCTTCGGCGGGGGCGTGGCGTTCTTCGGCTTCGGGCGGTTTCCGGGGAGGCCGACGAACGCAAACGCGGGCGCGGGGACGAGATGGTCCCAGGCGAAGGCCTGGTTGTATTCGTCCGCCGGCGTGACGGGAACCGCCACGCGGGAACCATTGACGACAGCGGAGGCCGTGAGCGCCATGTTCGTAGGGGCGAGGGGCTTCTGCAGCTTCGAGATCGCCGTCACCACGATGCGGTTCGATGCGGCGGGGATCACGTTCGGCCTGAACTTGACGAAGGCGTTCTCATCCAGCGTGATGTCGCCGGCGAAGCCGTCCCGGCGGACGACCTCGAACCCCACGCGCTGGCCGCCCCACCAGGCCCGCAGGGCAAGCCCGCTCTTCAGGCACCACACCTCGAACCGAGGGGCGGGACGGTGGAGGCGCAGCGTGTAGAAGAAGTCCGCCCCGCCGTGCCCCGCCTCGTCCTCGACGCGGAATTCGTAGATGCCGGGCACGTCGAACGCGACGCGCCCCACGGGGTCGCACTCCGCCTGGATGACGCTGCCGAAGTGGAAGGCGTTCGTGACGTCGTCGACGCGGGCGAGCGCGTTCGTCCCCTTCCAGACCGTCACGCGCGCGTCGAGCGGGGAGCCGGCGCGGCGGGCGAGCAGGTCGAAGCCCCATGCGCCCGGCTCCGGGACGGCGACGGCGTGGACGTCCACCTGGCCGGGACGGGCGATGACGCCGGAGAAGGTCCGCGCCTGCGCTTTCGACGGGATCTCGCAGGCGGGCAGCGGCGAGAGGGAGAGCGCGCGCACGGGCGGCGGATGCGCCCCCTCCTGCACGGCGATCTCGTAGGTGAAGTCCTCGCGGCCCCGGTAGAGGTTGTCGTGGATCTCCAGCGTGTAGTCGTCGTCCGCCGGCGCGGTGAACGTCAGGACGGGATCGGGGTGGTAGTAGAAGTCGTCCGCGAACGCGAGCGTGTCCCCCGCGCGGCCGACGAGGCGCAGGACGGGGTTGAAGAAGCCGGGGACGGCGTCGCCGATGTAGGGCTGGAGCTCGCGCGCCGTCACGCGCAGGGTGACGGTGCGGCCCTTCGCGAGCGGCAGGGTCCAGCGGTCCGTCGAGCCGGGCAGGATCTGCCCGTCGAGGACGCAGGGGAGGTTCGACACGACGGGCGGCGCGGGCTGGGCGCGGTGCGGCGGCACGTAGAGCGGCTCGACGGCGTGCGGCGCGGCGGAGACGATGAACGGGCGCGGCGGCGAGAAGCCGTGCGGGCCGTAGACGCGGAAGGCGCGCACGCCCGGCGCGGCGTCCTTGTCCACCGCCACCGTGACGTGCAGCTTCTGGTTCAGCGCGGGCGACATCTGCAGCGCGTTGCGCGGCGTGTAGAGGAAGTGCTCGACGAGCGCGAGCTGCCCCGCGTCCAGGTCGCCGAGCGTGCTGTACCAGCGGTTGGAGCGCCAGTCGGTGTAGAACTCGTCCTCGACGGGCAGGCGCGGCTGCGCGCGGTCGCCCTGCGCGATCCGGTCGAGCCACTTCACGAGGTAGCGCCGCTGCCCGCCGACGGGGGGCGGGAAGTTCGGCACGAGCTCGAAGCCCAGAACGCGCACGCCGGGGCCCGCCTCCACGCCCGTGAGGTTCCTGAGGAACTGCCCGCCGACGACGAGCCGGTTCGTCGTCCCCGCCTGCACGCCGGCCGGGTAGACGTAGCCCACATACGGATCGGCGGCCCACGCCGTCCCCGCAGCGAGCAGCGCCGCCGCCAGTACCAGCGCCTTCTTCATGCGTAGATCTCCTTCAGGCGGCCGTGTTCGGACTGCGGGGGGAGGATGGTGAGCTTCTTGCCGACGTCGTTGGGCATCTCGCCGTCCGGGTCGATGCCGCAGCGCTCGTAGATCGAGCCGAGGAGGTCGACGGGCGTGACGGGGCGCGCGACGACGTGCGAGGCGGTCTCGTCGCTTTTGCCGACGACGCAGCCGCCCTTGAAGCCGCCGCCGGCCACGAGCGCGCTGAAGCAGGTCGGGTAGTGGTTGCGCCCGCCGTTCCAGGGCGGGTCGCGGTCGATCTTCGTGGTGCGGCCGAACTCGCCGCTCGCCCACACGACGGTCGTGTCGAGCAGCCGGCGGTCCGCGAGGTCCGTGAGGAGCGCGGCGAGGGCGCGGTCCGTCTCGGCCGTGCGGTTCTTCATCGTCTCGAAGTGGCGCTTATGGGAGTCCCAGCCGCTCATGTTGACGGTGATGTAGGGGACGCCGTATTCGACGAGGCGGCGGGCGGCGAGGAGGCTCTGCCCGATCTGGGTGCGCCCGTAGCGCTCGCGCGTCTCGGGGGGCTCCTGCGCGAGGTCGAAGGTCTTTGCGGCGCTGCCCTCGATGACGCGGCGCGCCTGCTCGCCGGCGGCGATGAAGTCGCCGAAGCGCGCGGCGTCGCCGAAGCCGTCCACCATTCGGAGGAGGTCGAAGCGGCGCGCCATCTCGTCGGGGGAGAGGCCGCCGGGCGGCACGATGCCGTCCACGACGAACCGCGCGGCGTTCGGGCTGCCGCCCGTGACGAGCGGGGCGTAGCGGTCGCCGAGGAAGCCGACCTCGCTGAAACGGCCCTTCGCCGCGGTGAGGATCACGGCGGGCGGCAGGTCGCCCTGGTAGGTCTTGTCGCGCGTCTTCATCATCGCCGTGACCGTGCCGATCGCCGGGAAGACGTCGCCGCCGCCGGGGTTGCGCCCCGTCTGCATCAGGTAGGTCGCCGTCTCGTGGCCGAAGTGCGGGTGGGTCATGGACCGGATGACGGAGTAGAGGTGGCCGCACGCCGCGAGGCGAGGCCACCATTCGTGGATCGCGAGGCCGGGCACGTTCGTGGGGATGGCCTTCAGGCCGTTGCAGTAGTCCGCCGGGGCATCCGGCTTCGGGTCAAACGTCTCCAGCTGGCTTGGGCCGCCCCAGAGCCAGAGTTCGATCACGCTCTTCGCCGGTTTCATCGCTTCGCCTCCTTAGTGCTGGTAGAGGAATTCGCGCGAGTTGAGGAGGCACCAGGCCAGGTCGCGCGGGAAGCGCCACTTCTCGGCGCCCTTGGGGAGGCGCGCGAAGTGGCCGAGCAGGTTCTTCTTCTCGGCCGGGGTCGGCGCGCGGGCGTAGAAGCGCCAGTAGAGGTCCTCGACGATCTTGGCGGTGCCCTGGCGGCGGTAGTCGCGGCCGTCCACCATCCGCCCGAGGCCCTGGAAGACCTTGCCGGAGTTGAGCAGGTAGAGCCGCTGCTTGGCGGTGATGCCGTTGTGGCGCTCGTCGAGGCGGCCCGTGTCGCGTGCGGGGCGCCCGAAGAGGAGGAGAAAGGCGTTCGAGATGGAGCCGTCCTCGATGAGGACGCTGCGGCGGTTCGCCGGGAGGAAGGTGAACGGTTCGGGCGCGATGGACTGGTAGTCGCGCTTCGCGCCCGTCAGGTCGCAGATCGCGTCGTCCAGCACCTCGGCGTCGAGGCGGCGGTACGGGAAGCCGCCCGTGACGGGGCCGCGCGCGTAGGCGGGCGAGAGCGCGATCGCGCGGACGAGCGGGCGCAGACGGTAGCCGTTCTCGACGAAGAGGGCGACGTGGCGCGGATCCGGCTCGTCCCGCCCGAAGAACCACGCCTCGACGCGCCGCACGAACGCCTTCGCGAAGTCGTCCCGCCATTCGCCCAGCAGCCGCGCGGCGAACGCCGCCCGCCGGTCCTCGCCCTCCGCCAGGACGACCTCCTCCTTCCACTCGCGCGTGTTCTTGATGCGCACGCAGGAGAAGTAGCCCGCGAGCTCCCGCCGCCGCGCCTCGGGGAGGTCCGCCCACTCCCAGCCGAGGAAGGTGCGCGCGGCGGCCTCGGCGTAGCCCTCGGGCGTGCGACGCGCGGTCGCGCGCAGGAAGTTCACCTCGGCGTCGCGGAAGTCGCTGCCGGTGGCGGTGAGGAGCGCGCGCGCGAAGCGATCCCACGGCTCGTCATCCTTCACGAAGGCGTGGATGCGGCGGTGGTAGACGTAGACGGCGTTGGGCCAGAGGTTGATGGGGAACTCGCTCTTCACGCGCAGGACGTCGCAGAAGCGCATGGACCAGTAGCCCGCGAAGTCGTCGGACTCCAGGAGCGCGTCGACCAGGGCCTGCCTGCGGCCGGGGGGCGCCTCGGCCGCCGCCCGCTGCGCCTCGTCCTTGGTGGGGATGCGCCCCGCGAGGTCGACGTAGGCGCGGCGCACGAAGACCGCGTCCGAGGCGGCGCCGTCCGCCGTCTCCCACGGCGACACCGCCGTTCCCTTCGGCGCGGCGGGCGCGGCCGAGCCGAAGAGGCCGAGCCCCGCGAACGCCGGCAGGCCCGCCGCCGCCGCGCCGCCGCCCAGAAACGCCCGTCTCGGAATGTCCATGCCGCCACCTCCTTCCTGTCTTTCCTACCTTACGGCCGCCCCCCCCTCGGGCGCCGAAAAGCTCCGCAGTTCATACGGGCCGAGCTTCAGCTCCTGCGCCGCCGCGCCGCCGAAGAGGCCGCCGCCGAACGCCTCGCCCGAAACGAGGTCCTCCGTCTTCGCGGGGAACGCGAGCGTGACCGCGCGAGGCGCCGCGCCCGTGTTGACGACGTAGAAGTAGCGCCGTCCGTTGAACGTACACTGCCGCACGCGCACGTCCTCCACCCCGCACGGCACGTCGTCCATCACGACGGCCGGCAGCGCGCGGAACGCCTGGACGAACGGCACGAGCACGGCCTCCATGCCGTAGGTGCCGATGAGGAAGCCCCCCTTCGAGAGCCCGAGCACGTCGCCGTGGCGCAGCGGCTCGACGAAGTGCCGCAGGGCGTGGACGCCGGAGGGGTTGATCGTGGAGACGCGCCAGGGGCATTCCTGCAGCCAGTCGCAGGAGAGCGTGCTGCCGCCGGAGGCGCCGATCGGGCTTTCCCAGTAGCGGTCGTGCTGGTGGACGAGGGGGTAGGCGGCGCCCTTCAGGTTCGCGTAGAAGCCCGGCAGCGCGTCGATCACGCGCTGGTGCGCGCGGACGGCGGGGGAGGGGTAGCTCCGCCGCCAGCGGTAGTCCGCCGGCACCATCGTCTGGCCGAGGACGAGGTTCGGCGCCTCCCGCGTGAGGCGCACGGGGTCCAGGCCCGCGCCGCGCCAGGCGGAGGACATGAAGTCGTCCTTCAGGAAGTCGGGGTGCGAGAGGTTGGCGGGCACCATGTAGTTGAGCCAGAGCTTGAGGTCCGGCCGCCGCTCGGCGAGCTTGCGCGCCTCCTTCACGTAGAAGGCCGTCACCACGTCGCAGCGCCACTGCAGCCAGTCGTTCCAGGCGTTCTTGCGCAGCCACGCCGCGTAGGCCCGGCCGCGCAGGGGGTCCTTCTTCAGGCCGACGGGGAGCGCGAGCCCCTTCGCCTTCGCGAAGGCCTCCACGGTGTCGTCGTTGTAGCCGCTCTCCTCGTCGCCGAACCAGAGGAAGCAGTGGCGCGTGAGGTGCATGCACACGCCCTTGAAGCTCGGATGGCCCGCGCCCTGCTCCACGAGCGCGTCGACAACGTCGGAGATGTGGCGGCGCACCTGGGGGTGGTGGAAGTTGAAGTTGGGGGGCGTGTCGTGCCAGCCGCCCCAGTTCGGCCTGCCCGTGTCGTGGATGGCGATGACGGAGCCGTGGAGGGAGCCGTCGGACATCGACGCGCGCGTGACGAGGCCGTCCGGGACCGGCATCGTGTTGAGGTTCACGGTCGGCATGAGGGAGAGCCCCTCGCGGTCGAACTTCGCGTACCAGGCGTTCAGGAAGTCGGGCGCATGGCGGCGCGGGTTGTACGCCTCGCCGATCAGGCCGTGGTACCAGGCCCCCGGGTAGGCAAAGAGGTTTTCGCCCGTGAACTTCATGAGCGCCGCCGTGCGGTCGATCAGGTTCTCCAGGTCGCGGGGGCGGAAGCCGCCGGACGGCACGGCGAAGTCGTAGCCGACGGCGGGGTCCTCGAAGTAGAGCGCCACGACGCGGTTCCACCCGGCGCGCGGCGCGTCCTTCGCGAGCCGGTCCTGCCGTTCGGCGAGACGCTTCTCGTCGAAGGCCTGGAGGTCGTGCCAGGCGCGCGCAAGGCCGGTCGGCGGCGGCACGGGCTGCGGCTCGCGGATCGCCGCGACGGGCAGCGCGCCCCCCTTCACGCGGTAGATCCGCACGGCGGAGACGGCGGCGGGCGCGCCCGTGCGCGCCGTCATCACGATGAGCGCCACCTCGGGCGCGCCCGCCCAGTAGAGGACGCGGTGGGTGAGGATGCGCCCCGTGTTCGGGTATTCGTCGCCGGCGGCGTAGCCCACCTGCATCGTGTAGTCGCCGCCCGGCGAGCGGGCCTTCTGGATGATGAGGTCGGCCGTGCGCACGGCGTCGTCGGGATAGTCGATCTCGAACACCCAGAGCGGCGCGTTCGTGTCGACGTTGAACCGCAGCGCATAGCGGTCGCCGGCGTGCGGGCCCGCCTCCAGGTAGGGGACGCCGCCGAGGCGCTTCACCGCGACGGGCCCCACCGCGCGGAAGCGGTCGGCCTCCGGCGCGCGGTCGAGCGCAAGCGCCTGGACGAGCTCCAGGTCCCCGAGGACGCCCGGCGCCTTGAGGGCGGCCTTCGCGGCCGCGCCCGTCAGCTCGTAGGGATTGTCCCGCCGCAGCACGGCGTAGGGCGCCGACCCGTAGAACCACGTCCCGTCCGTCGCCCGCAGCGTGTAGTCGCCCGCCGGCAGGTTGACGAGCAGGTGCGCCGTCTTCTCCCCCACCGCGTCCCGGTACCGGGCCACGACCGTGCCGTTCGTGTCGCAGAGGCAGTATTTCAGCTTCGAGAGGTCGCAGCCGGCGGGGCTCATCGCCGAGACGGACAGCGTGCCCGGCGTGTCCGCAAGCGCGTAGCATCCGCGCGCCGTCAGCTCGACCACCTGCGCGCGCCGCCAGATTTCGCGGACCTGCCCGGGCGCGAGCGGCGCGGAGTAGATGCGCAGGTCGTCGATGAGGCCGTCGAACTGGCGCCCGCCCCCCTCGCCGCCCACGAAGAAGGAGGCGAATACCTGGCGGTCGAAGGTGAGGAGGTCGTGCGGCTTCAGCGCCTCGGCCAGCGGCGAGACGCCGTCGCCCACGTCGCGCCCGTCCTTTCCGTTGAGGTAGATCGCCACCCCCTCCTCGTCCCACGTCACCGCGAGGTGGGTCCAGCCGTCCCCGCCGTCGGAGGGCGGCGCAAAGCGGCAGGCGAACTGGTCGTCGTCGTCGCCCTGGTCGGCGCGGAGGCGCTCGCCCCACCACCAGAACCAGAGCTGGCCGGAGCCGATGCGCTCGCCCTTCGCGGGCTCGTTCGCGAAGAGCGTCCGCCAGATTTCGCCGCCGTCCGGGCGCCGCCCGCGGTCCGGCCACTCCCGCTTGAACCAGAGCGACACCGTGCCGCGCTCGGGGACGAGGTTGCCCGGCGCCGCGTATTCGAGGACGCTCTTCGCCTTGGCGGTGAGGCGCACGGCCTTCCCGTAGCGGCCCTCGGCGTAGTCCAGCCCCTGGGCCCGCAGCGGCGCCTTCGCGCCCTTCGCGCACGCCGCCTCCGCGCTGCCGTCGAACGGCGCGTGGAAGATGAGCTCGGGCGCGACGCGCTTCTTCTCCCCCCGCTGGACGGGCAGCTCCCGCTCCAGCGCGTAGCGCGCGCCGTAGAACGCGAGCGGCCCCTCCGCCTTCGTGACGTCCCAGCGCAGATGCAGGCTCGCCACCGTCTCCGCCACTTCCGCCGCCAGCGCATAGGCCTTGCGGTGCCCCTTCGTCTCGAACGGGCGGCTCCGGTAGTAATGGAGGCCCGGCCCGTGCCCCTCGAAGTAGGCAAGCCCCTTCGTGCCGCGCGCGCCGCCGAGCGCCGTCACGAGCGTGCAGTCGCGCCCCCGGTAGGGCTTCGGGTCGAAGTCCGCGCTCGTGAAGACGAGCTTGCCCATGCCCGCCTTGAACGCCCCGCGCGCGTCGATCACGAGGTGGTCGACGGCCTGGGAGACGACGAGGTGGCGGCCGAAGTCGCCCCCCTCCGTCGTGAACGAGAGGAGCGCGCGCCCCGCCGCGTCGACGACGCGCACGCGCCCGTCCCGGAAAACGGCCTTCGTCTCGCTCCACGGGCAGCCCGGAAACGACGTCACGTCCGCCGACGCGGCCCACGCCGCCGCCACGAGCGCCCCTGCGATCTTGAGAGATTTTTTCATGTCGAGATTATAGCACAACCGATGTCCCTCCGCGAGGGCGGAGGCAGCCGACATCTAGGAGTAGGGGAAACGCCGCCCGTCCTCTACAGGCGGCGCGGCGATCAAATGCGTGCGATCTGCGGCACCTTCTCGAAGTGCGCGTCACGCGAGCAGAGCGGAAGGGAATGCTGGACGGCCAGGGCGGCAATCCAGAGGTCGTTCGTCGGAATCGGCGTGCCGTTGCGCCGCAGCATTGAATAGATTTCGGCATAGGCGTGCGTGGTCTGGGCATCCGCGTACAGGACCTCCACCCGTTCGTTCGCCAAAAACCTGACGAGCGTGGCTTCGTTCCGACGCGAAATCGTGCCGCTGCTGAATCCCGCCCGCAGTTCCGCAACCACGACAAAGGGCACATAGATCCGATCGGCCGTCGTGAAGAGCTCCACGACGTCCTCGTCCCCCTTGGCGAAGTCCGAGTAGCGGTTCGTGTCGACGAGGATCTTCACGTCCAAAGCCCCTCGTCGATCGTGCGCATCTCGGAAAACGCCTTGTCCGCATCCGGATCCTCCACCCACGTATGGGCGAGGTCACGCAGCGCCTCGTTCTTCGGCTTCTTCTGGAAGAACCCAAGCCCCGCCTCCAGGGTCTCAAGGAGAAACTGGTTCAGGCTCTTCGATTCGGCCTTTGCGCGCTGGCGCAAACTGAGGTCGAAAGCCAGGGGAACACCCCTGACCGTATACTGCATACATGCCATGCCTACACCGCCTTTCACAAACGCCTCTATTCTACCACAAAACCGCATGGCGCGCGGCGAGATGCGGCTAGACGCCGAGGTCGAGCTCCATCTGGCCCGAGAGCGTGAACTTGCGCCCCTTTTCGAGGGACGGGTCGCTTGTGTCGTAGACGACGAACTTGCAGGCCCCGAAGCGGCGCGCGAGCTCCGAGCGGACGTAGCCGGAGACCGCCCGCAGGTTGCCCGGGTCGTCGTCCGAGAAGCCCACCGCCACCTGCCGCCGCGCCCCCACGCCGCCCGTCCGGCGCATCGTGCGGTAGAGGTGCTCCACGAAGTCCCGGATCGCGAACTCCTTCGCGAGCTCGGGCCGCCGTTCGGAGGACGCCCCGGCGAGGCGCGCGCCGAAGTCCGCGTCGCCCGCCATGCGCGCCTTGAAGCCGGGGTTCGTGACCGCGTGGTAGCGGCACATGGAGAGGAAGTAGTCCAGCTCCTCCGCGTCCGTTCCGAACGCCGTCACCTTGTCGAAGCAGTAGCGGTAGCCGCGCAGGTTCGCGAGCATCTCCGCGCGCTCCGCCGGCGTCAGCGCCTCGTCGATGAAGATCTTCACGGCCTCGCGGATCGTGGCGGCGGCGTGGCCGCGCGCCGTGACGATCGCGAAGATGCGCCCTTCGCGCAGGGTCTTGCGCAGGGTCTGGAAGGAGGGGCCCGGGGAGGCGCCCGCCTGGATCCGCGCGAGCGCGGCGCGCGTGTCGCGGATGAACGCGAGGTCGGCCACCGCCGCGTCCGGCGCGTCCTGGAAGTCGCGGAACGCCGCCTCGCGCCCGCCGTCCTGCGGCAGGCGGTAGTGCGCCGTGTCCGTGCGCACGAGCGCGAACGTGCCCGTCGAGACGCTGACCGGACGCCACGCGCCGTCCGCCTCGCGGTGCTCGAGGTAGATGCGCGTGGGCATGTGGAGGATGTTGTCGTCCCAGTCGAAGATGTAGTACTTGAAGTCCCGCCCGGCGACGTCCACGTTCACGGGCTTTCCGTCGATGGTCTCCATGGCGGCGCTTCGTCCTAGGCGGTGACGACGGCGGTGAGGGTTCGGTCGTGGGGCTCGGCGGGCAGCGCGTCCACGACCTGGAAGGCGTGGGCGACGCCGAGCGCCGCAGCCCCGGGCGCGGCCTCGCCGAGCAGGCGGTCGTACCAGCCGCCGCCGTAGCCGAGGCGCCCGCCCGCGCGCGTGAACGCGAGGCCGGGCACGATCCACACGCCGATGTCCGCCGGGGCGACGGGGTGGACCTCCGCCGGCTCGCGGATGCGCGCGAACCCTTCCACGAGCGTCGTCGTGTTGTCGTAGGCGCCCAGCACGTAGCGCGCCGCGGCCGCGTCCCAGCACGGCACGGCCACCGTCACGTCGGCGGCCCAGAGGGCCGCGACGAGCGGCGCAAGGTCGAGTTCGTGCTTCGCGGCGAGGTAGACGGCGAAGGGCCGCTTCGCCGCGAGGGCCGCCCGCACGTCGGCGCGGGCGAGGAGCGCCGCGCAGACGGCCTCGGAGGCCGCCGCGCGCTGCGCCGCCGTGAGCGCGCGCCGCCGCGCGCGCATCTCGGCGCGGATTTCGCCCTTCGACCTCACTTCGCCGTGTCGTCGATCCAGAAGTCCTGGTTCGGGCTCGGCGGCACGTAGCCGTGCGTGGAGCCCTGCACCCACCAGATCTTCTTGTTGCCGGGGATGTTGTTGTACATCTTGGCGAGGCCCGTGGGCGGGCAGCAGTAGTCGCCGAGGCCGGCGCGGGTGATGACGGTCATGCAGGTCTTCGGGATGCGCTTGGCGAAGTTCGCGGCGTCGTAGTAGCCCATCGCGTCCGTCCAGGGGATGTACCAGCCGTCGCTCGCGAGGTTCTGCTTCGGGTCCCTGCGCAGCTTGCCGCTCGTGTACATGTCGCAGCACCAGGTGATGCCGCTCTCGGCGCGCGTGACGCCCTCGCCGCAGCCGGCCGCCCAGATCGTCTGCAGGCCGCCCTGGCTGCCGCCGGAGGCGATGAGGTCCTTGCCGTTCCAGCCTTCGACCGTCTTCAGGTACTGGAGCGCGCGCTTCACGCGCAGCACCATGCCGTTGAAGTAGGCGACCTCGGGGTCCTCGTTCTGCTTCGCGTCGAAGGCGTAGGAGCAGCCATGCGAGCGGATCTCCCAGCGCAGCGCCTTGCGGTCCGCCTCCGTCGCGCCGAACGCGGGGAGCTTCTGCCCGTGGGCGTTGATGTTGAGGACGATCTCGTTGTCGCGCGCCCAGCCGGGGGCGTCGTGGCGGCAGGTGTCGCCGCTGTAGCCGTGCGTCTCCAGGCGGCAGGGGAACTTCGCGCCCTGCTCGACGGCCGCCTTCGGGACCGAGAGGTAGCCCGTCACGGGGCGCAGGCCCGCACAGGCGATCTGCACGGCATAGAGGCGCGCCTTGGGGTTGCTGCACGGCAGCTCGATGCGGTCGGCCTTGACGGGCACGAGCTTCAGGCGGTCGGCCTGCTTCGCCCAGAAGGCGTCGAAGTCCTGCGGCTCGGGGTAGGACGCGAGCTTGTCGATCTGCACGCCCGCGCCGCCGTCGAAGAAGATGCGGCGGTCGCTGCGCTCGAATGCGTTCTGCGCGCGCTTGCCCTCGGGCGTCGTCGTGTCGCCCGTGTACTTCTTGCGGTAGACCTGGCCCTTGCCGTCGACGAGCATGGCGCGCACGCGCACGAAGCCGGGGCGGTCGAGCGATGTCTTGACGACGACCGGCTTCGCGAGGTCGGCGGGCACCTTCTCGCCGCACTTCTTCCCGTCGTCGCCGAAGCGCTCCCACTGGATGAACCACTGCCCCTCGGGCAGCTTCTCGATGCGGTCCAGCCTGAGCGTGAACGTCATCTGCTCGCCCGGCGCGTAGTCGATCGCCCGCTTGTCCGTGGCGCCGCGCAGGAGGCCGTTGTCCAGTTCGCCCGCGAAGACGGCGGCCGCCGCCAGCGCGAACATCGAAAACACCTTGATCTTCATGTTGTTCCTTTCATTTCATTTCATTGGCATTCCAAGCAAATGCGCCTGTATTATCGCACAACCGCCCGCCGCTGGCAAGCCGTCAGCGGTTGAGGCGGGAAGTGGGAAGTTGTACAATCTCGTGGGTCAATTCGGAAAGGCCAGCCGTCGGGCTGGAGGGCCGAGGCCAGGAGGAAGAAGGACAGGGAACGCAAGAGGAAGGAAAAGCAGAGGAAGAGGGGACGCCCCCTAGGGGGCGTCGCGCGCGGAAAATGCGGCAAAGGCGCCGCGATCCCTGGTATGATGAAGGCGACCAAACCAAGTCATCAGAAGAGAAAGGACGCCGTGAGACAGCATGCCACACAGCACGTGCCGGGGACGTTCCTGACATTCGCCTCGATCAGACGGCGCGGGTACTTCGCACCCGGAACGGGGAGGGACGCGCTCCCGCGCGTCCGGACGGCCCTAGCGTACCCTCCGCCACAGTTCGGCGAGCGCGGGCGTGTAGAGCGGGCTGCGGTACTCCGGGTCAATCCGCTCCCGCTCCAGAATCCGCCACGTGCCGTCCTCGCCCCAGTACGCGCAGGGCGCGCCGGAGGCGACCGCCCCGAAGAACGCGCGCGCGAGGCCGAGGGCGGACGCGCCGAGTTCGTGCCCGCCCTCCATCGTCCGCCAGACGAGGGGGCCGCCCGCCTCGCGGTAGCGGCATGCGAAGGTCCGCCCGATGCGCAGCCTGTCCGCATCGCCCACGCCGCACGTGACGAGCGCGAGCGCGCCCGCGCGGGGCGGTTCCGGGAACACCCCGCAGCCGTGGACGGCCCACGCCGCGACGGGGAACGGCGGAGAGTCCTGGAGGAGGGCCGCGAGCTGGCCGCCCGCCGAATAGCCGTAGAGGAAGACGGGGTACGGACGCACGCCGTGGCGGTCGCGCAGGAGGCCGACCGCCCGGCGCAGGACCTCCGCCGAACCGCCCGACGGCTCCCACCAGTCCCCCTCCGCGAACGAGGGCGCGACGAGGCACCAGCCCCGGGCCTCCGCCCATTCCCAGAAGCCGAGGTCGCGGAGGGCCCGCGCGCCCGTCCAGCCGCGTCCACCGAGGAAGACGAGGATCCGGCCGTCGGGGCGCACACCGTCCGGGACGGCAAAGACGACCTCCACGCCCGCGACCACCTGGGACGAGACCCGCATCCCCTTCCGGGGGACGGCATCGGGGCCGGGCCGCCCCCAGGCGGCGGCGACCGTCGCGGACGGCAGGTCCACCCGGTCCTCGGGCGGCACGAGGGCGGCACGCGCCGAACCGGCGGGGTGGTACACGCCGTCCGCGTCGTCGCCGACGAAGGCCGGCCCCCGCTCCGGGACGGGCTCGCCGCCGAGGTCGTCGAGGCGCGTCCAGTGGTGGTGCGCGAGGAATTCCCGCGCGAGGCGGGCGGACTCCTCCGGCACGTCGTGCGGACGGTTCGGGAACGACCGCCAGGCGACGGGGATGCCGCGCACACGGCAGAGGTCGACGAACCGGCGGCTCAGGACGTAGCGCGCCGCGTCGGCATCGCCACACGTGACAAGCCCGGCGACGCCCCGCATCCCCGCCGAGGGCTCGTGGAAGACGCCGCAGGCGTGGCTTGCCCAGGCGCGGCAGTGGCCGGGACGCCAGGCGGGGAAGAGGTTCGCGGCCTGGCTGCCCGCCGAGTAGCCGTAGAAGAGGAGGCCGCGCGACGAGGCGCCGAATCGCGCGGCGAGGACGGCGAGCGCGTCGAGGAGGGCGCGCCCCGACCACGCCCGGGGCTCCCAGTAGGCGTCGTCCCGGAAGGTCGGCGCGACGAGGACGACACCGTTCAGGTCGGCCCACGCCGCCCAGCCGAGCTTCCCGGAGACCTCAGGTCGGCCGTCGCAGTTGCGTCCGCCGAAGAGGACGAGGACGCGCCACCGCTCCCGGCGCGCCGGGTCGTGGCCGCGCGGGAGGCGGTACCAGAACTTCGCACGCGGGTTGTGCGGCGCGCGCGTCGCGACCTCGACGCAATCGACCACGGGCTCCGAGGCCGGGGCGGCGGGAGCGGGGGTGGGGACGAGGGCCGCCACGAGGAGGAGAGCCGTCAGTCCTCCGCGCATGCGACCGGCACCCCCTTCACGAGATGCGTCCACTCGCGGCAGTCACCGAGGAGCAGGACGCGGCCGACGTCAGTGAGGCCCATGCTGCGCGGGAAGCGCGAAACGGGCCGCACCGGGACGACCACGTCCCTCCCGGCACGCGG
>CAVEVC010000016.1:0-24213 GCA_963618935.1 Clostridiales bacterium CCNA10 | reverse complement strand
TCGAGTTCAAGCTCGGCACGACGGCCGTCTCGGCGATCCGGCAGATCAAGGCGAACCACTACGCGGACAAGTTCGCCGGCAACGGCAAGACGCTCACGCTCATCGGCCTTGCGTTCTCGAAGGCGAAGCGCACGATCGTCGCCGCGAAGGTGGAGGAGGTGGAGCGGACGGGCCGTCGTCCGTCGTCGGCCTCTGCCTGTCGTCAGTGCGGGGAACCGGGCTTCGATTGACGAGAAAAATGACGGTCAACGGATTTCAGCAAGGAGAAGTGAGACATGGCAAGCATAGTGTTCGGCGGACGGGAGCGGGCGGGGCGGCCGCGCGTCCTTCCGCGCGCCGCCGCCCTGGCGGCGGTTCTAGGCGTTTCCGCGTTCGGGCCGCTCGGCGCCGCCGCAGCCACCTCCTCTCCGGAGGCGGCTGCGGTCGTCCTTGAGGAGCAGGGCGGCTCGCCGCTCGCCGCGTTCGTCGACCTCGACCTGGAGCTGACGTTCTACTCCGCCTACGTCTGGCGCGGGCAGATCATGTTCGACACCGCCGTGTGGCAGCCCGCCGGAAACCTCTGGCTCAAACTCGGCGAGGAGGCCGAGTACGGACGGATCAAGCTGCGCGCCTGGTCCAACCTCGCCATCAACGGCTACAAGGGGCCGCACCGCTTCGGCGGCATGAGCATCGTCGACGAGACGGTGAGCTACAACTACGCGGCCTTCGACTGCCTCGACCTCGAGACGGGCTTCATCCTCTACCAGTTCCCGAACCGCCACGGGTCGGGGATGCGCGAGACGGACGAGTTCCTGGCCGGCGTGCGGTGGCGCAACCCCTACCTCACGCCCCGCGCCTACGTCTGGTGGGACTTCGACTCGAACGGCCACAACGACGAGAACATGCTCTACTTCGACTTCGACTTCTCGCACGCCTTCAGGCTCGCCGACGCCCTCACGCTCACGCTCGGCTCCGGCTTCGGCGTCGCGAACGGGTCCTACATGGACCACTACTCGAAGGGCGACGTGGACGGCGTGGCGTTCAACAACTTCCACAGCGACATGGCCCTCTCCTACCAGCTCACCGACTGGCTCAAGGTGGGCGGCTCGCTCTCCTACTACTACAGCCTGAGCCGGCAGGTGCGCCACAGCCGCTACGACCTGCACGACCACTACAACGCGGGCATCCTGCGCGGCGGCATCCACCTCGTGGCGAACTTCTAGGGCAAGACGCAAGAGCGGAGGCAGGGACATGAAGAGACGGGATTTGATCAAGATGGCGGCGGCGTTCGCGGCGGCGGGCTGCGTGACGGACGAGAACGCGAAGAAGAAGGTGGACGCGGTGACGCACGCGACGCCCGTCGTGCCGTGGAAGCCGTTTCCGGGCGCGAAGAAGGTGCGCGTGGTGCAGTGGGGCATGCGCCATGAACACGCGGACGGGAAGTTCCTGTCGCTCCGCAAGCTCCCCGACGACTACGAGCTCGTGGGCATCGTCGACGACCGCGCCTCGAAGACGCCCGCCGAAGACCGCAGCTTCAAGCTCTTCGACGGCGTGCCGCGCCTCACGCCCGGGCAGGTCTGGGCGGACAAGACGATCCAGTGCGTCTTCGTGGAGGTGACGAACGACGACCTCATCCCCGTCGCCTGGCAGGTCGTGAAGCACGGCCTCGCCATGCACCTCGACAAGCCGTGCGGACAGTCTCAGGCGCCGTTCGAGGCGCTGATGGCGTTCTGCAAGGCGCGCGGCATCCCCGTCCAGATCGGCTATATGTTCCGCGTGAACCCGGCAATCCGGTTCTGCCAGAAGGCCGTGCGGGAGGGCTGGCTCGGGGACGTCGTCTCCGTCGAGGCCGACATGTACCACGACTACGGCAGCGGGAACTACAACGCCTACATCGCCTCCTTCAAGGGCGGCCTCATGTACAACCTCGGCTGCCACCTCATCGACTTCATCCTCCCGATGATGCCCGGCCTCCCCGCGCGCGCCCACGTCGTGCGCCTCCCCGCGCCCGGCGACCCTGCGGACACGGGGACGAACTGCGTGAGCGTGCTCGAATGGCCGCACGCCACGGTGACGGTGCGCACGGCGCGCCACGCCGCGTGCGCGAGCCGCTGGCTGCGCATCCAGGGCACGAAGGGGGCGATCGACCTGCGTCCGATCGAGCGCTTCGACGGCCGGCCCACGACGCTCGAACTGCGCCTCAAGGAGCCGGCGGGCGGGTACGGGAAGGGGACGCACACGGTGGACTGCGGCGTGCAGAAGGACCGCTATGCGGACCAGCTGAAGGAACTCGCGGACATCGTGCGCGGGCGGCGCCCGAACCCGCCCGGCCAGTACGACCACGACGTCGCCGTCCACAAGGTCACGCTCATGGCGTGCGGCATGGAAGGGTGAGAACATGAACATGCGAGATGGACTCTACGCGCTTCTGCGCATGGCGATCGGGTGGCACTTCCTCTACGAGGGGGTGTGGAAGCTCGTGCAGGAGAACTGGAGCGCGAAGGGGTTCCTCCAGTCCAGCGACTGGTTCGCGGGGCCGCTCTTCAAGGCGCTGGCCGCGAACGCCGCCGTGATGCGCGGAATCGACCTCGCGAACGAATGGGGGCTCGTCCTGATCGGCCTCGGGCTGATCGCCGGGGTGCTGGCGCGCTGGGCGGCGGGCGCGGGCGCGCTGCTGCTCGTCTTCTACTACGTGTGCCAGCCGCCGTGGCTCAACGCGACGGGCGACGCGCACTACCTGTTCCTCGACGTGCGCCTCGTGGAGGCGCTGGCGCTGGGCGTGCTCGCCTGCACGCCGGGGCCCGGCATCGGCGACGTGCTGCGGGGGCTGTGGGCGAAGGCCCGCAAGGCGCCCGCGGCGGAAGCGGGGCGACTGGGGCGACGCGAATGGCTGGGTGGCCTGGCCGCGTGCGGCGTCCTCGCCACGTTCGGCGGCCTCTTCGTGCGCTGGAAGTGGGGGCCCAAGGTGGACGCCGTCACGAGCGCGACCGCGAAGGCGTTCGAGTTCACCGGGCTTGACAAGCTCTCGCACCCGATCGACCAGACCCTGAAGATCGGAAATCTCCAGCTGAGCCGCCTCATCCTGGGCGGCGGCATGATCAGCGGCTACGCCCACCCGCGCGACCTCAAGTACCTGAGCGGGCCGAACGGCCTCATGAAGGCCTACAACACGCCCGACCGGACGCGCCACACGCTCGCGTTCGCCGAGAAGACGGGCATCAACACAATCATCATCAATCCGCTCCTGATCGATACCGTCACCGACTACTGGAAGCGGACGGGCGGGAAGATCCAGTTCATCACGAACTGCGGCTACCACGGCGCCGCCGGCGCCGGCGAGGAGGTCATCGCGAAGGGGCTCGTCCAGGGCGCGCGCATGAGCGTCGACCGGGGCGCGGCGAGTTGCTTCATGCGCGGCGAGTATACGGACAACATGGCCGTGAAGGGGCAGGACAGCCTTTTCCGCAGCTGCCTCGCGGAGATGAAGAAGCTCGGCGTGCCGATCGGCATCGGCTGCCACGAGTGGAGGACGGTGAAGTTCTGCCTCGAGCACGACATCGTGCCGGACTACTGGATGCTCACCTTCAACAGCCGGAAGTACTGGAGCGCCACGCCCGCGTTCGGCACGAACCACGAC
This sequence comes from Clostridiales bacterium CCNA10, assembly GCA_963618935.1. Taxonomy (GTDB): domain Bacteria; phylum Verrucomicrobiota; class Kiritimatiellia; order RFP12; family UBA1067; genus RUG572. The sequence goes on along the minus strand of CAVEVC010000016.1, from coordinate 20,597 downwards.
AACTGCTGGTGTACGGACCCCGAAGGGCTCAAGGCGTATATGCCGACCGTCCCGCAGCCGTGGATCGCCTTCAAGGTGCTCGGCGCGGGCGCGATCCATCCGCGCGAGGGTTTCCCCTACGCCTTCAACAACGGCGCGGACGCGATCTGCGTGGGCATGTTCGACTTCCAGATGGTCGAGAACGTCAATCTCGTCAACAAGATCTTCGCGAAGGGCCTCCCCGCCCGGAAGCGAAAGTGGAACTGAAGGAAAAGGAGTACGGATATGGTGAACAGACGGGCGTTTTTGTCGGGATCGGCCTTGATGGCGGCGGCGGTTGCCGCGCCGGCGGGCGCGCAGCAGGCTCCGAAGCCGCGCAGGCCGTTCGAGGGCATCGGCACGGACCTCTTCACGGTGGGCGAACCGTGCCTGCAGGCGCCGGGCGAGACGACGATGGGCGTTTCGTGGCGCGTCTCCGGCCTCGCGAAGGGCGTGGTGGAGATTGCGGACAACCCGGAGATGCGGAACGCGCGCACGGTGAAGGGCGGCGGCTACGGCCTCGTGCCGATCGACGTCGCGGCGCTGGAGGTGCGGCTGGAGGGCCTGAAGCCCGCGACGACCTACTGGTACCGCACGGTGACGACGCCGTTCACGGACTACAAGAACATCTACGACGCGAAGCTCGGCACGCCCGTCGTCGGGAAGGTCCATTCCTTCACCACGCTCGGCGCGGCGGCGAAGACCCACTTCGCGGTGATGAACGACACGCACGCGCGCTGGGACTCCTTCCAGCCCGTCGTGAAGAAGATGAAGGCGCTGAAGCCCGGCCTGATCGTGTGGAACGGCGACGCGACGAACACGACGCAGGAGAAGCGGACCGCCGTCGAGATCTTCCTCGACCCGCCCATCGCCGACCGCGACTACGCGGCGGACATCCCCGTCTGCTTCGTGAGCGGCAACCACGACTTCCGCGGCAGCTGGATTTCGAAGAAGGAGGAGGTCATGCAGGCGCGCCACCCCGCCGAGCGCACGGGCGCGGAATGGGACCTCAAGTGGAACTTCGCCGTGCGCATGGGCGAGGCCGCGCTGGTCGGCATGGACACGGGGGAGGACAAGCCGGACGGACATCCGAAATGGTTCGGCCTCGCCAACTTCGAGCCCTACCGCCGGGCCCAGGCCGCCTGGCTCGACAAGGCCCTCTCCCGCCCCGACATCGCGGCGGCGAAGTACAAGGTCGTCTTCTGCCACATCCCGCTCTTCGCGGCGCCGGACCACCCGGACTATCCGCACGACGGCGTGAAGATCGACCCGCACGACTACGCCTACTGGTCGCGCGAGTGCCACGACCTCTGGAACGCGATCCTCGTCCGGCACGGCGTGCAGCTCGTCGTCTGCGCCCACAAGCACCGCTACCGCTTCGACCCCGCGACGGCCGAGCGCCCCTGGGCGCAGATCGTCGGCGGCGGGCCCGAGATGCCGAAGGACGTCGCCTGGCGCTTCCCCACGGTCATCGAGGGCGCCATCGAGAACGGCAAGCTCAAGGTCGTCGTCCACAACATCAAGACCGGCGCCGTCCAGGCGGTGCATGAAATCGCCGCGTCCTAGGCATGGCATTTCCGGTCGAGTCGATTCTTCCGCAGATCCGCGATTCGCTGGCGCGCAACCGCTCGGTCGTGCTGCGCGCGCCGCCGGGGAGCGGCAAGACGACGTGCGTGCCGCCCGCCCTGCTGGACGCGCCGTTCCTGCGCGGGCGGAAGATCCTCATGCTGGAGCCGCGCCGCCTGGCCGCGCGCAGCTGCGCGGACTACATCGCGCGCCGCCTCGGCGAGCCGCTGGGCGGGACCGTGGGCTACCAGGTGCGCCTGGAGCGGAAGGTGTCGTCCCGCACGCGCCTGGAGATCGTCACGGAAGGCCTGCTCGCGCAGCGCCTCGTCTCGGACCCCGAGCTCGCCGACGTGGGCCTCGTCATCTTCGACGAGTTCCACGAGCGCTCGCTCGCCTGCGATCTCGGCTTCGCGATGGCGCTTGACGTGCGCCGCGCGCTGCGAGACGACCTGCGCCTGCTCGTGATGTCCGCGACGCTGGACGTGGATGCCGTCGCCGCCCATCTCGGCGATGCGGACGTCCACACCGCCGAGGCGCGCATGTTCCCCGTCGAGACGCGCTACCTCCAGATCGAGTCCGCCGCCCCCATCGCCTCGCAGATGGCCGGCGCGGTGAAGCGCGCCCTCGCCGAGCCGGGCGGCGACATTCTCTGCTTCCTGCCGGGCGAGGGGGAGATCCGCCGCTGCCAGGAGGAGCTGCGCACGGAGGGCGCCGAACGGCTCGGCGCCGTCGTGATGCCCCTCTACGGCGCCCTCCCGCGCGAAGAGCAGGACGCCGTCCTCCGCCCCCTCCCGGCATCTTCCCGACCCCGTCGCAAGGTCGTCCTTGCGACCTCGATCGCCGAGACCTCGCTGACCATCGAGGGGGTGACGACGGTGATCGACGCGGGCCTCATGCGCGTGGGCCGCTTCTCCGCGCGTTCGGGGATGAGCCGCCTGGAGACCCTGCGCGTCACGCGGGACCGCGCCGAACAGCGCCGGGGCCGCGCGGGCCGCGTCGCGCCGGGCGTGTGCCTGCGGCTCTGGACGGCGGCGCAGGACCGTTCGCTCCTGCCGGCCATGCGCCCCGAAATCCTGGAGGCCGACCTTGCCCCGACCGTGCTGACGGCGGCGGCCTGGGGCACGACGGCCCTCGACGGCCTCCCGTGGCTCACGCCGCCGCCCGCCGCCAACTGGGAGAGCGCCAAGGCCCTGCTGCGCCTCCTCGGAGCGCTCGACGAGGAGAACCGCATCACGGAACGCGGACGGCGCATGGCGCGCCTCGCCGCGCATCCGCGCCTCGCGAACATGATGCTCCACGACCGCGAGGCCGCCTACTGGGCGGCGATCCTCGAAGAGGGGACGAAGGCGCGCGAGACGGACATCGCGCGGATCCGTCCCACGCCGCGCATGCTGGAGCTCGCCCGGCGCTGGGGGTGGACGCGCGGGGCGCGTCCGCCGGACCCCGAGGCGCTCGCGTATGCGTTCCCGGACCGCATCGCCCGCAACCGGGGCAACGGATCGTTCCAGCTGACGGGCGGGCGCGGCGCGTTCCTGGAGCGCACCGAAGTGCTGGCCGCCGCGCCGTTCCTCGTCCTCTGCGACCTCGACGACCGGGGCGGGGACGCGAAGATCCACCTCGCCGCGCCGATTTCGGCGGAGGCCATCGAGGAGATGTTCGCGGACCGGATCACGGACGAGACGGTGACGGAGTGGGACCGCCGCACGGAGGCCGTCCGCGCCGTGCGCCAGCGCCGCCTCGGCCGCATGGTGCTGGAGGAGGGCGGCCAGCCGCATCCCGACGAGGCGGACGTGCAGGCCGCGCTCTTCGCGGGCGTCCGCCAGAAGGGCGTCGCGAACCTCCCGTGCTGGACGCCCCATCTGCGCCAGCTTCAGGCCCGCATCGGCTTCCTCCACCGCGCGCTGGGGGACTGGCCCGACGTCTCCGACGCGGCGCTGGAGCGCCGTCTGGAGGACTGGTTCGCGGGCTTCACGCTCGGCATGGGCCGCTGGACGCACCTCGCGCGGCTCGACCTCGCGGCCGTCTTCGACGTGGCGCTCGCGGAGGCGTCCCACGACCGCCGCGAACTCGACCGGCTCGCGCCCGTGAAGATGGCGGTGCCGAGCGGCTCGCAGATGACGATCCACTACGAGGAGGCTGAGCCGTTCGTCGCCGTGCGCCTGCAGGAGTGCTTCGGCCTCCAGGCGACGCCGAAGGTGGCGGGGGGGCGCGTGCCGGTCGTGATGCACCTCCTCTCGCCCGCGCAGCGCCCCGTGCAGGTGACGAAGGACCTTGCGGGCTTCTGGAAGACGAGCTACGCGCTGGTGCGCAAGGACATGCGGGGACGCTACCCGAAGCACTTCTGGCCGGAGGACCCGTCCACCGCCCCGGCGACGCGCCGCGTGCGGCCGCGCCTTGCCCAGGAGGACGGGAAGTGATATAATCCGCGCCCGTTCAGCGGAGAATGCAGCATGTCCGAGAAGAAGAGTGATCCGCGTCCCTCCTGGGACGAGTATTTCATGGAGATCGCGCACGTGGCCGCCAAGCGGTCCAACTGTTCGCGCCGCCAGGTGGCCGCCGTGATCGTGAAGGACAACCATCTGCTCGCCACGGGCTACAACGGCACGCCGCGCGGGGTGCGGAACTGCTTCGACGGCGGCTGCCCGCGCTGCGCGGGCCATGCGCCGAGCGGGACGGGCCTGGACGAGTGCCTGTGCGTCCACGCCGAGCAGAACGCGATCTGCCAGGCGGCGCGGTACGGCATCAACGTCTCCGGCTCGACGATCTACGTGACGATCTCGCCCTGCCTCACCTGCGCGAAGCTCATCATCAACGCGGGCATCCGCGAGGTCGTCTACGGCGGCGACTACACGGCGTTCCTCGAGACGGTGAAGGAGATCTTCCGGGCCGCCGGCGTCGCGTGCCGTTCCTTCGGGCGCTAGGCGATGGTGGGCGGCATCCTGGCGGGGCTTGCCTCCGCCGTTCTCCAGAGCTGCTCCTACGTGGCGAGCGCGCTGTTCCTCAAGCGGCACGCGAACCCGCGCGAGATGCTGTTCTACTCGCAGGGCGTCCAGGCGCTGTTCGCGCTGCCGCTCTTCCTGCTGCTCGTGCCGGCCTCGGCGCTGGCGGCGCCGGACATCTGGCTCGCGAACGGCCTCTGGCTCGTGACGTTCACGGCCACGCAGCTGGCGATGTTCCAGTCGCAGGAGCACGTGGAGCCGAGCAAGATCGCGACGTGGATGGGCCTGAAGATCGTCGTGCTCGCGCTGCTTGCGCAGGCCTGGCCGGTCGGGAACGAGACGGTGGGGCCGTGGCAGTGGTGCGCGATCGGGATCATGCTCGCCGCCGTCGTGGGGCTCAACTTCTCAGGGGGGATGAACCCGGGCTGGAAGGGCGGGGCGTGGCTCTTCGTCTTCATCGTGACGGCGTGCTTCTGCGACCGGCAGCAGGTGGTCATCATCAACCTCTTCCGGGCGCATGGGGCGTCGCTCTTCGCGAGCGCGCTGCTGACGCTCGCGCTGGGGTACCTGTCGTTCGGCGCGGCGTCCGTCGGCTTCGCGGCCTGGAGGGGGCTGCGGGGCGAGGGCGGCGCGTCGATGCTCCGGAAGCTCCGGGATTCCACGCCGTTCGCGGTGTTCTGGTTTTCGGCGATGATGGCGATCTACTTCTGCTACGGCGAGCTCGGGCCGGTTTTCGGGAACGTGGTGCAGAGCACGCGGGCGCTGATCGCGGTGCTGGTGAGCCTCGTCGCCGAACGGTTCATCGCGGACCGCTTCGAGGCGCCGGTTTCGCGCGCGATGTGGATCCGCCGAGGCTGCGCGGCCCTGCTGATGACCGTCGGCATCGTGCTCTACTCGCTCTTCAAGGCGTGACGGATGACAGAGGGCAGAAGGAGTGCTGCGCCCCCTGTTCGGACGGAGCGAAGCATGATGCACGATGAAGAAATTTCATGTCTTTGGCGTCTAAAAATCCCCCTTGACGGAATTCGTCGGTTGTGCAATCTTTCCGCCGTAATCGGTTTCAGAGGATTGTGTTGCAAGAGCAGTTGGCATGACGGACGACAGGAGAGAATGACGGTCTGCAGGACAGCTACCGCGCTTGTGGACGGCACGCTCGCGAACGGCGCGCTGCCGGGCGGCGCGCCGGCGGATGGCGGACTCGTAGACCGCACGTTCGCGAACGGCGCGCTGCCGGGCGGCGCGTCACCTGAAGCCCGCAGAAAGAGCGAAAAACTGGGGGGGGGGGGGATGTTGCAGTTGTAGCCCCTGCGCGTTCTGCGCGTCCCTCCCGTGCGTCCGCCGGCTCGGCACGCAACGTACCCGCGCCGCCCTCGGCGCGTGGCGGCCGAACGACCCCATCCACGCCGGCCCCGACCAACGGGGCGGGCCGCCGAGGACGTCGGCCCCTACCAACGGGCCATCGGGGCGGGCCGCCGAGGACGTCGGCCCCTACCAACGTTCCCCTCGGCGCGGTCCTCTAGGGAGTCCGCCCCATGGCGCCACGCGCCGAGGGCGGCGCGGGTACATTGCGCGCCGGGTCAATGTGGAAGGCGGGCGGGTGGCGGCAAATTTGGTATACTGTACGCGCCACGTGAAGGTTGGCGTTCACCTGAAGATTGGCGTTCGAGGATTGGCGTTCGCGGGGAAGATTGGTGCTTGCGAAGATTGGAAATTGAGATGAAAGAAGAGAGGAGCTGGAGATGAAAGAGAGGAAGCTGGAGATGAAGAAGGCGCTGATGGCGGTTCTGGCCGCGGCGGCTGGACTTGCGGCGGCCGGGATGGCGGGGGCCGGGATGGCGGGGGCGGACGACTTCCAGGCGAACCCGGTGCCGGCGCTGGGGCAGAACGCGAAGAACCAGACGGCGTTCGACGCGGCGAAGAAGGGTCCGCGCGTCCTCTTCGTGGGGAACTCGATCACCCTGCACGGGCCGCGTCCGCAGATCGGCTGGACGAACAACTGGGGCATGGCGGCGAGCGCGCGCGACAAGGACTACGTGCATCTCCTCCAGAAGAAGATCGCCGCCGCGCAGCCCGGGGCGCAGTGCTGCCTCCTCCAGGTGGCGGGGTCGTTCGAGCGGGCGTTCTTCAGGCCGGACTGGGACTGCGAGAAGAACTACGCCTGGGCGCGCGCGTTCAGGCCGGACGTGGTCGTGCTCTTCTTCGGCGCGAACGTGCCGAAGGGCTATGACGAGGGGACGCTGGAAAGCGCCCGCACCTTCGGCGCGGCGCTGGAGGCCTTCCTCGACTGCATCGACCCCGGCCGACGCGCGCTCGTGCTGATGTCCCAGGGTTTCTACGTGCGGCCGAAGCTCGACGGCGAGAAGGAGGCCGTCGCGCGGAAGCGGGGCTGCACGTTCGTCAATCTGGAGGACATCCGCTCCCGCGCGGACGCCCATGGCCGCTACAACCATCCGGGCGACCTCGGCATGCAGCTGATCGCCGACCGATTCTGGGAGAAGATGGCGGACCGCGTGCGGGCGTTCGGGCGGTAGAGCGGCGCCATGCACGACTTCGTCCACCTCCACGTCCACACCACGTATTCGCTCCTCGACGGCCAGTGCGCCATCACGCCGCTCGTGAAGCGCGCCCGCAAGCTGGGCATGAAGGCGCTTGCCGTGACCGACCACGGCAACCTCTTCGCCCTCAAGGCGTTCTACGACGCATGCCGCTCGAAGAAGGGCTACGACGACCTGCCGCCGATCAAGCCGATCCTCGGCTGCGAGGCCTACGTGACGACGAGCGGCGACTACCGGAGCCGCGACAAGGACGAGAAGCGGCGCCATCTCGTCCTGCTCGCGAAGAACTTGACGGGCTACCACAACCTCGTGCGCCTCCTCTCCGAGGCGTGGATCAACGGCTTCTACCACACGGCGCGCATCGACCACGCGCTGCTGGAGAAGCACCACGAGGGGCTGATCTGCTCGGCGGCGTGCATCGCGGGCGAGGTGGCGCACGCGATCGACGTCGGGAGGATGGACGAGGCGGAGAAGGCGGCGAAGTGGTACAAGGACCTCTTCGGGGACGACTTCTACCTGGAGGCGATGCTCCACAGGTCCGCGAAGACGGACATCCCCGGCGTGGCGGTCGACGACCACCGCAGGCTCTATGCCCGCCAGGTGGAGGTGGTGAAGGGGATGGTCGAGATCGGGAAGCGGCTCGGCATCCCCGTCGTCGCGACGAACGACGTCCACTTCCTCGACGCGGCGGACGACCCGTCCCACGACCTCCTCCTCTGCCTCTCCACGCAGAAGAAGATCTCCGACGACTCGCGCATGATCTACACGGGCGAGGAGTGGTTCAAGGACGGCGATGCGATGGCCGCGCTCTTCCCCGATCACCCCGAGTTCCTCGCGAACACCGTCGCGCTCGCCGAGAAGGTGGAGGAATACGCGCTCGACTCGGACCCCATCATGCCGAAGTTCCCGATCCCGGCCTCGTTCGGCACGGAGGAGGCCTACGCGCGGAAATACGACGAGGCGGCGCTGCGCGCGCAGTTCAACACGGCCGACCAGCCCAACAACTTCGAGCGCCTGGGCGGCTACGACAAGGTGCTGCGCATCAAGTTCGAGGCCGACTACCTCGCCTCGCTCGTGTGGGAGGGCGTGAAGCGGCGGTGGGGGGCCCCGATTCCGCAGGAAGTCGCCGAGCGCGTCCAGTTCGAGCTCGACACGGTGCGCACGATGGGCTTTCCCGGCTACTTCCTCATCGTCCACGACTACATCGCCGCCGCGCGCGCCATGGGCGTGTGGGTGGGGCCGGGGCGCGGGTCGGCCGCCGGCTCGGCCCTCGCCTACGCGGTCGGCATCACGAACGTCGACCCCATCAAGTACGACCTCCTCTTCGAGCGCTTCCTGAACCCCGACCGCATCTCCATGCCGGACATCGACGTGGACTTCGACGACGCGGGGCGCGGGCGCGTGCTCGACTACGTCACGCGGAAGTACGGGCAGGACCACGTGGCGCACATCGTCACGTTCGGGCAAATGGCCGCGAAGAGCGCGATCAAGGACGTGGGGCGCGCGCTGGAGTACCCGCTCGCCGACACGAACCGCCTCGCCTCCTACGTGCCCGACACGCCCAAGATCACCTTCAAGGCGGCGATGAGCGCGACGGACAAGAACGGCGAGCCGAACAAGGACTACTCGCCCGACCTCGTGGCGGCCTTCAAGGACGAGACGGCGTTCACCGACTCCGCGAACCACGTCCACACGGTCAAGGAGCTGATGGACTACGCGGCGCGCCTCGAAGGCTGCATCCGCCAGCCCGGCATCCACGCCTGCGGCATCCTCATCTCGCGCGACCCGCTCATGGACACGCTGCCCGTGATGCCCACGCCCGAGGAGTCCCTCCTCTGCACGCAGTACGACGGCCACTTCGTGGAGCCGGTGGGCCTCCTGAAGATGGACTTCCTCGGCCTCAAGACGCTCACGGTCGAGAAGGAGTGCGTGGCGCTCATCAAGAAGTTCCGGGGCGTGGACCTCGACCCCGACGGCATCCCGGACGACGACGCGGAGACGTACCGGCTCTTCGGGCGCGGCGAGACGACGGGCCTCTTCCAGTTCGAGTCGGACGGGATGAAGAAGTACCTGATGGAGCTGCAGCCCGAGCGCCTGACCGACCTCGTGGCGATGAACGCCCTCTACCGCCCGGGGCCGCTCGCCTACATCCCCACGTTCATCGCGCGCAAGCAGGGGCGCGAGCCGATCAAGTACGACCATCCGCTGATGGAGAAGTACCTGAAGGACACCTACGGCGTGACGGTCTACCAGGAGCAGGTGATGCTGCTCTCGCGCCTCCTGGGGGGCTTCACGCGCGGCATGTCCGACAAGCTGCGCAAGGCGATGGGCAAGAAGCAGCTCGCCACGATGGAGGAGCTGAAGGTCAAGTTCGTGGAGGGCTGCCTCGCGAACCCGGCCTTCCGCATCGGCGAGTGGAAGGACGAGAAGAAGGCGCGCGCGCTGATCGACAAGATCTGGGACGACTGGAAGGCGTTCGCGTCCTACGCCTTCAACAAGTCGCACGCCGTGTGCTACGCCTGGGTGGCCTACCAGACCGGCTACATGAAGGCCCACTACCCGGCCGAGTTCATGTGCGCGCAGATCTCCTCCGAAATCGGCAACTTCGACAAGCTGCCCGCCTTCGTGGCGGAGGCGGACGCGATGGGCCTCGAGGTGAAGCCGCCCGACGTCAACAGGGCCTACGCGCGCTTCTCCCCCGTCGAGGGCGCGCACGCGATCGTCTACGGCCTCGCGGGCGTGAAGGGCGTGGGCGAGGCGGCGGCGGCGGCGATCGTCGCCGAGCGCGAGCGGAACGGGCCCTACAAGGGGCTGATGGACTTCTGCACGCGCCTTGCGGGGGCGGCGGTCGTGAACAAGCGCGTCCTCGAAAACCTCGTGAAGTGCGGCGCGTTCGACTCGCTCGCCGCCGCGCGGCCCGGCTTCCACCGCGCGCGCTACTTCAACAACGTCGAGTTCGCCCTCAAGCGCGCGGCCGCGCGCGGCAAGGAGCGGGCGAGCGGGCAGATGGACATGTTCGGGATGCTCGCGCCGGGCGAGGACGAAAGCGACGACGCGCTCGCGGACTGCCCGCGCTGGCCGCTGGCGCAGGGCTTCAAGGACGAGCGCGACCTCTGCGGCATCTACCTGACGGGCCATCCGCTCGGCGCCTACGAGAAGGTGCTGGGATCGCTCTCGACGTTCTCGCCCGCGTCGCCGCCGGAGATCCCGATGATGCGCGAGGTGAACGCGGAGCGTCCGCTCCGCCAGCCCGTGCGCCTCGCGGGGATGCTCAAGGCCTGCACGGTGCGCATGGGCAGGCCGAAGCCGAAGCGGGAGAAGGGCAAGGACGTGAAGGACGCGTTCGGCAACGTCGTGATGCTCCCGCCGGAGCCGTGGGCGGTCCTGCTGCTGGACGACGGCGGCGACGTGGAGATGGAGGCCCTCTGCTTCGCGAAGACGTTCGCGAAATACAAGGAGTGGCTGCCGGGCGAGGTGGACCAGCCGGTGCTCGTCTGCGGCGAGCTCTCGCACCGCGTCGACCGCGACACGCACGAGGAGACGCCGGAGGTCCAGTTCATCGCGCGCGAGGTCTACCGCCTGTCGGACGGCCTCCGCCGCTTTTCGCGGGCCCTCCACGTCACGATGCGCCATGACGACCCCGACCTCCTGAAGAAGGGCGCCGCGCTCAAGGGGCTCGCCGCCACGTGGCCCGGCAAGGTGAAGGTCGCCGTCGACCTCGTCTGGGCGAACGGCGCGCGCGCGGAGATCGACAGCGGCGTGGAGGGCGTGGAGCTCACGCCCGAGTTCCTCGCCGCGCTCAACCGCCTCCAGAAGAACGAACCCTATTCGCTCGCGACGGTGAAGGACATCTTCCTCGAGCCGCCCGAGCCGAAGCCCTGGGAGCGCCGCCGGTGAGGGACCGTTCCGACATCCCGCGCATCGAGGTGACGGGCGCCGTGCCGCAGGGCTTCGGCCTCGCGCGGGCCGACGTGCGGCGCGCGGCCGCCTTCTTCGCGGCGCGCGCGCGGGCGCGCGCGGGCGGCACGTGGCACGAGGTCGTGGTGCATCTCGTGCGCGACGCGGCCTCGGACGGCCTGCACCGCGCGGTCATGGGGATCGCGGGCGCGACGGACGTGATCACGCAGGCCTACGACGCCATCCCCCCCGAGCCGCCCGGCCTCTTCGGCGAGCTCTTCGTGAACGTGGACCAGGCGCGCCGCGCGGCGCCGCGGCGGCGCGGGTGGAGCGCCGCGAAGGAGCTGCTCCTCTACGTCGCGCACGGCATGGACCACCTCTCCGGCGCGGACGACCATGCGCCGCGCGGCTACGCCGCGATGCGGCGGCGCGAACTGGGGTGGCTGCGCGCCCTGGAACGGGGGGAGGGCCGGTGAGCGCCCCGCCGCTGAAGGTCCTCCTGCTCGCGGGCGAGGAGTCGGGCGTGCTGTACGCGGAGCGCCTGCGGGACGCGCTCGCCGGGGCGCTTGCGCGGGCCGGGCGCGGCGCCGCCTTCCGCGGCTACGGCACCGAGGGGTTCAGGACGGGCGACCTGGCGGTGATGGGCTTCTGGCCCGTCATCCGCCGGCTCTTCTACTTCCTTGGCGTCGCGCGGACGCTGAGGCGCGTCATCCGCGACTGGCGCCCCGACGTCGTCGTCACGGTCGACTACCCCGGCCTCAACCTCAAGCTCGCGGCTTACGCGAAGGCGCGCGGCATCCCGGCCGTCCACCTCGTGTGCCCGCAGGTCTGGGCCTGGCACCGCAACCGCATCCCGAAGGTGGCCGCCGCGCTCACGAAGCTCCTCTGCTTCTTTCCGTTCGAGCCCGCGCTCTTCGCGGGGACGGGGCTTGACGCGCGCTTCATCGGCCATCCGCTCGTGGACGTGTTCGCGCGGGAGGCGGCGGGGCGCGGCGAGAAGGGCGGGAAGGTGCTGGCCCTCCTGCCGGGCAGCCGCGTGGGGGAGGTCCGGCGGAACCTGCCGCGCCTCGTGCGGGCGCTGGGGCTCTTGGCGGGAGAGGAGCTGACGGTCGTGATCCCGGCGGCGAACGGAAAGGCCGAGCAGGAGATCCGGCGCGTCCTCGCCGCGTCTTCCGCGCCCGGCGCGGGCGTGCGGATCGAGGTGCAGCGGGGCGGGGCGAGGGCGCTGCTGCGGCGGGCGACGTGCGCGGCGGTGGCGAGCGGGACGGCGACGCTGGAGGCGGCGCTTGCGCGATGCCCGACGGTGCTCGTCTACGCGGTGTCGCCGCTGCTCGCCTGGTTCGCGCGCCGGGCCATCACGGGCGTCCACTACATCGGCCTCGCGAACGTCATCTGGGAGAAGGGCGGCGGGACCGGCGCGCCGCCGATGCCCGAGCTGCTGCAGGAGGCGTTCACGCCCGAGGCGGTGGCGGCGCGGCTGGGCCCGCTCCTGGCGGACGCGGCGGCGCGCGCGGCGGCCGTCGCGCGCCTCGACGCGGCGATGGCGCGCCTCCATTCGGACGGCGACGCGCTCGGCCTCGCCGCGCGCGAAGTCCTAAATGTGGTATAATCTCTTCCCGCACATGAAGCCGATTGTCGTCATACCCACCTACAACGAGCGGGAGAACGTCGCCGCGATGGCGGCGGCGGTGCTGGAGAACCTGCCCCCCGAGGGGCGGCTGCTCTTCCTCGACGACAACTCGCCGGACGGGACGGGCGCGATCATCGACGGCCTCTGCGCGCGGAACCCCCGCATCGCCGTCCTGCACCGCGCGAAGAAGGAGGGGCTGGGCCGCGCCTACGTGGCGGGCTTCGCGCGGGCCCTTGCGCTGGGCGCCACGCACGTCGTCGAGATGGACTGCGACTTCTCGCACGACCCGAAGGACATCCCCCGCATGCTCGCGGCCGTCGCCGACGCCGACGTCGTCGTCGGCTCGCGCTACGTGAAGGGCGGGCGCTGCGTGGGCTGGCCGTTCCGGCGCTGGTTCGTCTCCTTCTTCGGCGGGCGGTTCATCCGGTTCGTGCTGGGCGTGCCCGTGCAGGACCCGACGGGGGGCTTCAAGTGCTTCACGCGCGCCGCGCTCGAGCGGCTCGGCGACTTCTCCGCCGTCCGGTCCTTCGGCTACTCCTTCCAGATGGAGATGAACTGGCGCATGGCGCAGATGGGGCTGAGGCTGAAGGAAATTCCCATCACCTTCACCGAACGGCGGGCGGGGACCTCCAAGATCACGGGGTCCATCGCCGCCGAGACCCTCAAGATGGTGTTCAGGCTGCGGTTCGGATGAGCATCTGGATCAGAGCGCTGCGCGTCAACCAGTGGACGAAGAACGCCGTCGTGTTCGCGGCGTGGTTCTTCGCGGTGGCGGACGCCTCCCAGTCGGCGGCGGCGCGCGGCGTGCGCCCCTTCCTGCTCGTGTGCGCGATGGCCCTCTCCTTCTCGCTCGTGTCGAGCGCGTTCTACCTGCTCAACGACGTGGCGGACTACGAGGCGGACCGCCTGCACCCGGTGAAGCGGCTGCGTCCCGTCGCCGCGGACCTCATCTCAAAGATCGCCGCCGTGCGGATGGCGCTCGCGCTCTTCGCCTTCGGCCTCGCCTTCCCCTGCTACCTCGTCCTGCGCCACCCCGACCGCACCTGGGGCTTTGCCGTGCTGCTCGTCTACACCGTGATGCAGTGCGCGTACTCGGGCCTCCTCAAGCGCGTGCCCTACGTGGACGTGGCGGTGATCGCGGCGGGGTTCGTGCTGCGCGCCGTGGCGGGCGCGGCGGTGATCGCGGCGCGCATCTCGCCGTGGCTCCTGGGGTGTGCGTTCCTCCTCTCCCTCTTCCTCGCGCTCTGCAAGCGGCGGCACGAGAAGGCGCTGGCGGGCGCGAGCCGCGCCGCGCTGAAGGGGTACCATCCGGCGGTGCTGGACGCGCTCATCCTCCTCTCCGCCCTCGCGACGGTCGGGGTCTACGTCCGCTACACGCTCGCGCCCGACACGGTGGCGCGCTTCCACACGCGGGGGCTTGCGTGGACGTCGGCGTTCGTGGCGCTCGGCGTCGCGCGGTATCTGTTTCTTGTCTACGGACGGGGCGACGTGGGCCGCCCCGAACGCATCCTGCTCACGGACCGGCTGCTGTGGCTGATCCTGGCGGGGTATGGTCTGGCGGCGCTCGGCGCCGTGTTGGCGGTGAGGTTATGGCATTAGAGGACAATTCGCGGTTGAGGGGCGTGATGGAACGGCGGCGGTTCGGGATGCGCCCCGGCCTGGACGTGATGCGCGCGGTGCTCGCCGAGCTGGGAAACCCGCAGGACGCCCTGAAGGCCGTCCACGTGGCGGGCACGAACGGGAAGGGCGCGACGTGCGCGATGCTCGACGCGATCCTCCGCGCGGCCGGCTACCGGGTGGCGCGCTACACGTCGCCGCACCTCGTCTCGATCAACGAGCGCTTCTTCCTCGACGGCGCGCCGGCCTCGGACGCGGCGCTGGAGGCGGTGGCGGACCGCGTGCTGGACGTCGTCGAGCGCCTGGAGCGGGCGCGGGGCTTCGAGGTCACGTTCTTCGAGACGCTCACCGCGATGGCGTTCGTCCTCTTCGCGGAGGCGAAGCCCGACCTCGTGGTGCTCGAGACGGGGCTGGGCGGGCGGCTCGACGCGACGAACGTCCTCGCCGCGCGAAACGTCCTCCTCTCGGCCATTACGCGCATCGGCCTCGACCACTGCGAATGGCTCGGGACGACGCACGCCGCCATCGCCGGGGAGAAGGCCGGCATCGTCAAGCCCGGCCGCCCGGTCGTCTGCGGCGTCATGCCCGAGGCGGCGAAGGAGGCCGTTGCGCGCGCCGCCTCCCTGAACGGCTGCCTGTTCGTCGCGGCGGACGAGCACGTGACGGTGGAGCGCCTGGACCCGATGACGCTCACCTCCGCCATGCGGAACCTGCCGCCCGTGACGTGCGGCCTCTACGGCGCCTTCCAGGTCGAGAACGCGATGACGGCCCTCACGGCGATCGACGTGCTGGCGAAGAACGGCGGGCTGGACGTGCCGGACCACGCGGTCGTCGCGGGCTTCACGCACGTGGTGTGGCCGGGGCGCTGCCAGCGGGTCGTGCGGGACGGCGTGGCGATCTACGTGGACGGCGCGCACAACCCGGACGGCGCGTGCGCGCTGTGCGACGCGCTGCGGCTGGGCGGCGTGCGGGGCCCCGTCGGGCTCGTCGCCGGCGCCTGCGGCGACAAGGACGTCCTTGCGCACCTGCGCATCATGAGCGCCCTCGCGACGCACGGCTGGGCGACGCCCATCCGGAACGCGCGCTCGCTCGACCCGGCGGAGACGGCCGAGCGCATGCTCATGGCCGGCTTCGCGGCGGCGGAGGCGTGCGCGGACCTGCCGGAGGCGCTGTCGAAGGCGCTCGCCTGGGCGCGCGCGAACGGCGGCACGGTCGTCGTCTGCGGCTCGCTCTTCCTCGCGGGCGAGGCGCTCGTCGCGCTGGGCGCGTTCCCGTGGGGCGTCCGCGAGCCGGACGCCAACGAGCTGACGCTCCGATGAGGGCGGCGCGGGCACTTCGCGTACAGCGCCCCTGCATGGGAGGCCTGGGCATGGCGGCAGGAAAGACGCTGACGCTGGCCGCGCGCGTACACTTGCGCGCGTTCGCGGTTATGGTATAATGGCGGCCGTCAGGACGGAAGGAGCAGAAGGACATGGCAGAGAAGAAAGCGGCGGCGGAGCCCGCCACGAAGGCGAACGCGGCGCTGGACGCGGTGCTGAGCCAGATCAAGAAGGAGTTCGGCGAACTTTCCATCATGCGCCTCGGCGGCGCGGACCATGCGAACATCCCGGTCATCTCGACGGGGGCGCTGTCGCTCGACCTCGCGCTCGGCGTGGGCGGCCTGCCGCGCGGGCGCATCGTCGAATGCTACGGGCAGGAGTCCTCCGGCAAGACGACGCTCGCTCTGCACGTCGTCGCGAACGCCCAGAAGGCGGGCGGCGTGGCGGCGTTCATCGACGCGGAGCACGCGCTCGACCCCGGCTACGCGAAGAAGATCGGCGTGAACCTCGACGACCTCCTCGTGGCGCAGCCGAACAGCGGCGAGGAGGCGCTGTCGATCTGCGAGCAGCTCTGCAAGTCGGGTGCGCTCGACGTGATCGTGGTCGACTCCGTGGCGGCGCTCACGCCGCAGGCGGAGATCGACGGCAACATGGGCGACAGCCACATGGGCCTGCAGGCGCGCCTCATGAGCCAGGCGATGCGCAAGCTCACGGGCGTCCTGAACCAGACGAAGACCCTCTGCATCTTCACGAACCAGGTGCGCGAGAAGATCGGCGTGATGTTCGGCAACCCCGAGACGACGCCCGGCGGCAAGGCGCTCAAGTTCTACGCGAGCTGCCGCCTGCAGGTGCAGCGCATCGGCGCGATCAAGGACCCGGCGGGCGCCGTGATCGGCAACCGCACGCGCGTGAAGGTCGTCAAGAACAAGGTCGCGCCGCCGTTCACCGAGGCGGAGTTCGACATCCTCTACTCCTGCGGCATCTCGTGGGAGGGCTCGATCCTCGACGCGGCGCTCGCGCGCGGCGTCGTGGAGAAGCGCGGCAGCTGGATCGCCTACGGCAGCGTCCAGCTCGGGCAGGGCTCGATGGCGACGATCCAGTACCTCAAGGACCACCCGGAGACGGCGGCGGAGATCGTCGAGAAGGTGAAGGTGGCGCCGCTCGTGCCCGGCTACAGGAAGAAATGACGGATCAGGCGACATGACGCTCGAAGAACAGGTGAAGCTGGTTGTACAGGCCCTTGATGACAAGAAGGCCGTGGACGTGAAGACCTACGACGTGCGGGGCGTCTCGGGCCTCTGCGACGCATTCGTCGTTGCGACGGGCACGGCCGCGCCGCACCTCAAGGGCCTTGTCGCGGGCGTGCAGGAGGCGATGCGCACGGCGGGCGAGCCGGCGTTCCGCCTGAGCGGCGACCCGGAGAGCGGCTGGATCGTGGCGGACTACGTGGACGTCGTCGTCCACGTCTTCTCGCCCGAGGCGCGCGCCTACTACGCGCTTGAACGCCTCTGGGACGGCGCGAAGCCTGTCATCTGAGGCGGAGGATGCGCTGGTTCGCGCTGCCCCGGAACGCGAGCGAGGGGTCCTTGAGCGCTTCGACGAAGGGGCCGTCGACGAGAACGTCGAGAAGGGCGAGGAATTCGTCCGTCACCTCCGTGCGCCAGCGCGACGCCGCGGCCTCGGGCAGGAGGTCCTGTTCGAGGACGCAGCCCGTGTAGCACCAGATGGTCTTCGCGTCGCCGAACCGGGCGCGGACGCGGCGGAGGAAGGGGACGAGCGCGCGCTGGTTGGGGGGCTCCATCGGCTCGCCGCCGAGGAGCGAGAGCCCGGCGATCCAGGGGCGGCCGAGCTCGGCGAGCAGGAAATCCTCCGTCTTCGCCGTGAAGGGGCGGCCGGCGGCGAAGTCCCAGGCGCCTGCGTTGAAGCAGCCCTTGCAGCGGTGCGTACAGCCCGAGACGAACAGCGACACGCGCACGCCCTCGCCGTTCGCGATGTCGCATCCGATGATGGCGGAGTAGTTCATGCCGCGCCGCCTCAGCTGCAGGCGCGGTCGCCGATGCAGTCGCAGCTTTCGCGCAGGTGCCCGGAGACGTGCAGGACGCGCTCCTTGATCTCCTGCGTGCGGCCCTGGTTCCAGAACTGGGAGCCGATGTAGCCGCAGGTGCGGCGGGCGACGTTCATCTTGTTCTGGTCGGTGTTGCCGCACTTGGGGCACTTCCAGACGAGCTTGCCCTCGCCGTCCTTGACGATCTGGATCTCGCCGTCCCAGCCGCAGACCTGGCAGTAGTCGCTCTTCGTGTTCAGCTCGGCGTACATGATGTTGTCGTAGATGAACTGCATGAGGGAGAGGACGGCGGGGATGTTGTCCTGCATGTTGGGGACCTCCACGTAGGAGATCGCGCCGCCGGGGGAGAGGGTCTGGAACTTCGCCTCCAGCGCGAGCTTCGCGAAGGCGTCGATCGGCTCCGTGACGTGGACGTGGTAGGAGTTCGTGATGTAGTTGCGGTCCGTGACGCCGGGGACGATGCCGAAGCGCTGCTGGAGGCACTTCGCGAAGCGGTAGGTGGTGGATTCGAGCGGCGTGCCGTAGAGGGAGTAGTCGATCGCCTCGGCGGCCTTCCACTTCGCCGTGTACTCGTTGAGCTTCTTCATGATGTCGAGGCCGAGCGCCTCGCCCTCGAACTCCGTGAGCTTCCGTCCGATGAGGGCGTAGACGCACTCCCAGAGGCCCGCGTAGCCGAGGGAGAGGGTGGAGTAGCCGTTGTGGAGGTACTTGTCGATCTTCTCGCCCTTCTTGAGGCGCAGGAGCGCGCCGTGCTGCCAGAGGATGGGGGCGGCGTCGGAGAGGGTGCCGGTGAGGCGCTCGTGGCGGCACTGGAGGGCGCGGTGGCAGAGCTCCATGCGGTCGTCGAAGATCTTCCAGAAGGCGGCGAGGCGGCGCTCGTCGTCCGCGCCGTCGCCGGCCTCGCGCACGGCGGAGAGGCCGATGTCGACGAGGTTGACGGTGACGACGCCCTGGTTGAAGCGGCCGTAGTACTTGGGCCGGCCGTCCTCGTCGACGAACGGCGTGAGGAAGCTGCGGCAGCCCATGCAGGTGTAGCAGTTGCCGTTGCCCTTTTTGTCGATCTTGTTCCGAAGCATGACCTTCTCGGAGATGTAGTCCGGCACCATGCGCTTGGCCGTGCATTTCGCGGCGAGCTCGGTGAGGCGCCAGTAGGGCGTGCCCTCGCGCACGTTGTCCTCCTCGAGGACGTAGATGAGCTTCGGGAAGGCGGGCGTCACGTAGACGCCGACCTCGTTCTTCACGCCCAGGATGCGCTGCTTGAGCACTTCCTCGATGATGACGGCGAGGTCCTTCTTCTCCTGCTCGCTGCGCGCCTCGTTGAGGTACATGAAGACGGTGATGAAGGGGGCCTGGCCGTTCGTCGTCATGAGCGTGACGACCTGGTACTGGATGGTCTGCACGCCGCGGACGATCTCGTCGCGCACGCGGCGCTCGACGATGGCCGCCACCTTCTCGGGGGCGGGGGAGACGCCGGCGAGCGCGAGCTCCTGCGCGACCTCCCGCGTGATCTTCTCGCGGCTCACCTGCACGAAGGGGGCGAGGTGGGTGAGGGAGATGGACTGGCCGCCGTACTGGTTGGAGGCGACCTGGGCGATGATCTGCGTGGCGATGTTGCAGGCGGTGGAGAAGGAATGGGGGCGCTCGATCTGCGTGCCGGAGATGACGGTGCCGTTCTGCAGCATGTCCTCCAGGTTCACGAGGTCGCAGTTGTGCATGCGCTGCGCGTAGTAGTCCATGTCGTGGAAGTGGAGGATGCCGGCCTCGTGGGCCTTCACGATGTCCTCGGGCAGGAGGAGGCGCTTCGTGACGTCCTTCGAGACGGCGCCGGCCATGTAGTCGCGCTGCGTGGAGTTGACGACGGGGTTCTTGTTCGCGTTCTCCTGCTTGGCCTCCTCGTTCGTGCAGTTGATGAGGGAGAGGATCTCGCCGTCCGTCGTGTTGTTCTGGCGCTTCAGCTCCTGGATGAAGCGGTACTTGATGTACTTCTTCGCGACGGCGCTGCCGCCGGCCTCCATGATCTTCGTCTCGACGAGGTCCTGGATCTCCTCCACGTCGAGGGCGCGCGCGTGGCCGCCGGCGAACTGCTCGATCTGGGAGGCGATGCGCTCGATCCGCGCGTCGGTGAGCTTGTCGGCGTCGTCCACGGTCGCGTTGGCCTTGCGGATGGCGGCGGCGACCTTCGCGGCGTCGAATACGGCCTGGGATCCGTCTCTCTTGATGATGTTCATGGCTGGCCCTTTCCCCTTTTCTGCTTCCTGTCGTAAGTTTGGATAAAGTTTGTTAAATTGCTTCATTGTCAGCCGGAATCGTCGGATTCATTCGGATTCTCCCCTTTCTTCCGCACAAGCCCTCCAATTGGCCGAACACAGCCGAAGTGTAGCATATCCGTCTGTCGGAGACAACCCTAAAAACACAAGATGTTGTGGTAGGTTTGCCAAGGATTGTCTATATGTAGTTTTTTGGCCGTTTCGCCACGAAAACGGCCCGCCTCGGCCCGCCGTGGAGGAAGGGCGGGTCGTCGGGAGGGGCGCGCGCCCGCGCGGCCGGCCGTCCCGGCACGCGAAGGGCCGGCGCCGGCGGGTACTGCATTCGCTTGAATTCGCGGTTGAATTTCCGCCCGGATTCCGCTATACTACTTGCCAAATTTTTTCTTCAAGGAAGGAAGGGTCGCATGGAAATCATAGGACAGGGCCTCGTGCTGATGGTCGCGGGCATGGGCATCGTCTACGTGTTCTTGACGGTCTTGATCGCCGTCACGCGGTGTTCGAGCGGCTTTGTCTCGAAGTTCGACCACCTTCTTCCGCAGGACGCGCCGAAGAAGGCGCCGAAGAAGTCGGCCGCTGCGGACGACGACGCGAACGTCGCCCTCGCCATCGCCGTCGCGCTGGGCTGAGTCGGAAAACGCAAGGCGATTTCAAGCTAGAAAGGCAAACATCATGGCCAAGAAAAACGTCAAGTTCATGCTCACGGCGTTCCGCGACGGCTTCCAGT
>CAVEVC010000015.1:0-5337 GCA_963618935.1 Clostridiales bacterium CCNA10 | reverse complement strand
CCCACCTAATACGCTATCCTTCCGCTTGCCCTTGAAACCCTGTTGCATGGTAGTGACTTCCGTTGCACGTCATGCGTCACTGACGACCGCCCCGCCACCCATCAGAATTCAACTCCGGAGGTGCGCGAAGCGATCTCTATGTTCTACACGTTCTCCACGGCTAAAAAACGGGTGGGACGGCTTGACGTTGAGATCGGGAGAGCGTGAAGACATTGTTGAGCCGTGTAGAGGTGTAGAATTGGAGAAGGGGAATGAATGATAGCCGTGGAGAACATAGAGAACATGGTGAAGTTGAGGCGGGGAGGATGTGCGGAGCGGACTCCGTGTTCTCCATGCTCTCCACGGCTAAAGGAACCGTGACACGAATGTGGAGGCATGAGAATGAATCTTGGTGAAAATCTGACAATCGTCATTCCTGTCAAGAATGAAGAAAAGAACTTGCCGAAATGTCTGGCGAGCATTCGGTCTTTTCAACACGTTCTTCTTGTGGATTCGTGTTCAGAAGACCGAACACGTGAAATTTTCAGAGAATACGCGCAAGCCGACTGGAATGTCGTTGATTTCAGGCGGGATGGCTTGTTCCCCGCTTTGCGGGTTTGAGGTTCGCGTGGTTCAAGTTCCGCTACTTCGTGTTCGTGCGACGCCAAATCCTTGGCTCGAAACCGGAATGAACTGTGATTATGAAGGTTATCTATCATGTGCGGGATTCTCGGCTTTTCGAGCAGGCGGACAATTGAGGTTCGCCAGAACCTCATGCCGGAGCGCGGCCCAGACGGATGGGGGACGATCTCGCGCGCCGTGGGTGAGGTTCATGTGACGTTTTTCCACTCTCGGCTTCAGATCATCGGCTTGGGCGACCAGGGCCGGCAGCCTTTTGAATTGGATCCTGGGTATATGCTCGTCTATAACGGTGAGATTTACAACTACAGGGAGATCCGCAAGGCGCTTGCCCGCGAATGCGGCTGCGCTTTCGCGACTGAGACAGATACGGAAGTCCTCTACCGCGCCCTGCACACGTGGCCGCTGGAGAAGGTGCTTCACGAGCTGAATGGAATCTTTGCGTTTGGATTCTTGGATTCCCGGGCGAAGAGGCTGATCGTTGTGCGCGATCACATGGGTGTCAAGCCTCTTTATTGGTGCCCGCCAGCCAGTTTCCAGCGCAACACCCGTTGCGAAGGGCTGTCTGACAAGGGCTTTCCTGTGATTGGCCGGTAGCATAGCAGACTTCGGACGGGTCTGTAAGGCGGGCTTCAGCCGCAGGCATCGCCTTTCGGCGGGATGCGGACAGGTGCGCCGGAAATCCGGGGCGCGGCGGTCAGGCCGCGGCCTTGGGCGCGTGGCGGCGGACGAGGTCCGCGAACGCCTCGCGCGGCGTGCGCCAGTTCAGGCACTTGAGCGGGCGGTCGTTGAGCATGCGGTCGATCCGGCGCGTCTCCTCCCCGGAGATGTCGCCGAACGGCCGCCCCTTGGGCAGGACCTTCCGGACGACGCCGTTGCGGTTCTCGTTCGTCCCCCTTTCCCATGAGTGGCAGGGCTTCGCGAAGCAGGCCTTCAGCCCGAGGGCCTGCTCCATGGCCTTGAACAGCGCGAACTCCTTGCCGTTGTCGAACGTCAGAGACTCCAGGACGTCCTTCGGCAGGGCCGCGAGCAGGGCGACGGCCAGCAGGAGCGCGCCCGCGACGAGCGTCGCGAGCGGAATCGGATAGGACGCCGCCGCGAGCGGACGCGACAGCCACATGCCGAGGTCGATGCAGGCGCCGAAGAGGGCCGTCGCCGGGATCTGCAAAAGCTGGAACGGCGCGAACCGCCGCCGCAGGACAACGACCTGGCCGAGGACGAAGACGAGGTTCATGCAAAGCGTGAGCGTGCCGTAGGAGAGCGGCAGGACGTTCACGAGCACCCACGGGACGCTCGAGATCGGCGTCGCGCCAAGGCCGGACTGCGTCGAGAGCGCGATGCCCAGCCCGGCCACCGCCACGCCGAGAAGGAACAGCGCGGCCCGCCGCCGCCTGTCAAACACCAGCATCAGGCAACTCCTCCAAGCGAGACTTTGTCGCCTTGCGTCTGCTCGTAGATTCGGTCGATGAAGGTGAACTTCGGGTCCTTCGGCAGCGGGAATGGTAGCTTCTGCTTCAGCAGTTGCCCCGTGAACCCGCCCTGCACAGGTTCAGCGGCTGAGACGGCGCGCGATTCACCGCCCTTGGCCCCGGCTCTCACTTTTTTAAAAAAGTGAGAACTCGCCGCCCCGCCTTCGCGACGCTCGCCCGCAAGCTCCAGGGTCGTTGGCCTGTCTCTCGTATTTCTCATCATGTCCTGTCGCATCGATCAGTCTTTCAAATCCCGGTTTTGCCTAAAAGTGGGATTCGGATCAATCCCGACCACTCGGCTTTTCACGCTTCTCCGCGCACATCGGACATCGCCGCGACCGAATAGGTCTTCAGGTCTTCGCCTGTCACGGACTTTGCCGGGACAAGCTCGTAATGCCGCTCCTCGGCGACCTTGATCTCGCCGTCGCACACGACAAGCGCGAACATCGCGATCTTCGTCGCGGAGACGAACTGCACGGAAACAGGCCGGCAGATCAGCTCGGGCAGGTTGCATTGGCACCAGGCGATGTCCTGCGCCGCCTGGACGATTTCCCGCCCTTCGCCTGCACGGGGACGCGAGTAGAAGGCCGCGTTGATCTTCCCCGTCCAGCGCGACGATGAGACCCAGACCTCCGCCGTCGGGTCGGAGAGCGTCTTCGCCGCGCCGTTCTCCGGCCGATGCGTCATAATCAGGACGCGATTCCGCTCTCCACTTTTCTCCATGCCGCACATCATGCCAAGCCCTCTGCCCACGCGGCACACCGCTGCAGCCCGTCATTTCTGGAACAGCCGCCAGTCCAAGGCCCCGACCGTGACGCCCGCGCCCTCGAACGCCTTGTCCGAGTAGTTGACGACGACCGACCAGCCGTTCGACCACGTCGTGCGGAAGACGCCGTCGGCCAGCCTCTCGTGGCCCGTCATGAACGCGTACTGGAGCGGCAGGAGCTGCGCGTAGAGGTCGGCGCCCTCCTTGACCTTCGCGACCGACCAGCGCAGCTCCTCGTCCGTTCCGCAGCGGAGGTCGTTCTTGCCCATCCAGTCCTTCTTCGGGTCGGTCAGGAACTTCGAGTAGAAGTAGAAGTTCGGCCGTCCGCCGAATTCGAGGAGCTTCAAGAACGACGCGCGCGGCTGGGCCGTGAAGTTGACCGTGGTCGTGAACGGGTTCTGCACGATGATGCCGTTGTAGGCGAGCTGGAAGACCGGCACGAGGCGCTTCGGGATGCCGCCCTTCGCACGAAGGCCCGCAACCTTCTCGTCCGTGTCGAACGACGCGTAAAGCACCGAGTCGAGCTGTCCCGCGAAGTGGTCGACGGACCCCTCGCTCGCGAAGCCGCCGAGCGCCTTCTGCACTTCCGCCGCGTATTTCCCCCACCACGCCGCGCCTTCCGCGCGCGTGCACGGGTGCGCCGGGTCGAAGCAGGCCGTCCCGTGCAGGATCGACACGACGTCGAAGTAGCCGATGCCCGTGAACCCGACGTCCGCGAGCTGCGGCATCAGCGGCGCGCAGTAGGCCTCGTAGGCGCGGCGCGGACAGAGGCGCACGGGCTGGCCGCCGCCCCAGCAGAAGGTGCCCGCCAGCTGCGGCTCCCCCTTCTCGTCCTTCGCGGCGTTCGCCCAGCCCCAGTTGTCCGCGACCGTGTAGCCCTCGATGTAGTTGCCGTGCGGCACGATCAGGTAGCCGGCCTCCTTCGCGCACGCGATCGCCTTCCTCAGCCCCGCGTCGCCGCCGAGCTTCGGCTCCGCAGGGAAATACTGCGGCCAGCGCCCGTCGTGCCCGCCGACGTTCCAGCCGACGAGGCAGAGCTCCGCCGACGCGACGCCCTGGCGCTTCAGCTCTCGGACGATGTCGCAGACGCGGTCAAACGTGACGACCGCCTTCACCGGCGGCTCGTTGCTCGGCGTCTGCCACTTCACGGGGCTCGGCACCGGCTTCCACGCCTGGCGGATGCGGATCTCCGGCGCCTCGACGGCGCGCTTGAGGACCGGGTTCGCCTTCACGCGCTCGGCGAGCGGCCTTACCGCGCCGCGCGCGAGCTGGCGGTCGCGGTAGATTCCGGCGAGGGCCCCGTAGGACGTCCCCGGCGCGCGCCGGTGGAACGCGATGCGGAAGTCCTCGTACGGATTGCGGCAGAGCTCCTCGCCGACTTCGCAGGAGACGGCATACGCGCCGTTCGTCGCCGTCACGGACATGCGCGGATAGCATTTCAGACCTGTGATGACCGCGAGATGCGCGCCGCGCGGCGTCGCCCAGCCGTACATCGGCATGTTCATGCGCTCGCGCCAGGGCACGAACGTCCCGTTGTCGCAGTCCCACTCGCCGTAATAGCCGTAGGGCGAGAACCAGTAGCCCGCCTCGCCCTCCCGCGCACGCCCGAACGACGGCGTGACGAGCAGGCTCTTCGCCTTCTTCGCGCGGATCTCCGCCGCCGGCACGGTCAGCGACGACACGTCGCCCTGCGCCTCCAGCGGACGCGTCTCCGTGACGGTCGAACCGTCCGCCAGCCTCCAGACTAGGAGCGCATCGCCCTCCGCCATCGCGGACGCCGCGACGCCCACAAGCACCATCAGGACTCCGCAAAGGACCTTCATCTTTTCCATGACCGCCATGACCCCTCCTTACCCCCCCCCGCCAGCCAGTTTCCAGAGCAACACCCGTTGCGAAGGGCTGTCCGACAAGGGCTTTTCTGCAATTGACCGATAATGTAGCAGATTTCGGACGGGCCTGCAAGGCGGGTCTCGGTCGCCGACGACACCTTTCGGCGAAGTGCGGACAGGCGCGCCGGAAAATCCGGGGCGCGGCGGTCGGGCCGCGGCCCTGGGCGCGTGGCGGCGGACGAGGTCCGCGAACGCCTCGCGCGGCGTGCGCCAGTTCAGGCACTTGAGCGGGCGGTCGTTGAGCATGCGGTCGATCCGGCGCGTCTCCTCCCCGGAGATGTCGCCGAACGGCCGCCCCTTGGGCAGGACCTTCCGGACGACGCCGTTGCGGTTCTCGTTCGTCCCCCTTTCCCATGAGTGGCAGGGCTTCGCGAAGCAGGCCTTCAGCCCGAGGGCCTGCTCCATGGCCTTGAACAGCGCGAACTCCTTGCCGTTGTCGAACGTCAGAGACTCCAGGACGTCCTTCGGCAGGGCCGCGAGCAGGGCGACGGCCAGCAGGAGCGCGCCCGCGACGAGCGTCGCGAGCGGAATCGGATAGGACGCCGCCGCGAGCGGACGCGACAGCCACATGCCGAGGTCGATGCAGGCGCCGAAG
>CAVEVC010000014.1:0-6661 GCA_963618935.1 Clostridiales bacterium CCNA10 | reverse complement strand
CCGTTGACGAGCCCCCGCCCGCCGCCACGCCCTCCCCCCTTGCGGACCTCCTCCGCCAGGCGAAGGCGCAGATCCAGCAGGAGCTCATCGCCCGCCT
Organism: Clostridiales bacterium CCNA10; assembly: GCA_963618935.1. Classification (GTDB taxonomy): domain Bacteria; phylum Verrucomicrobiota; class Kiritimatiellia; order RFP12; family UBA1067; genus RUG572. The sequence continues at coordinate 6,564 of CAVEVC010000014.1, read as the reverse complement.
CGACCTCAAGCGCCTCACCGTCGCGGGCGTCGACCGCGACGGCCTTGAGCGCAAGGCCACGGAGAAGATCCACGAGATCGTCGAACAGGTGCGCGCCGCCGGGCGCCTCCCGCCCGGCATCGACGCCGCGCGCCTCGAACGCGAGGTCTTCAACGAAGCCCTGCGCCTGGGCCCCCTGGAGGACCTGCTGGCGGACGACGCCGTCTCCGAGATCATGGTCAACGGGCCCCGCCAGGTCTACGTCGAGCGCCGCGGCAAGCTCGCCCTCACCGACCTCCAGTTCACCGACGACGCAAGCGTGATGGCCGTCATCGAGCGCATCGTCTCCCCCATCGGGCGCCGCATCGACGAATCGCAGCCCTACGTGGACGCCCGCCTCGCGGACGGCTCGCGCGTGAACGCGATCATCCCCCCGCTCGCCCTCTCCGGCCCCACGCTCACCATCCGCAAGTTCGCACGCCGCACCCTCACCGCCGAGGACTTCGTCCGCCTCGGCACCTGGACGCACAACGCCGCCGAGTTCATGAAGGCGTGCGTCCGGATGCGCAAGAACATCGTCGTCGCCGGCGGCACGGGCTCGGGGAAGACGACCCTCCTCAACCTCCTCTCCGGCTTCATCCCCGCCGACGAGCGCATCGTCACCGTCGAGGACGCCGCCGAGCTCCGCCTCGCCCAGCCCCACGTCGTGCGCCTCGAGGCGCGCCCCCCGAACATCGAGGGGCGCGGCGCCGTGACGATCCGCGACCTCGTGCGCAACTGCCTGCGCATGCGCCCGGACCGCATCATCGTGGGCGAGTGCCGGGGCGGCGAGGCCCTGGACATGCTCCAGGCCATGAACACCGGCCACGACGGCTCCCTCACGACCGTCCACGCCAACTCCCCCCGCGACGTCATCTCGCGCCTGGAGACGATGGTGCTCATGAGCGGCATGGAACTGCCCTCCCGCGCCATCCGCGAGCAGATCGCCTCCGCCGTCGACGTCGTCATCCACGAATCCCGCCTCTCCGACGGCTCGCGCAAGGTCGTCGCCATCTCCGAGGTCACGGGCCTCGAAGGCCAGCAGATCGTCATGCAGGACATCTTCGCCTTCCACCAGAGCGGCCTCGACGCGGACGGGCGCGTCCAGGGCGCCTTCCGCCCCACGGGCGCCGTCCCCACCTTCTACGAGCACCTGAAGAGCCGCGGCCTCCACCTCGACGCCGCCCTCTTCGACCCCGCCCAGCGCCGCGACGTGCGCCTGGAAATCCGGGGACGCTGAACGAGGACCCGCCCATGATGGACCTTCCCGCCGAATCCCTCCTCTTCTGGGGCGCCGTCGCCGCCGTCGGCCTTGCCTTCACCGGCTTCGCCGGCCTCTTCGCCGCCGCCCTCCACGAGGGCACGAACGCCTACGCCGCGCAGATGGGCGCGGAGACCAGCCGCCAGTTCGAGGAGGTCTTCCTCTTCGTCCCGCCAAGGAAGATCGCGCAGCTCGGCCGCCTCGCCGCCCTCGCCGCGTTCTTCCTCTTCTTCATCCCGCTCTTCAGCTTCACGAACCTCGCCTCCACCGCCGCCGGCGTCCTCCTGGGCCTCGCCGCCGGCGCCTTCGTCTTCACCCTGCCCGCCCGCTACGTGCGCCTCCTGCGCGCCCGCCGCCGCGTGACGTTCAACGAACAGCTCGTGGACGCGCTCGGCACGATGTCGAACGCCCTCCGCGCCGGCTTCTCGATCAACCAGGCCTTCGAGAGCGTCGCCGAAAGCGGCGAGAAGCCCATCGCCCAGGAGTTCACCGTCCTCCTCCAGCAGATGCGCGTCGGCCTCCCCTTCGAGGACGCCCTCGCCTCGCTCGACCGCCGCGTCGCCTCGGACGACCTCACGCTCGTCTGCACGGCCATCGACATCGCCCGGAAGACGGGCGGCAACCTCACGGACATCTTCGACAAGATCTCCGAGACGATCCGCGCGCGCCTGCGCATCGAGCGCCGCGTGCGCACCCTCACCGCCCAGGGCCGCCTCCAGGGCCTCGTCGTCTCCTTCATGCCGCTCGTCCTCGGCCTCGCCCTCTTCGCGCTCAAGCCCGACGTCATGAAGCCCTTCCTCTTCTCGCTCCAGGGCGCCGTCTGCGTCGGCCTCGCCCTCGCCTTCGTCGCCGTCGGCTGGCTCCTCATCCGCCGCATCGTCCGCATCGACGTCTAGCAGCCCCGCCGCATCCTCACGGCCTCCACGTCCGGGCCTTCGCGGCAAGGCGCGGGGGCAGGGCGGAGCGGGTCGGCTGCCCCATCACGTAGATCTCCTTCCCGCGCAGCTTCGACGCGCCGTACTGCGCGAGAAACGATGCGACGGCGGACGCCGAGGCGAAGAACACGCCGTCGAACGGCGGCAGCGCCGCATCCGGCGCGCAGAACACGTTGTCGTAGAGGACCACGTCGTCCACCCGAGCCCCCGCGCGCCGCAGGGCGCGCGCAACCGCCGCCCCCGCCTTCGCGCTCCGCAGGCGCAGCGCCCGCTTCCCCGCGAGGTCCCGTTTCCGGATCTCGGCGATGAGCCCCTTTGCCGAGAAGTCCTGCGCGGGCGCCACGTCGCTCGCGATGCCGAACGTCCGCAGTTCGGCGTCCGTCCCCGCGCCGCATGTGTAGAACGCCGGCAGGCGGCGGCGGTCGCACGCACAGGACGCGAAGAAGAGGCGCACGGCGGACGGCGAGGTGAGGACGAGCGCGTCGTAGGCGGCGGGATCGGCCGCGCGCGCCCGCGGCACGAGGCGGATGAGCGGCCAGCGGATCGGGCGCCCCCCTCGGTCCTCGACCGCCACGGCGGCCTTTTCCTGCAGCGCCTCCGAACACGTCACGAGCACGCGCCGCCCGCCCCATTCGCCAAGCTGCGGCCAGCGATGCGTCGCCGCCGCCCCCACGATGAAGAGCCCCGGACGCGCCTCGCCCGCCAGGTTCCGCACCGTGCCGAGCGTCATCGTCCGCACCTCTTCGCCCGGCCCCCCCGCGTCCAGCACGAGCGCGCACGGCGTCCCCTGCGGCCAGCCGTCCCGCATGAGCCCCCGCGCCTCGTCCTCCAGGACGCGCGTCGCCATGAAGAGAACGCGCGTCGGGAGGGCGTCTGCCCCGCACGGGGGCTTCTTGGCGGAGTCCGACGTCGCCGCCGCCTCCTCGGCGCGGCGGGGCGTGTAGACGGCGAAGCCGGTCGATTCGCCGCGCCGGGTGAGCAGCAGCCCCGTCCCCGTCGTCCCGGCGGTGAGCGCGCTCACGCCCGGGCGCACGAGAAAGGGAAGCCCCAGCGCCGCCAGGGCGTCCGTCTCCTCAGCGAGACGACCGAAGAGCCCCGCGTCGCCGCCCTTCAGCCGCACGACGCGCCGCCCCTTCCGCGCCTCGTCGCAGATGAGGCGCGTGATGTCGGGCTGCCTCATCGAATGCGCCCCGCAGCGCTTGCCGACGGGAATCACGCGCTGGGAGGAAGGCGAGGGGGAAACCAGGTCCTTCCCCAGGAGGTCGTCGTAGAGAACCGTGTCGGCACAGGCGAGGTCGCGCTGGCCGGCAACCGTGCAGAGCCCCGCGTCGCCGACGCCCGCCGAGACGAACCGCACGGCCTTCACGAACGTCTGGCGCATCGTCTGGAACCGCGCATCCCCCGCGCGGAAGACGACGGCGAGGTATCCCTGCGCCTCGGGCGGCGTCAGCGCGTCAAGCGGAATCGGAACGAGCGTGACGCCCTGCGGCCCTTCGGGATAGAGGCGGTTCAGGCCCGCCAGCGCCATCAGCGCCGCGTCGAACTTTCCCGCAGCGAGCTGGTCCAGGCGCGCGTCGATCGCGCCGCGGATCGGGCGCAACGTCGCCTTGGGGAACGTCGCCGCCGCGTAGGCGCGCCGACGCTCGCTTGAAATGCCGACCGTGAAGTGCCGCTTCCGACGCGCCGCATCGAGCGTCAGGCCCGCGCGCAGCGCCCAGGCGTCGCGCGGGTCCTCGCGGTTGGGGAGCCAGAACCAGTCGAGGCCGTCCGCGATCCGCTCGGGCAGGTCCTTCGCGGAATGGATGGCGCAGTCGAGGCGTCCGTCCCGCACGGCCGCGTCGAGGTCGCGCGTGAAGAAGTCGGGCGCGCTCCTCTCGATGGGCGTCGTGAGGTCGCGGTCGCCCGGCGTCTCCACCGCGACGACGCGGTACGCCGTGCCGGGGAAGGTCCGCGCGAGGAACGCGACGGCGTTCTCGGTCTGGACGCGCGAGAGGCGGCTGCCGCGCGCGCCGACGGTGAACGTCGCGGGGGACGGCCTACGCGCCATGGTGCGAAGTCCCCTTCTGCGTAGTGAAGAACCCGAAGGCGGCCTTGAGGCGCAGGGTCTCGTCGGCGGCGGAGAGGCAGAAGACCGTATACGTCTCGCCCCTCGGCGGCACGTCAAGGACAAGGTGGCAGGGCGCGTCCCGCACGACCTGCGGCACGTCCGCAAGGTAGGCGCGTCCGAACGAGGTCTTCGGACGGCGGAGCGGCATGTAGGTCGGCAGGATCGTCCGTGCGCCGGGGTAAAGCGTGGGGTCGGCAAGGCGGCTCGCCGTGTCGTCCGTCACGTGCTGCTGGTCGAGGACGCACGCCGTCCACACGCGCGCCCGCAGCGCCTTCACGAGCTGCGGGAACATCGCATGGTGGCCGTGGTGGTTCATCTTTGCGACGTCCACCGGACCCACCGCCTCGGCGAGCACGTCCTCGCTCTGCATTTTCGTGCCGTCCGGCAACGTCACGCGGTCGGAGAAGTCGCCGGCCGTGAAGAAACGGAACGGACCGTACGAAACGACGAACCCGCAGCTCATTCCGTTCTCGTTGAGTTTCTTCGCGCCCCCCTTCACGCGGTCGGCGTAGAGGTCGCGCACCGTGCCGTCCCGCCACACGAAGCGTCCGTTCGCGCAGAGGTTGAACACCTCGAAACCGGACTGCGCCCGTGCGGCATCGAGCTGCCGGAACTGGTCGCGCGCGCCGAGGCGGAAGCGCTCGACCGCCGTTCCCTGCGCGGCGAGATGCGCATAGACGGCTCGGATGTTGCGGGGCGTTCCGTCGCGGGAGGTCTTCAGGACATCGAGCGGATCGTCGAAGGTCGGCCAGGCGCGGTCGACGATGCGCCCGAACCGCAGGAAGCGCGCGGCGTCGGCGAGGCCGCAGAGCCAGTAGTCGCCCGTCGGCGCGGCGATGCGCGCACCGTGGTAGCGCTCGCCGCCGCCGTGGTCCTCGTGGTAGTGCGAGAGGTGGAAGAAGTCGACGTCGCGTCCCTTCGGATTGACGCGCTGGACGTAGCGGGCGACCCACTCGCCCGCGCGGCGCGAGAGGTCCGGCAGCAGCGGCACTTCGGCGGGCGTGTTGTGGAAGCGCATCGAGTCGCCGCAGTCGACGAGAAGCGACGTGCCGTCGGGGAAGAGGTGGAGCATCGACTCGCCGCGGCCCGTGTAGATGAAGTGGACCTGGTAGTGCCCAGGCTGCCAGGCGACGGCCCCCGTCCAGCCGCCACGCGCCACACGGCCCGTCGCGGAAACGGGCGCGGACTTGAATCCCGTCACCTTCACGGCGCCGGAGGCGTAGACCTCGATGAGCGCAGAGGCGTTGTGGTCGAGGCCACTGCCGATCACGTTCGCCTTCTGCGTGTAGTAGCCGATGCCGTTGATTTCGCGGAACGCCCCCTCGTGGTAGTGCCCCTGGACGACGCACGTCACCTTCCCGGAAGCTTCGAGGACCGCCCGCACCTCAGCCGCGTTGCGGATGCACGTCTCGTCCTCCGCGTCGAGCTGCTGGTGGATGATCGGCACACAGGGCCCCGGCGCAGCGGCGAGCGTTGCACGGAGAAATTCGACCTGCTCGGACGGAAGGAACGTCTCCTTCCAGTTGAAGTCCCCGCGCGCGTAGGGCGTGCCGTCAGGACGGTAGCAGGCATCCAGCACGATGAACGTCACGCCGCCGCGTGTAAACGCATACCACCCCCGCGCGCGGTCCTGTCCGTCGTTCACGACGTGGGCGAGGAATTCGTCCTTCGTGAGGTTGTCGTGGTCGTGGTTGCCGAGAACGTGGTAGCGCGGGCCCTTGAACGTGGCAAGCGCTCCTTCCATCGCGTCCAGGTAGGCGAGCGATTCGGCGGGCGTGCGGCCAAGGTCCTTGAAGTCGCCGCCCTCGACGACGAAGTCGGCGCCAAGGCCGTTCATCACCTCCGCGAACGCGCGCAGCTTGGCGAGCCCTTCGGCGTAGCGGCGCGGATCGCCGGGGCGGTCGATGTGCGCCGCATAGTGGCAGTCGGTGACGTAGCCGAAACGCACGACGGGCTTTTCATCCTTGGCGACGGTGCCGACGGCGCAGAGCGTTACCGCCGCGCCCGCACCGCCGAGGAACGCCCGACGGGTGGTTGGAAAACCGGAACAGGCCCTCTGTGGATTGGAACAGGCCCTCTGTGAATCGAAAAGGGGCATTTGTGAATTGAACCGAAACATGGGCGAACCGGGATGGAACATGGGCGAATCTGAATGGAACATTGGAATACCTGAGGAGAACTGCATGATGACTTCAAGAAAGAATGGGAGGCAGTATACCCATTGTCCGCCCAATCGTCAATGT
>CAVEVC010000013.1:0-9080 GCA_963618935.1 Clostridiales bacterium CCNA10 | reverse complement strand
CTCCTCTGAAAACGATTACGGCGGAAGGGTAGCACAACCGACGGATTCAGTCAAGGGGGATTTGTAAGGCTCAGGTGTTATTGCTTCGAGAATAGCCTGTCCGATTTCTATTCCCGCGAAGAAGCGAAACTTTCTCGAGGAAGGCGCGGCCGAGGCCCGGCACGCCGTTTATGCTATACTACCGCGCATCTATGCGGCTCTCCATCGTCATTCCCGTCCTGAACTCCGAAAAGACCCTGCCCGAATGCCTGGCGGCGATCGCCGCGCAGACGCTGCCGCGCACGGACTACGAGATCGTCGTCGCGGACGCCGGGTCGTCCGACAGCACCGTCGCGATCGCCCGCGCCGCCGGCGTCGACGTCATCGCCGCCAACCCCCTCCGCACCGGCGAGGCCGGCAAGGCCGCCGGCATCAAGGCCGCGCACGGCGAGCTCATCGCCCTCGTCGATTCGGACAACATCCTGCCCGACCCCGCCTGGCTCGAACGGATGCTCGCCCCCTTCGCGGACCCCGACGTCCTCGCGGCCGAACCCCTCTCCTACACCGTGCGCCCGCAGGACCCCGCCCTCACCCGCTACTTCGCCCTCCTCGGGATGAACGACCCCCTCTGCCTCTTCACGCGGAACTACGACCGCACCTGCCTCCTCACGAACCGCTGGACCGGCCTCGACGTCGCCCAGGAGGACCGCGGCGACTGGCTGAAGCTGCGCCTCACGGGCGACGCCCTCCCCACCATCGGCGCCAACGGCTTCGTCTTCCGCCGCGCCCTCCTCGACGGCGCGAACTGGGACCCCTACCTCTTCGACATCGACATCCTCTACGAGCGCATTCTGCGCGACGGCGCCGTCTGCGTCGCCAAGGTCAAGACGGGCATCGTCCACCTCTACTGCGCCCGCCTCGGCGACTTCGCGCGCAAGCAGCGGCGGCGCATCCGCGACTTCCTCTACTTCGCGCAGGAGAAGCGGCGCACCTACCCCTGGGGCCGCCAGCGCCGCGCCGGCATCGTCCTCTTCTGCCTCTCCACGGCGACCGTGCTGCCCCTCGTCGTGCAGATGCTCGTCGGCATGCGCCGCCGCCGGGACGCGGCCTGGCTCTACCACGTCCCCGTCTGCATGGTCACGCTCGCCATCTACGGCCTCGGCGCGCTCGCCCGCCTCCTCGGCCGCCGCCCGGCCCCCGCCGACCGCTCCAATTGGCAGCGATAGCCGGCCTACCGCCCCGGGGCGGCAATGCGGGAATAGAGGGTCATCGGAATGCCGTTCTCCTTCAGCTTTGCGGCCAGCGCACGGCACTGTTCAAGGTATTTCGGGCGGTCATTCGTCCACTGGTGGCTGATGTAGGCGAAGGACCGCCCGCTGCGCAGGGCGCCGACGGCCTTTTCGTAGACCTCGTCCACGCTCTTCCCCTCGTCGAAGAAGGCGAAGTCCGACGGATAGTTCCACGGCGACCACCTGGCGACGCCGCAGGTCGAGTCCGCCACCGCATAGCCGAACTCGTCGCCGTACACCGCCTTCATCCGCCGCCCGTCGACGGCCGTCTCCCAGCCGCCCGGCCGGATCCACGTCTTCGGCGCGGGCAGCCCGTGCGCGACGAAGCGCGAGACGGAGTTCTTCGCCTGCGCCCGAAGGAGATCCTTCGACGGCTGGACGGCGGTTCCGTCAAGAAGCACGATCTCGCAGGCCGCGAACGAATTCGTCGTCCAGCGCCCCCAGAAGTCGGAACACCGCTGTTCTGTCCCCTTCTTGAACAGCCCGCCGCCGCAGTCCTTCCCAAGACCATAGAGCGCGCCGGTCGACGGCACGTAGAACTTCCGGCTGAACGACTGGGCCGAAAGGAACCGGGGATCGTCCGAACGGAGCACGCCCGCCGTCATCGACGCCTTCACCCGGACGTTCCCCGGATGCGCCAGGTCCAGCTCAGGACGGCACAGCACAAGACCGCCTTCGGCGTGGTCGAAGAAGTCGGCTGTTCGATACACCTCCGCCGCCGCCGCGTTGTCAAGCCGCAGCTTGAACACCGCATGCTGCGCGGTGTGGTCCATGATCTCATGCCCGCGCGACGCGAGATCGCGCAAGGCCGCCCACTGTTCCTCGTTCAGTCCGGCGGGGTTCACGGCGAACGAGCAACGTCCGCCCGCCGCCTCGAAGATCTCCGCGATCTCACGCCACTGCGAGGCCGGCTTGTTGTCGTCGAAGCGCAGCACGAGCGCCGCACCGCGCATCGTCTGCGGGGGCGTCGCGGCGGCACGCGCCGCACTCCCGCTTCCAACGAACGTCAACGAGAACAACACGGCCGAGAGGATGGTCTTCATCTTCATTTCCATTCTTTTCCTTTCAAAACTAGCGTGCGCTTTCCCGGTCGCAGCGGTCAGCCCGGAACGGGCATGAGGCGCGCGAGGACGGCGATGGCCGCCGTGTCCGTGCGGAGGATGCGCGGACCAAGGGAGAGGCGCGCAAAGCCATGCGCCTCCAGGCGCGCCACCTCGTCGTCCGTCCACCCGCCTTCGGGGCCAAGCGCGACGACGATGCGCGCGGGCGCGGCGGAACCTTCCTGAGAGGGCCGCGGCCTGCTGCGGCCGTTCTCCTTCCCCGCGCCCGCGCCGTGCGGATGCGCGACGACGCGCACCGCCTGCCCCGCGAAGTCCGCCTCGAAACGCCCCCCTTCGAGGTAGCGCCGGAAGTTCCTCTCGACCTGGAGGACCGGCAGCGCGCTCGTCCCGGCCTGCATGAGGCCGTCCAGCAGGAGCGGACGGGAGACGGCCTCCTTGAGAAGCTGCGCCCCCCAGAACGCCTTTTCCACCTTCTCCGCGCCCACGAGGACGATCCGCCCCACGCCCATCTGCGCGAGCTGCGGGAGCAGGCGCTTCAGCGCGCGCGGGCGCGGCGGCGCGAGGAGAACGTCGGCCCACGGCGCAACGGACTCCTCCGCATGGGTGCAGCGCACCGTGATGCGTCCGCGCGCCGCGCCCGTCTCGGGGTTCGGCGCAAGCGGCGTGATCGCTTCGATGACGGACGTTCCGACGCGACCGTCCACGACGCCCGTCCTGATCGTCTGGCCGACCGCGCCGTGGAGGACGTTCAGGACGTGCTCGGCCCGGGCGTCGTCGAACATCGCCCGGCCGTCCCGCACCTCGTCCGCCTCGAAGAGGATCCGGTTCATGCGCCCTTCGGCGTGACCCACGACACGCTCTTGAGGCGGTCGTCGAGGATTTCGTTCGCGACGGCGAGCACGTCGTCCGCCGTGACGGCCGCGATGCCCTTCACAAGCTCCTCCGGGTCGCGCACGCGCCCGTAGGTCTGCACGCAGTTCCCGAAGAAGAACATGCGCGCGCGCTGGTTCTCGAGCCCGAGGCGGAAGTTGCCGAGCAGGTAGTCCTTCGTGCGGCGCAGCTCGGCGGACGACGGGCGGCGCGCGCGGATGCGCGCGAACTCCCGCTCGATCGTCTCGACGGCCCGTTCGACGCGCGCGGTGTCGAGCCCCGCCGTGACGGCCCAGCCCCCCACGTCCTCGAAGTTCTGGAGCTGCGAGCGGATGTCGTAGCTGAGGCCGCGCCGCTCGCGCACGCTCTGGAAGAGGCGCGAGCTCATCGTGCGCCCCATCAGGCAGTCGAAGACGTTCGCCGCGTACTTCTTCCGCTCGGGCGCGTGGACGCCGAAGCAGCGGAAGCCCAGCGCGAGCTGCACCTGCTGGACGTCGCGCGTGGCGCGGATCTCCCGGAGAGGCCGCGCCCCCCGCCGCACGGGGGCGAACGCGAGCGGCTCCCCGCCCGCAAGCCCCCCCAGCGCCCGCGCGACGAGCCGCCGGACGGCGTCCGCCTCGAAGCGGCCGGCGACGACGGCGCACGTCGCCTTCGGCACGTAGGCGCGGCGGATGTAGGCGCGCAGCGTCTCGGGCGTCATCGCGTTCAGCGTCGCGGCCGAGCCGGCGATCGGCAGGCCGAGCGCGTTCTTCGGGAAGAGGGCGCGGGAGAGGTTTTCGCTCGCGACCGAGTCGGGCTCGTCCGCGTACATCTTGATCTCCTCCAGGACGACGCCGCGCTCGCGCGCGAACTCGGCGTCGGGGATCGCCGCGTGCGCGTACATGTCCGAGATCACGTCCACCGCCGTCGCGAGGCGGTCGTAGGGCATCTGGGCGAAGAAGCACGTGCCCTCCTCGGAGGTGTAGGCGTTGAAGTTCCCGCCCTGCCCCTCGATCGCCGTCGAGATGTCGAGCGCGCTGCGCGTCTCGGTGCCCTTGAAGAGCATGTGCTCGATGAAGTGGGAGATGCCCGCAAGGCCGGGCGGTTCGTGGCGGGACCCGCTTGCGACGAAGAGGCCGAACGAGACGCCCTCCACGTGGTCGTCGGGGACGAGGACGAGCTTGAGTCCGTTTTCCAGGACTTCCATCGTGGCTTTTGGCAGCATGGCGCGCGTCCCCCTAGGCCCTGCCGTCCGCCGCCTCGTTCATCGCGCGCAGCGTCGCGCGGCCGTCGTAGAGGGCCTTGCCGACGATGGCGGCGCGGAGGTTGGGGCGGCCGAGCGCGAGGAGGTTCCTGACGTCGGTCGGGCTCGACACGCCGCCGCTCGCGGTGATCTGGCAGGAGGGGGCGGCGTCGCAGATGGCGGCCAGCTGCGCGAGGTTCGGCCCGCCCAGCATGCCGTCCGTCGCCGTGTCGGTGTAGATGACCGTCTTCACGCCGATCGCCGCGACGGCCTTCGCGAGGTCCGTCGCCTTCACCTCGGTGGTCTTCACCCACCCGCGCGTCTGCACGAAGCCATCGCGCGCGTCGATGCCCACCGCGATCCGCTCGCCGTACTGCTCGACGGCGCGGGTGAGGAATTCGGGGGCCTCCAGCGCGGCCGAGCCGATGATCGCGCGCGCGGCGCCGGCCTCGAGCACGGCGGCGAGGGCCTCGGGCGTGCGGATGCCGCCGCCCACCTCCACGGGGCCGCCGAAGGCGGCGATGACCGCGCGGATCGCCTCCTCGTGGCGGGGCGCGCCCGCGAAGGCGCCGTCGAGGTCCACCACGTGGAGCTCGCGCCCGCCCTGGCCGCGCCAGTCGCGCGCCTGGGCGGCGGGGTCGTCGCTGTAGGCCGTCACGTCGTCCGCGCGCCCCTGGCGAAGCCGCACGCACACGCCGCCCTTCAAGTCGATAGCCGGTAGAATGACCATGGAATCCTGTCTCGTTTCGTTTGGAAAGGGGTCAGTATACCATAAAAGCGATTCCATGTCCCAGCCGGGCCCGCCGGCGCGCGGACGTCATGCCCGGACCTTGATGACGAGCTTGCGGATTGTCCGCGCGCCGTCCAGCGAACAGCCGGGCGCGTGCGCGCCGCAAGGGGGCATCAGCACGGCGAAGTCGCCGGGCACGAGCGTCGTCGGCCGCGTCGCCACGTCGAGGAAGCCGACGTCGCGCGCGGCGTCGTAGGGGACCTTCGCCGCCGCGTCGGGCGCGAGCGCGAGGAGGCCGATCGTCTCGGGGCCCGTGAGCGGGGCCTGGACGTCGATGTAGGCGTGGTGGATCTCGGCGTGCTGCGTGCCGCCGAACGGCTTGAGCGCAACGTCCTGGATGGTCGCCCACAGGTTGTCGCCGTCCAGGTCGTAGCGGCCGGGCGGCAGCGCCGCGAGGTCCGGCCGCTTCAGGAACGCGAACGCCTGCGCAAGGCGCGGATGCCGCGCCGCGATCCGGTCGCAGTCCGCAATCCGGCCCACATGGAAGTCTTCCGTGTCCATTCGTTGTCCTCCGTTTTCCTGCCGTGTGGTGAAAAATCTGATCCCGCGCCCCCAACCCTACCGGCGTCCCGGCGTCCGCCAGATTCCCAGCCGTTCGGCCTTCGCCTTGTTCTGCGCCGCCGTGAGGCGCGGGTCGCCGCCCGTGCGGCGGGCGCGCGCGTGCCCCTCGCGCACCATCCGGTAGTTGACGCTGTCCGTCCGGACGCCCTTCTCGCCCCAGTCGGGACGGTCCGGCCACACCGTGCCGCCCACGTGCCCCGCGCGGGTCCGCACGGGATTCTCGACGCGCACGGACGCCTCCCCCACGAGCGCGCGCAGACGCGCCCGCGCCCCGGCCGCGCCCGGCTCTCCCGCGGCGGGCGCCTCGATGCCGCGCAGGCGCACGGTCCACCGCGCGCGGCGCCCGTCCTCCAGGACGAGCGTGTCGCCCGTCGGCACCTCCACGACGCGCCCGGCGAGGTACGTCGTCGCGTCCACCTCCAGCACGCCGCCGCGTCCGTCCGTGTACTGCATCCCGCCCCGCGTGACGCGGAACGACTCCGTCGCCTCCGCCTTCGACACGCCGAACTCCGCCGGATAGCCGTTGCGGAAGCTCCGGTGGAAGGAGACGGCGGGGGCGGATGTTCCCGCGCACGCCAGAAGGAGCAAAATGACGGCGGACGGCGCGGCCTCTCTTCGCGAAACACCCATCTTCTCGCCTCCTCCAGGCGGCAATCAGAAGTAGCCGCCCTTGTCGATGATCTCGCTGATCGTGTCGCCCTGGCGCACCCAGCTGAAGATGTCCACTTCGTTCTTCTCGATGCCCTCGGCGCGCAGCAGCACCTCGTAGGCGATCTCGCGCGGAATGCACAGGACGCCGTCGATGTCGCCGAAGACGATGTCGCCGGGGCGCACGGTCACCTTGCCGATCTTGATCGGCACCTGGTAGTGCGTGATCATGCAGCGGCCGAGCGAGCCGTTGGAGGTGCGGTACTTGTAGAAGACCGGGAAGTCCTGCTCGAGGATCTGCTTCGTGTCGCGGATGCCGCCCGCGATCACCGCGCCGCGGATGCCCTTCGTCTTCGCGGTGGCGGTCATCACGCCGCCCCAGAGGGAGGCCTCCACGTCGCCCGAGGTGTCCCACACCACGACGCCGTTCGGCCTGAAGTCGTCGAGCATCTGCGCGCGGAACGTCATCTCGCCCTCGATCATCACGTTCGGCGCGCTCTTCACGGTGAACGCCTCGCCGCAGACGGCCATCTCGTCGCGGAGCGGCATGATGTCGTTCGGCAGGTTCTGGTCGAGCAGCGTATACTCCCGCATCACGTCGTTGATCGCGCCCGTGTAGAGCTTCTCGTAGCGCGCGCAGAGCTCGGGGACGGGAATGGGAATCGCGCAGTCCGGGATCCGCTGGCGCGCGGCGATGAGCTTGTCGAGCTTCATAAGGCCGGCTTCCTTCGCCTGGCCCCGCATGTCCTTGAGTGACGGCATGGTCTGTCTCCTTTTTCGTTTGGCCGTTTAAGATGGATTCTCAGCCCCGCAGGAACGCCGCGTAGGCCTTCTTCGTGTGGTAGCAGTCGTGCTTGGCGGCGAGCTCCCACGGCGCGTGCATGTTGAGCAGCGGCGTGCCGAAGTCGAGCACGTCCATGCCGAAGCGGGCCATGAACTTCGCGATCGTGCCGCCGCCGCCCTTCTCCTGCCTGCCGAGCTCGGCCATCTGCCAGTCCACGCCGCCCTTCTTCATGAGGCGGCGGATCTCGGCGACGAACTCCGCGCGGCAGTCGCTCGCGTCGGCCTTCGTCGCGCCGCCCGTGTACTTGCTCGCGGCGGGGCCCTTGCCGAGGCGGGCCTCGTTGCCGGTCGAGTCGACGTCCGGGAAGTGCGGGTCGGCGGCCGCCGTCACGTCGGCGGAGAGCATCGTGGAGGCCTCCAGCGCGCGGCGCACGTCGATGTCGCGCGCGCCGCCCTTCCCCTCGCGCTCGATGAGCTCCGCGACGGTGTTCTCGAAGAACGAGCTCGCCATGCCGCTCGCGCCCTCGCTGCCGATCTCCTCCTTGTCGCAGAGGATGCAGGCGCAGGTGCGCGCGGGCGGCGCCTTCGCGCGCGCGACGTCCACGAGGGCGCTCAGGCCCGCGTAGGCGCACACGCGGTCGTCGTGCCCGTAGGCGGCGATGAGGGCGCGGTCGAGGCCGACTTCGCGCGGGCCGCCCGCCGGGACGACCTCCAGCTCGGCTGAGAGCAGGTCCTCCTCCGTGACGCCGTACTTCTCGCCGAGCCGCTTCACGAGCGCGTCGCGCCCGCCAAGCCCCGCGACCACGTCGAGGTCCTCCGCCGGGAAGAACTCCTTCAGCGTCTTCTTCTCCTGGTCCTTGCCGAGGTGCGGCAGGATGTCCGAGATCATGAACACGGGATCGCCCGGCCCGTCGCCGAGGGCGACCTCCACCGCCGTGCCGTCCGCCTTCACGACCACGCCGTAGAGCGCGAGCGGCAGCACGAGCCACTGGTACTTCTTGATGCCGCCGTAGACGTGCGTGTCGAAGTAGACGAGGCCGTCCTTCTCGTAGACGGGGCGCGGCTTGAGGTCGAGGCGCGGCGCGTCCGTGTGCCCGCCCACCACGCGGATGCCCGCCGCGCTCGGCGCGCGGCCGACGACGCACGCCATGAGCGTCTTCGCGTGGTAGCCGCGCCAGACGCGGTCGCCGGGCTTGAGCGCCTTCCGCGTGGAGAGCTCCCTGAACCCGGCCTTCTCCAGCATTTCCACGGCCGCCGCGTAGCAGCGGCGCTCGGTCTTCCCCTTCGCGAGGAAGTCCATGTAGGCGGCGCAGTAGGCCGCCTCCAGCTTCGTTTCTTCGTCCTTCTTCATGTGGTTCTTCTCCTAGGATTGGCTTGCGAGCGGCCGGCGCCGCACGAGCCGCGCGGCAAGGCCCAGCAGCCCCGCCGGCAGCAGCACGGCGTTCACGAGAACGCCCCTCAAAAGAGCAGTCCATTCGATGCACGCGCCCGTCGCGAGGTCGGAGACGGGCGCCGCCTCCCCGGCCGGCGCGGAAAGCAGGCGCACGGCGCGGGCGACCGCGAGCCCGACGCGGTCCGAAAGCGCCGTCTCCAGCTCGTCGGGGAACTGCAGGACGACGCTCGGCGCCATGAGCGCCACGGCCACCGCCACGAACGCCGTGAAGAGCGCGACGGGGCGCGAGAGCGCGGACGACAGGAACAGCCCGAACGCCGCCAGCAGCGCCGTCGCCGCGAGCATCTGCGCCGCCCCCCTCGCCAGGTTCGCGCCAAAGGCGTCCGCCGGCGCCAGCACCTCCAAATCCCGCCGCGGACGCAGCATCACGACCTCGCCGCCCGTGTTCTCGAACCGCAGGTCCACCGTTCCGTCCCCGCTCCCC
>CAVEVC010000012.1:0-3289 GCA_963618935.1 Clostridiales bacterium CCNA10 | reverse complement strand
GCCCCTCCCCGGGGAGGGGGACACGGTTTCTCCAGCCTTTGCTGCCACCGCCCCTAATGGCAAGGGGTAAACGCAAGCCGTTCTTGCGTTTAGTTCCGCAAACGACACGCCAGAACCACACCCGCAAGAACCACGCCGCGGCTGACCGATGGCCCCGTTTTTGGTATACTTTGCGGTTCATGCAACCCGGAACGTTCGAGATCTGCACCCAGGACGCCTGTTCGCGCGCGCGCGCGGGCGTCCTTTGGACCGCGCACGGTTCCGTCGAGACCCCCGTCTTCATGCCGGTGGGCACCCAGGGCACCGTCAAGGCGCTCGAACCGCGCGACCTGGAGGAGAACGGCGCGCAGATCGTCCTCGGCAACACCTACCACCTCAACCTGCGCCCCGGCATGGACGTGATGGCGCACGCGGGCGGGCTCCATGCGTTCATGAACTGGAACAGGCCCATCCTCACGGACTCGGGCGGCTTCCAGGTGTTCTCGCTCGCGAAGATGCGCACGCTCACGCCCGAGGGCTGCTGGTTCAGCTCGCACCTCGACGGCCGCCGCATCTTCCTCGGTCCGCGCGAGTCGATGGCGATCCAGCGCACCCTCGGCAGCGACATCGCGATGGTGTTCGACGAATGCCTGCCCTGGCCGTGCGACCGCGCCCGCGCCGAGAAGAGCGTCGCGACCACGCTCGCATGGGCGAAGATGTCGCTGGAGGCCCCGCACGCGCCCGGCCAGCTCGTCTTCGGCATCGTGCAGGGCGGCGTCTACGACGACGTCCGCCGCCACTGCGCCGAGGCGCTTGCGGCGATGGACTTCCCCGGCTACGCGATCGGCGGCGTCTCGGTGGGCGAGCCGGAGGCGGCGATGTACCAGGCCGTGGACGCCGCGGTCCCCTCCCTCCCCGACGGGAAGCCGCGCTACGTGATGGGCCTCGGCGTGATGACGCAGATGGCCGAGTGCGTCGCGCGCGGCGTGGACATGTTCGACTGCGTGATCCCCACGCGCGTCGCCCGCCACGGCACGGCGCTCACCCGCCACGGCAACGTCGCGATCAAGGCGGCGAAGTGGGCGAAGGACCTCTCGCCCGTCGAGGCGGGCTGCACCTGCTACTGCTGCCGGAACTTCACGCGCAGCTACGTGCGCCACCTGCTGCACGCGGGGGAGATCCTCGGCGTGCGCCTCCTCACGATCCACAACGTCCACCGCCTCTGCGCGTTCGCGCGGGAGATGCGCGCGGCCATCCTGGACGGCACGTTCGGGGCGTGGCGGGCGCAGCTCCACGCGGACCAGCGCGGGAACGGGCAACAGGCTTAGACACGAAACCAACCAAAGGAACAGAGACGAACATGAACACACCGATGATCTTTGCACAGGCGGTCGCCCCTGCGGCCCCGTCCGTCCAGGCCGCCGCGCCGTCCGCCCCCGCGCCGGTGGCGGCGACCGAGGTCCAGCCCGCCGGCGCCGACGCCCCGCAGGCGCCCCAGCCGCAGGGCGGCGGCTTCTCGATGCCCATCATGATGCTGCTCCTCATCGCGCTCTTCTACGTGATGATGATCCGTCCGCAGCAGCGCAAGGAGAAGGAGCGCCGGAAGATGATCGACGAGCTCCGCGCGGGCAAGAAGGTCGTCTTCGCAGGCGGCCTGATGGGCAAGATCGTCGAGGCGAAGGAGAAGACCTTCAAGATCGAGATCGCGGGCGACGTGGTCATCGAGGTGGCGCGCGCCGCCGTGCAGACCGTCGTCGAGGAGACGCCCGAGGCCAAGTAGGGCGGCGCCCGCATGGGATACGCGCGCGGACGGTTCGGGGTGGAATACCAGCCCCACGGGAACACGGAGACGCACCGCCTCCGCTGGTTCGTGGGGATCGTCGCCCTGCTCGTCCTCGCCGCGTTCACCTGGTACCGCCTGTCGCACCGCGCGTCCGCGCCCGCGCCGAAAACGAGCCGGGAGGAAGCTGCCCGCCCTTCGGCCGCGGCGCCCGCCCCGGCCGAGACGCCCGCGCCGCGCGCGCGGCGCGAGGCGGCCTCCGCCGCGGCCCGGCCCGTGGCGCCTGCCGCCGCCCCCACGAACGCCCCAGTCCGCGCGGCCGTCCAGCCGCCGCCCACGAAGCAGACGCCGCAGGTGCTGCGGTTCGTCGACGCCGTGCTCGCGACCGCCTCCACGCGCTCCCCTAAGGAACAGGTGCTCCTCCAGCGCCTCGCCGAGGCCGAACGGCAGGGCAACGTGCCCCTCGCGATCGATTCGCTCAGGAAGCTCTGCGACCGCCCGACGATGGCGGACATCCGAGACCCCCTCATGCGCCGCCTCGGCGACCTCAACGTGGCCCATCTCTTCTCCGGCAGGACGACGCCCTGGACGGTCGTCGTCACCGTGAAACGCGGCGACAGCCTCAACCGCATCGCGCGCGAGCACCGCTCCACGCCCGCCGTCGTCGCGAAGCTCAACCCGCGCGTCAAGTGGGAACGGCTCCAGCCCGGCGACGCCGTGCGCGTGCTGGACTTCCCCAGCGCCGTCCTCGTGATCTACAAGCAGCTCGGCTACGCGGACCTCTCGCTCAAGAACGGGCAGTTCTTCCGCCGCTACGTCCTCTCCATCGCGAAGACCGCCCCCTGCTCCGTCTACCCCGTCTCCCCCGAATCCGGCGCCACCGTGCATGCCCGCTTCCGCGAACTCGGCATCCGGGCCTCCGCCCCAGACCGCGCGGAGCTCGACCTCTTCCTCGCCCCCGGCTCGCGCATCACCGTCGCCGAGCAATGACATCTTGACATCCTGACACCAAGTTTCCCAAAGGAAAGAAGCAAGACCATGATCGACATCAAGAAGATCCGCGAAGACTTCGACAGCACGGCCGCGCAGCTCGCGCGCCGCGGCGTCGAGCAGGAGAAGGTCGCGAAGGCGCGCGACCTCGACGCGAAGCGCCGCGCCCTCCTCGCCGAGACCGAGGCCCTCAAGGCGAAGCGCAACGCCGCCTCCAGGGAGATCGGCGCCCTCGCGAAGTCCGGCGGCGACATCTCCGCCGCCAAGGCCGAGATGCGCACGATCGGCGACCGCATCGCCGAGATCGACCGCGAGCTCGCCCAGGTCGAGGCGGACCTGCGCGAAACGCTGCTCATGATCCCGAACATCCCGGCGTCGGAGATCCCCACCGGGCCCGACTCCGGCGCGAACAAGGTCGTCCGCCACGTCGGCGCCTGGCAGGACCCCGCCTACCCGATCCCCGACCACATGCAGATCGGCGAGAGGCTCGGCATCTTCGACTTCCCGCGCGGCGTCAAGCTCACCGGCACCGGCTTCCCG
>CAVEVC010000011.1:0-8896 GCA_963618935.1 Clostridiales bacterium CCNA10 | reverse complement strand
CCCACCTAATACGCTATCCTTCCGCTTGCCCTTGAAACCCTGTTGCATGGTAGTGAGCGAAATCAACGTAATATGTACTTACGACCTCGGCATCACCGAGGCGGTGCCGGGGTGTGAGAACGGATGCGGAGGGATGTGGTGGGCAGCATCAGCGGACGACAATCCAGAAGTTCCCGCCTCGTCCCCGTACACGCACACTGAGGTCACGGAAGCCAAGTGGTGCTTCCCGTCCCGAGGTGTTCTCCTTGCGGCAGAGGATACGCGTCTCCACGGTCGCCCCGGCTGGCGCATGTAGATCGGCTGTTCCCGTCACACGGACGACAGTATCGGCGAGATCGGGCTGGGCGTCCGCCGTCGTGTAGGTCGACTGGAAACCACCGCAATCGGTCCAGTCTCCAACCGCCCCATTCGGGGAGATGACACGCCATTGGATGGTGAGCGACTTTTCCACGCGATTGGCGGCGCCCAGCTGCGCGAAGACACCCGTCATCTCGATTCGCTGTGCGGCGAATGTTCCGGTGGCAACGGAGAGGCGGACCTCGGCATCGCGGACTTCGGCGGCGCGCGTGGGCGAGCCGGGGACAAGGACGATCCAAGCCGTTTCAAAGACGTTCGTGCAGACGTAGATACCGATGCTGAGCTGCTTTGTTACGTCGCGACAGGCCAACGTGTCCACCTCCTCACCATCCAACAGGAAGCGGAAGGGCGTCTCCGAGACATCCAGCCCACTCGTCGATATCGGAAGAGCGGGGTCGAACGTGGCCGTCGCCGAGCCGCCGCGTAGGACAACCTGGCGGTCCCGCCACGGACCCAACAAGACCGGATCGAGGGCGAACGGGGCCGTCCACGCGCTGCTCTTCTCGTTCGGTCCCTGTGCCGACAGGGCGAAGAAACGCGATCCGTCATCGACCATTGACGGGAGGTCGTAGGCGATGCGCCTTCCCAGGGCGGCGGCAAGCAGTTCGTTTGTGGAAAGGGTGATGGGCACGTAGCCGCGTACGAGTGCCACGTCCGAGAGGAGAACACGTCGGTCACTCTTGTTCGTCGGCGAGGAAAGGACGAGCGTGTCGTCTGCGGCGATGGAAACGCCGAGAGGAATGGCACATTCCGAAAAGCTATCGCCCACCGTGGCCGAACCCGTCCAGTTGGTTGCGCCCGACTGCGAGACAAGCGTGGCGCGCAGGTCCGTGCCGGACGACGACGTGCGACGGCGGGCGGTTGCCACGAGCGTCACGTCGTCCCTGGCGATGCCAAGGGCGCATGTCGCGAGCGTCCCGATGCCGTCTGTCTTCCCGATTTGGATGGAACCGGCCTCAGGGGCGAGGTAGATGGCGGAGCAGTTCTCCCACGCCCATCCGTTCGTGCCGAGGTCCGAATAGAGTTCCCACTTTGCTTCCGTGTTGAGCGCGATGGTGCTGTTGGTGGCCGGCGCGGACGCGAATGTCTCTCGCCAGAGGATGTCCGATTTCGCTATTTCCGCGAGGCCGCCGGATGAGGTGCAGGACCAAACGCGCAGTTGTACATTCGTCGCGCCCTCGGGGGGCTCCCAGCCGATTCGGATCGTACCGTCGGGCAGCAGGCCGGTCCGGATATGCGTGGGCGCGGCGAGGTTCGGGGAATCCGGGGTTGGATCCTCTTCGCTACCGCCCGTTTCGGAGTCCTCCAGGGTGACGCCGAACGGTTTCGACCAGTCCGATGTCATGTCCGCATAGGTCGTGCAGACTTCCAGCCAGAGATTGGTCCCGTCGTCGGGCACGGTCAATTCGACCGCGTTCCCGGTCAGCGCGATGGCTTCTGAGGAGGCGTTGGTGAGGACGTGTTCGGGCACATACGCATCCGGCGCGCAGATCGCCAGGTCGTGAATGAAGGTCTGTTCGGAGGCGTAGTTGGTGCAGGAATGGAGCAGAATCCGATCTGAGGCGGCGAGGGCGGGGAGGGCGACCGCATACGTCTGGGGGATCTTCGTGATCGCGACGTTGTCCACGTGCGACGTGACGCCGCCCGAAACGACGTAGAGGGGCATGATGCCGGAGTTCGTGTCGCGGGTCGCCGCGCGCACGGCGAGCAAGGATCCCTCCGCGACGTCAATCCCGAGCGGGGGCGGGGACAGCATGCCCGAAGCGTGCGACTCCCAGCCGATGAGGAGCGCGTCCGCGACGGGCGTCTGGCGCACGTTCACGGCGTCCCACTCCGAAAACCCGAGGGCGTTGAGGGCCGCCGCGTCCAGTTCCCGGGGCGTGGCGGTGGCGGGCACAGCGGCGAAGGGTGCGCGCCACAGGGTGGATGAGGCGGGAATGCCACCCGCCGACTCGGTGGTGAACATACGCCAGATGCTGTCCGTCACGCCGTCCGGCATGTCCCAGTTCACACGGACACGCCGTTGTGCGGCGTCCACGATCTCCGTGCTGAAGTTGTCGGGCGGCGCCGCGCGGATGGCATCGTCCGTAATCGCGACTTTCGCGAGAATCCACGTCCCCGCGTCCCTCGTGTAGCCAATCCGCAGTTGGCGGCAGACGGTGTCATCCGGAATCGTGAATGTGTCCAGAGGTTCGTTCTCGGTGAGCTTGTTGGAAAGCCCGGTCCTGGAGAAGAGGACGAGGAAGGGCGATGTTGCGTCTGCCCGTCCCCATACCTCAACCTTGGAGGCGGTTCCGAGGTTGTTGCCCCAGGCGGACAGCGCGACGGAACGGATGTCCGCCGTGAGGAGGGGGCTTTCGATCATCGCTGTGCTTCCCTTTTGGGGGTCGAATTTCCGTCCGCCCGGCTGGGTGGACGATCTGAAGTCTTGGGGTGTGGTCGTTCCAAGATTCCACCCGTTGGTGGAAACCGGTTCGGCGGGGTCGAACGACACCATCCAGGTTGATGCGGTTGTGCTCAAAGCCGACAAGGCCATCACGCACCAGACGGACTTTCTCAACGTTCCCATACTGCACTCTCCTTCATACTGCACTCTCCTTTTTACCCAATTCAGTTTTGACACAACCTCAGATAACGGAAAGCGATCACCCGCCTCCGTTTCGTCCGCCGCGCCGACTCCGCCGCGCCGACAATTCCAACATGATACACATCTCGCAAACAATACTGAAACCTTATCATGTCGGTATGATCCTGTCAAGCGCTTTCGTTTGAAAATCTGTGTCCTGTGTCCGTGTGCGCTTGAGGAGGCTGCGTGGCGAAGCAGGATTCCTTCGGTTTCGCGATTTCACCACGTAACGTTCCGATGCGAAATCCCACAAATGTTCTGACGGGAAGGTCTGTATGAGTGGGCACTCTATTTGACGTTTATGCGTGAAATCTTGAAATTATCGTACTCTCCATTAAGAAATGCTTGGACTGGTGACTGCGTTTTCTGGGACATGACGATAAGTGGGATTTCGCCTCGGAACGGTAATGTGAATACTTCTGGGATGTGGCGCCTCTGTTTAGGGCTGAGGCATGGTCATGATCACGATACCGCGTTCGGATGCCCCGCGCCGAGACGGATCGGGGGCGTTGCGTGCGACGATAAGTGGGATTTCGCCTCGGAACGGTAATGTGAATACTTCTGGGATGTGGCGCCTCTGTTTAGGGCTGAGGCATGGTCATGATCACGATACCGCGTTCGGATGCCCCGCGCCGAGACGGATCGGGGGCGTTGCGTGCGACGATAAGTGGGATTTCGCCTCGGAACGGTAATGTGAATACTTCTGGGATGTGGCGCCTCTGTTTAGGGCTGAGGCATGGTCATGATCACGATACCGCGTTCGGATGCCCCGCGCCGAGACGGATCGGGGGCGTTGCGTGCGGCGATAAGTTGGATTTCGCTTCGGAACGGTGGTGTGCATGCTCCTGGGATGTGGGGTTGTTGTTTAGGGCAGAGGTATGACCATGGTACCACCCACGTTCGGGTGGCATGCGCCGAGGCGGCGCGTCGTGGCGCAGGTACGTCGCGCATGCGGGGTGTCGCCTGAGGTTGTCGTTCGCCCGGTATTGTCGTTCGCTCGGTGTTGTCGTTCGCCTGGTGTTGTCGTTCGCCTGGTGTTGTCGTTCGCCCGGTGTTGTCGTTCGCCCGGTGGTGTCGTTTACGCCTACGAAAGCAGCGTGCGAAAGCAGCGCCACAGGGCGGCGCTTTTTTGGTACAATGTCCGTCCAGACGGGCCGCAAGCCCGTTCCGAGGACAAAGGCAATCGGTTCCACAAAGGCAATCGGTTCCGAGGAAAAAGACAATGAGCAAAGAGTACAAGGTTGGTCTCGTGGGCGTCGGCGCCGTCGGCGCCGAGATGATCAAGGTCCTGAAGGACCGCAAGTTCCCGTGCGGGAAGGTGCAGGTGTTCGCGTCGCGCGCGCGCGACGAGGAAATCGACGGCGAGACGTACCACGTCCTCAAGGCGGACGAAAACTCCTTCAAGGGACTCGACATCGTGCTGTTCGCGGGCAAGACGGACGTGGCCATCCAGCTGCGGGACGCCGTCGTGAAGGCCGGCGCCACGATGATCGACAACTCGCGCGCGTTCCGCCAGGACCCTGACGTGCCGCTCGTGGTGCCGCAGGTCAACCCCGAGGACCTCGACTGGAACAAGGGCGTGGTCGCGAACCCGAACTGCACGACGGCCATCATGCTCGAGGCCGTCGCGCCGCTCCACAAGGCGAAGAAGCTCAAGCGCCTCATCGCCTCCACCTACCAGGCCGCCTCCGGCGCCGGCAAGCCCGGCCTCGACGAGCTGGAGGACCAGATCCGGTCCTACGCGAAGGGCGAGCCGCTTGCGGTGAAGGCGTTCCAGCACCAGCTCATGTACAACCTCATCCCGCACATCGACAAGTTCGACGAGACGAACTGGTACACGCTCGAAGAGCTCAAGATGCGCAACGAGGCGCGCAAGATGCTGCACTGCCCCGGGCTCCGCCTCAGCTGCACCTGCGTGCGCGTGCCGATCGCCCGCGCCCACTCCGAATCCCTCAACCTGGAGTTCGAGGAGGACGTCACGCCCGCCGAGGCGCGCGACATCCTGTCGCGCGCGCCGGGCGTGAGGGTGGTGGACGATCCGCTGAACGGCGGCTATCCGATGCCGCTGGACGCGACCGCGAAGTACGACGTGCTCGCGGGCCGCATCCGCCAGGACCTCAGCCGCGACGACCGGAAGGGCCTTGAGATGTTCGTCTCGGGCGACCAGCTGCTGCGCGGCGCCGCGCTGAACGCGGTGGAGATCGCCGAGCACCTCGTCAAGCGGGGCCTTGTGTAGGAAAGCGCGGGAGGGCGTGTCAGAATCGCGCCGTCCCGCCGCCTGTGCCATTTGTAGACAAAAACGAAAAGACAGGAGAAAGAGACATGAAGAAGCTCATCCTTGCGGCCCTCGTGGCGGTGGCCATGGTCGAAACGGCGTCCGCAAAGCGCCATCATCGCGGCGACGCCATTGCGGGCGGCATCGCGGGCGGCATTGCGGCCGGCGTGACGACCGCGATCCTAGGGGCGCCGCCGCCTCCGCCGCCCCCGCCGCCGCCTCGGCCCGTGGTCGTGCAGCAGCCGGTGGTGGTCCATCAGCCGGCCTACGTGCAGCCCGCGCCGGTCGTCGTCCAGCAGCCCGCCGTCGTGCAGCCGGCCCCGGTGGTCGTGACGCAGCCGGCGGTGGTGCAGCCCGCGCCGGTCGTGGTGACGCAGCCGGTCGTGCCGCCGCCTCCGCCGCCGCGCCCCCGTCCGCTCTGGTGAGGGCCGCCGCGACGCCATGACGGTGAAGCCGCTGTTCATCGTGCTTTCCGCGCCCTCCGGGTGCGGAAAGTCCACGCTTGTCGACATGCTGCTCCAGGAGTACCCCGACATGGAGTATTCCGTCTCCTGCACCACGCGCGCGCCGCGCGGCGAGGAGGAGGACGGCCTCGACTACCACTTCCTTACGGAGGCGCGCTTCCGCGAGCTGATCGCGGCGGGCGCCTTCCTTGAATACGCCGAGGTCCACGGCAACTTCTACGGGACGCTGCGCCAGCCGATCGTGGACGTGCTGAACGCGGGCCATTCGATGATCCTCGACATCGACGTGGCGGGGGCGGCGAAGGTGCGCCACCAGGTGTTACACCACCTCCCGCCGGAGGATCCGCTGCGGGCGGGGTACATGGACATCTTCATCAACCCGCCGTCGATGGAGGCGCTGCGGGCGCGTCTGGAGGGGCGCGGCACGGACGCGCCGGCGGCCATCGTGCGCCGCCTCGCGAACGCGGAGGGCGAGATGGCCCGCGCCGGCGAATACATGTTCCAGGTCACGAACGACGACCTCGCGCTCGCCTACAGGCGCCTCTGCGACCTCATCGACGTGAAAAGCGGGCGGATGTAGGCGCGTGCGCCTCTCGATTCACCGGGACGAACTTCAAATCACCAGGACGAACTTCAAAAGGCAACAGGAGAAAGACAGAATGAAGACGAAAGACATGAAGGCGGTCGGCGGGGCGCTGCTGGCGGGATGCCTGGCGGCGCTCGCGGCACAGGCCGAGCGGGTTGAGCTGTTCAACGGAAAGGACCTTTCCGGCTGGACGTCGGTGGTCGACCACGAGGTGACCGGCGGCTACACGGCGGACGAGCCGACGTGGTTCGTCAAGGACGGGACGATCCTGACGACGGGCACGCCGTTCGGCTACCTGCGCACGAAGCGCGGCGACTTCGCGGACTTCCGCCTGCACGTCGAGTACCGCTGGTGGCGGAAGACGGAGAAGCCGAACTCCGGCGTCTTCGTGCGGCTCGCCGCCGAGCACGGGACGTTCCTCCCGACATGCCTCGAAAACCAGCTCTGCCGCGGGGCGATGGGGGACGTGCTGGGGCTTGCTGGGCTGCGCTTCGCGGGCTTCGAGCCGCGTTCGCCGTATGATCCGTCGCAGGCCCTGTCCGGCATCACCCGGGCGCCGCGCAAGGGCGCCGACGTCGAGAAGCCCTTCGGCGAGTGGAACGTGCTTGAAGTCGAGCTGAGGGGCGACACGCTCGTCAACCGCGTCAACGGCGTCGAGCTGAACCGCTTGACGGGCATCGCCGTCGCCAAGGGCGCCATTGCGCTCCAGTCGGAGGGCGGCGCCGTGCAGTTCCGCAATGTCTGGGTCGAGGATTGACCTGGGCGTGCGCGCTGGATGCGCGAACATCGTGTGACGGTACCATGCATGTCTGCCTTGCGGCGCTTGGCAGCGCGCTGGGAGGCGTCGCCCGTCACCTCGTTTCACAGGGCCTGGGGACATCGTCGGGTTTCCCGTGGTGTACGCTGGGCGTGAATGTCGCCGGTTCGCTGGCGATTGGACTCATTTCCGGCGCCCTTGCGCACGCGACGGGAAACGTCGCCGCCGTCCGCGCCTTTGCCGTCGTGGGGTTCTGCGGCGGCTTCACGACGTTCTCAACCTTTTCGAACGAGTTGTTCCACCTGCTCGAAAGCGCGCAGTATGGCCACGCCGTGCTGTATGCGTCCCTGTCCGTCTTCGCCGGCCTCGCCGCCGTCGGAACCGGCTTTCTGCTCACGCGATAGATTTCCAGAATCAGGTCCTGATTTTGGAAACATCGTTCTGGTCTCACGTGTCCTGCCCGGTCTCCATCGAGACGGAGACGGCCTGTTCGGTTCGGCACGCGAAGTACCCGCGCCGCCTCGGCGCGTGGCGTTGAAAAGGAGAAGAACGCGCATGGGCACGGGATTTCGTCCGCACCATAGTCTTGTTCCCGCAAGGATCTCTCCGCAACACTGGCACCAAAATACGAGATTATGGTGCGGACGAAACTATCTTGACTGGGAAGATTCTAGATGCGGCAACGAAATAGGGGGGATCCTTTGCCACAAAGGTCACAAAGAACGCAAGGGCCTTGTGGATTTTGCGATCCATAGTATTTGATTGCCGAAACAATAGAAGAGGACAGGGCGGAGAAAATGGGGAGAACGCCTTGCGCCGGGGGTGAAGGATCTTGAACACAAAATCCCAATCCCACAAAATCCGCAGTTGCCAAGAAACGGGAAACGGGTATACTTGATTCAATCGATAACCTGTGAAATTTAATATGAGAGGATTGCCATGACAACGATACGTGCGGTTTGCAATTTGATGATGTCCGTCGGCACGGTGCCTGTGGCGTCGACGGCGGGGATGGCGGCGCAAA
This sequence comes from Clostridiales bacterium CCNA10, assembly GCA_963618935.1. GTDB lineage: Bacteria > Verrucomicrobiota > Kiritimatiellia > RFP12 > UBA1067 > RUG572. The sequence goes on along the minus strand of CAVEVC010000011.1, from coordinate 807 downwards.
GGATGAAGAACCATGTGCGCCTTGCCTGTTTCTTCATGTGCCTTCTGGGCGTCGTCCGGGCGGCGTACGCCGAGGTGTTGCGTCCGCGCGACCGCGTGGACGTCGATGTCCTCGTCGTCGGGGCGGGTTCCGCCGGCGTGCCGGCGGCCGTACAGGCCGGGCGTCTCGGAGCGAAGACCGTGCTGGTCGAGGCCTCGGGGATTCTGGGCGGGAACCTGACGCTCGGAGGTGTCGAACATCCCGATCCGTTCCGCAAGAACGGGCGGACGGTCATTGGCGGCATCGGCCTGGAGTGGACGATGAAGACGGTCGCGCTCGGGCGGGGAGCGGCCGCCGCGACGCGCGCCGCCCGTCCGCTTGAACCCGACCGGCTCACGCTCAAGGAGAACTTCGAACCCTGGACGTTCGTGTGCGTCGGGGAGGAGCTTCTGCGCGACGCGGGCGTCGACCTGCGCTACTACGAGATGCCGGTGAAGGTGGAGAAGCTGGCGGGCCCGGACTTCAATTGGCGCGTCTTGACGGGGGTACAGGGCGGGCTGCGCGAGATCCGCTGCCGCGAGCTCGTCGATGCGACGGGGAACGGCGGTCTCGCCGAACTGTGCGGCGCGGCCTTCCTGCCCGTCGACGGGGAGGTGCAGGGCGGGTCGCTCCACTATTGCCTGACGGGCGTTCCAAGGCCCGGGGACTTGCCGAGGGGACTGCTCGCGCGGCGTCTCGCCGAAGCGTATGCTTCCGGTGCGCTGCGCGACGGCGACAACCACGGCGGGGACGTCGGTGACGAACAGATCCTGCGCTGGCAGGCCTCGA
>CAVEVC010000010.1:0-10905 GCA_963618935.1 Clostridiales bacterium CCNA10 | reverse complement strand
CATGGGCGACCTGCCGAAGACCTTCGCCTTCCGCAACCTGTCCGTGCCGCACGTCCCCGGCCGCGACAACTGGCGGCTCGCCGGCCAGACGAACGGCGTTTCGGTCGCCGTCCTGGACAACCCGGCGAAGTGGCTCAACACGAGCAACTGCCGCCTCGCCGTGACGAACCTCTACCTCGCCGGGCAGCGTGCGGCGGCGTTTCCGTCCTTCGCCGTCGAGCCGAAGGACCCGGCGATCCTCGACCTGTCCGTCGTGACGGACGAGTCGGTCCCGCGCACGGTCGCCCTCGCGCCCGACCGCGTCGAAGTCAACTGGACGTGCCCGGAGAATCTCAAGGTGCGGCTTCCGGTCCCGCCCGCGAACCTGCTGGAAGACCGTCCGGCGACGCGGAGCATCTGGCAGCGGCATCTGTCGTATAGGGCCAAGCTCGACGCCTGTACGCGCGACGAGAGGGGGGCGGTCGTCTACCGGCTGCGCGAGTGCAAGAAGGACGCGGGAATGCAGGCGGTGCTGACCGAGCGCATCAAGGCGGCGGGCTTCGGCACGTATCGCCTGACGTTCGAGGCGAAGACCACGAGCGAGACGCCGTTCGCCCTGGACATTCAGGCGGTCACGAACGAGAAGCGGAACCGCGTCCGGCTGCCGGTCGACCGCAGCGGCGAATGGAAGGCTTACGAGGCCCCGGTCGACTTCTCGTTCGACCCGGAGGTGACGGATCTCGTCGCGCTGTCGCTCGCCGTGACCGTACCGACGGACGAGATCTGCCTGCGGAACTTCAAGCTGACGCGGGACACGAATCGCCCGGCGGCAAATAACGCTTGTGCCGCCGTGGCGATGGTCGCCGCGGGCGGGGAGCTCGTCGTCGAGCCGGGCGGCCTTTCGCCGCAGGGCGCGCTGGAGCAAATCCGCGCCGCGAAGGCGAAGGGCAGCGGCGAGGCGTGGACCGTGCGCGTGAAGGGCGGGCACTACGCGCTGGAGAAGACGCTCGTCTTCACGCCGGCGGACTCCGGGACGCCCGAGGCGCCGGTCACGTGGATCGGCGAGGGCGAGGCCGTGTTCGCGGGCGGCGCGCGGATCGGCGGCTGGACGGACCGCGGGGGCGGCGTGTGGGCCGCGCCGCTGCCCGCCGCGCCGGACGGGAAGCCCGCCTACTTCGAGCAGCTGTGGGTGAACGGGCGCCGGGCGGAGCGGGCGCGCCTGCCGAACAAGGGCTACTTCAACGTGACGAAGCCCGCGGTCGCGCCGGACGCGGCGGCGAAGGGGCGGTTCGTCGAGACGGTGGCGCTCACGAACGCCGAGGCGGACGTGCTGGCGAAGCTGCCGCCGGACGAGCTGCCCTTCGCGCAGATGTGCGTCGTCCACAAATGGAGCTTTGCGCGGCGCGTCCTGCGCGGGTTCGACCCGGCGACGCGCACGGCGACGACCTGGTCGCCGCGCGCGTGGGGCGGGTGGCAGAAGTGGAACGAGAAGGAAACGCTCGTCCACTTCGAGAACGTGCGCAGCGCGTTCGACGCGCCGGGCGAGTGGTTCTACGACGCGAAGGCGGGCGAGGCGCTGTACCGTCCGCTCCCCGGCGAGGACATGGCGCGTGCGGAGGCCGTCGCGCCGAGCGCGAAGCTGAGCGAGCTCGTCGCGTTCCGCGGCGACCCCGACGCGGGCGCCTACGTCCACGACATCGTCTTCCGCAACGTGTCGTTCGCCTACAGCGACGCGCCGGGCGGCGGGAACGGCCCGACCGAAAGCTGGCAGCACCAGGCGGCGAGCGGCAGCGACGCGGCGGTGACGCTGGCGGGCGTGCGGCGCATCGCGTTCGAGGGGTGCCGCGTGCGGCACACGGGCAACTACGCGCTGCGGTTCAACGACGGCTGCACCTCGAACCGCGTCGTGAACTGCACGCTGGAGGACCTGGGCGCGGGCGGCGTGTGGATGGGCGCGGGCGCGGGGCACGTCGCGCAGGGCGAGACGCTGTCGCGGCGGGTCGTCCGGCGGCTCGCGCCGCGTTCGACGGCGTTCAACCTGATCGACAACTGCACGATCCGCCAGGGCGGGCGCTTCAACCCCGAGGGGACGGGCGTCGCCCTCACGCACGTCTCGGACTCGAAGGTGACGCACTGCGAGATCCACGACTTCTTCTACACGGGCGTCTCGGTGGGCTGGACCTGGGGCTTCCATGGCAGCGTGGCGCAGCGCAACGAGATCGCGTTCAACCGCATCTACGACCTCGGCAAGGGCGTGATGAGCGACATGGGCGGCGTCTACACGCTCGGCACGAGCTTCGGCACCGCGGTCCACGACAACGTCGTCCACGACGTCCACTCCTACTCCTACGGCGGCTGGGCGCTCTACACGGACGAGGGGAGCGAGGGGATCGTGATGGAGCGCAACCTCTGCTGGAACACGACGGACGGCGGCTTCCACCAGCACTACGGGGCGGGGTGCGTCATCCGCAACAACGTCTTCGCGTGGAACCGGATGCTCGGCGCGGTGCGCATGGCGCGGCAGGTCGTGCAGGACGTCCCCTGCACGCTGCACTTCGTGAACAACATCGTCCTTGTGCGGGAGGGCCCGCTCGTGGGGCGCGGCCCGCGCGGCGTCGGCGGCGTCTGGGCGAACAACCTCTGGTGGGACGTCTCGGGCAGGCCGGAGCTGGACGGCCTCGACTGGGCGCAGTGGGCGGCGTGCGGCAAGGAGACGGGCGGGAAGTACGCCGACCCGCAGTTCGAGGACGCGGCGGCATACGACTTCCGCCTCAAGCCCGACTCGCCCGCCTTCGCGCTTGGGTTCAAGGCGTGGGACTACGGCGCGGCCGGGCTGAGGAAGTAGGCAGGGCATGAAGACAATGTTGACGCTGGGCGGCCTTGCCGCGGCCGCGCTGCTTGCGGGGGGGTGCGCGACCGAACGCCACGTGACGGACGCGCGCCACCCCGAGATCGCCCTCAAGGAGGACGGCGGCGTGACCTATCGCGGGCAGTACGTGGACCCCGAGGACCTGCCGGGGCTCCTGAAGGACGCCGGCTTCGACCGGCACGACACGATCAACATCTACTGCCCCGAGGCCATGCCGGACCTGCGCCTCCAGCGCCGGGTGATGGGCATCCTCCTGCGCGGGGGCTTCACGCGCCCCATCCTGGTGGGCGAGCGGAAGGCGTATTCCGAGCTCGGGCGCACGGCCGAGGAGCGCCGCCGCGCGCGCGCTCAATCGGCCAGTGGCCGTTAAGTGGTTAAGTCGGCCTTCGGCCTTTAAATCGCCGTCTCGCGGCTTTAAGTCGTTCGGAGGTCGTCCGAAAGGCATTTAAAGCCGCACAGCGGCGATTTAGCCACTTAAAGCCGCGAAGCGGCGACTTAATCGCATCCGTCTTGACATCCGTCCTGAGATTCGGTAACATTTGACGGTTTTCACGGTGGTTCAGCGAATCACCGAACGAGTTTTTTTGCTTTTTGACAAGAGAGGAGCTGTAAGGTTATGGCCATGAACAACAACGAGTTGCTGGCGATTGTGAGCTTCATCGAGCGCGAGCGCGGGGTGGACCGCGAGATCGTGCTGGTGGCGATCGAGCAGGCGCTCCAGCAGGCGGCGCACCGCAATCCCGGTGTGACGAACGACCTGCGCGTCGCGATCGACCGCAAGAACCTTGAGCTCCACGTCTACGACACGATGGTGGTCTCCAACGAGGAGACGGGCACGGGCTTCATCTCGCTCGCCCGCGCGCAGCGCCTCCAGCCGGGCATCGCCGAGGGCGAGACGATCGAGATCGAGATGCCGGCCTCGAAGCTCGGGCGCATCGCGGCGCAGACCTCGCGCCAGATGATCATGCAGAAGATCCGCGAGGCGGAGCGCTCGAACACCTTCCGCGAGTTCAAGGGCCGTCTCGGCGAGATCGTGAGCGGCACGGTGACGGCGGTGAACCGGCGCGACCTCTACGTGATGGTGGGGCGGACGGAGATGCTGCTGCCGGGCAAGGAGCGCATCCCCACGGAGGAATACGGCGTGGGCGACCTGGTCCGCGCGATCGTCCACAGCGTGAAGCCGGAGTCGACGGGCCCGGCCGTCACGCTCAGCCGCGCCTCCGGCGAGTTCGTGCGCACGCTCTTCCGGCTGGAGGTCTCCGAGATCGCGGACGGCGTGGTGGAGATCATGGGCGTGGCGCGCGATCCGGGCTACCGCTCGAAGGTCGCCGTGCGCACGCACGACGAGAAGGTGGACCCCGTGGGGGCCTGCGTGGGGCTGCGCGGCGCGCGCGTGCGGAACATCGTGCGCGAGCTCAACGGCGAGAAGATCGACATCGTGCGCTGGAGCGACGACATCAAGAACTACGTCGCCCAGGCGCTCGCGCCCGCGAAGCTCGAGTCGATCGAGCTGGACCCGGACGGCGGCAACACGGTCCACGTGACCGTCGCGCCCGACCAGTATTCGCTTGCGATCGGCAAGCGCGGGCAGAACGTGCGCCTCACCTCGAAGCTCACCGGCTGGCACGTGGACGTGACGAAGGCGATGGCGCTTGCGAGCTTCGAGGACCAGAAGGCCGAGGCCATCAGGAACCTTGCCGAGACGTTCAGCGTCTCGACCGCGATCGCGACGCAGCTTGCGGACGCGGGCTTCCTGACGGTGGAGGGCATCGTCGAGTGCGACGAGGAGGGCTTCATCGCCGCGACGGGCCTGGACGAGGTGACCGCCAAGGGGCTGTATGCGGCCGCGCAGGCGGTCGCCGAGCTGACGGCGCAGGCGGAGCAGGAGGAGGCGTAAGGAATTTGCCATGAGAGTCTACGAATTCGCGAAGAAGGTCGGCGCGACGTGCGCCGCGGTCATGAAGATGGCCGAGGAGGGCGGCGTCGAGGTCTACTCGCCGCTGTCGCAGCTCGAACCCGAGGACGTGGAGGCGCTGAACAAGCGCCTGCTCGCCGTCGGGCCCGCGGCCGTGAAGGAGGAGGCGGCCGCCGCCGGCGAGCGGGCGCGGGCGAAGGCCGCCCGGGCGGCCGCCTCGCGCGCCGCCCGCGACAAGGCGCAGGCCGAGGCGCTGGAGGCCGCGCGCCAGCGCGCGCTCGCCGCCCACGAGGGCCGCGCCCTCGCCCTGCCCGTGCCGTCGGCCGTCCCGGCCGCCGCGCCGAAGGCGGCGGCCAGGGGCGGGGAGCGCACGGTCGAGATCGGCGTCGCCCTGCCCGAGCTGCCCAAGGTGTCCATCCAGATGGGCGAGGCGGAGGAGGAGGGCGCGCCCGCGGCCTCGGACTTCGAGGACGACGAGGTGGACGCGCGCGACTACCTGCACGGCAAGGACCTGGAGCGGCGCGACGCGAAGGGCGCCGCCGCCAAGAAGGAGCAGGCCGCCAAGAAGGAGACGGCGAAGAAGGAGCAGGCGGCCGCCCGGAAGGAGGCGGCGGCGAAGAAGCCCGCCGCGCCCGCGCCGGCCCCGGCGAAGAAGCCCGCGGCGCCGCCGCCGAAGCCGACGCCGCCGCCCGCGCCGCGCGTGGGCGGGCTGCGCGCCGGGTTCGCGTCCGTCTCGATGCGCGTGTCGCGCCCGCAGGTGCAGATCGTGCCGGGCCGGCCTGTCGTCTCCGCCGCCGCGCCGGCGCCCGTCGCGCCGCCGAAGCCCACGATCTCGCTTTCCGTCTCCACGCGCGAGATCTCGATCCGCGGCGCGGTCGTCGTGAAGGAGCTCGCGCTCAAGCTCGGCATCCGCCCGAACCGCCTGATCGCGGACCTCATGGGCCTCAAGGTGCTCGCGTCGATCAACCAGCGCGTGGAGCCCGACGTCGCGACGAAGGTCGCGCAGAAGTACGGCTACAAGGTCAACGTCGAGCACGCCCGCGACGCGGCGAACAAGAAGCCCGTGCTCAAGGCGATCGACGCGGACGACGAGATCCCCGAGGACAAGCCCGAGGACATGCAGGTGCGCCCGCCGGTCGTCACGTTCCTCGGCCACGTCGACCACGGCAAGACGACGCTCATGGACTACATCCGCCACGCGCACGTCGCGGCGGGCGAGGCCGGCGGCATCACCCAGCAGATCTCCGCCTACCAGGTGGACGTGCAGGGCCGCAAGATCACCTTCCTCGACACGCCCGGCCACGCCGCGTTCAACGCGATGCGCCAGCGCGGCGCGCAGCTCACCGACATCGCCGTCATCATCATCGCCGCCGACGACGGCATCATGCCCCAGACCGAGGAGGCGATCCGGTTCGCCCGCCAGGCCGGCGTGCAGATCATGGTCGCCATCACGAAGTGCGACAAGCCCGTCGCGAACGTCCAGCGCGTGAAGCAGCAGCTCCAGAAGATCGGCCTCACCCCCGAGGAGTGGGGCGGCGACGTCGTCTGCTGCGAGGTCTCCGGCACGACGGGCCAGGGCGTGGACAGCCTGCTGGAGATGATGCTCCTGCAGGCGGACGTGCTCGAGCTCGCCGCGAACCCGAAGCGCCGCGCGAACGGCTACGTCATCGAGGCCGAGCTGGAGCAGGGCTTCGGCCCCTCCGCGACGCTCCTCGTCACGGGCGGCACGCTCAAGGTGGGCGACGCCGTCCTCATCGGCGAGCACTTCGGCAAGGTCCGCTCCCTCATCGACGACCGCGGCCGCCGCATCAAGGAGGCGCCGCCCTCCACGCCGGTCAAGTGCACGGGCCTTTCGGGCGTGCCCGAGGCCGGCGCCGAGTTCCGCGTGATGCTGGACGAGAAGCGCGCCCGCACGCTCGCCGAGGAGGCCGCGCGCGCCCGCAAGGAGCAGGAGCTTTCGCAGACGAAGGCCGTCTCGCTCGACGCCCTCATGAGCCAGATGAACGCGGGCGACAAGCGCGAGCTGAGCGTCGTCGTGAAGAGCGACACGCAGGGCTCCCTGGAGGCGATCGTGGAGGCCCTGCGCGGCATCAAGAGCGAGAAGGTGACGCTCAAGATCATCGGCACGGGCACGGGCAACGTCTCGCTCACCGACGTGAAGAGCGCGGCGGCCGGCAAGGCCGTGATCGTGGGCTTCGACATCGGCTGCGATTCGGGCGTGCAGCAGCAGGCCCGCCACGACGGCGTGCGCATCAGCTCGTTCCGCATCATCTACGAGCTGATCGACCACGTGAAGAAGACGATGCTCGACCTCCTGCCGCCCGAGTTCACCGAGAAGGTGAAGGGCCACGCCGAGATCAAGGCCATCTACGACATCGGCAAGCTCGGCCGGATCGCCGGCTCGCAGATGCTGGACGGCACGCTCGCCGCCTCGGCGCGCTACCGCATCCTGCGCGGCGCGGCGAAGGTCTGGGAGGGCAGGGTCCAGACGCTCCGCCACTTCAAGGACGAGGTGAAGGAGGTGGCCGGCCAGCAGGAGTGCGGCATCTGCTTCGCCGGCTTCGAGGACTTCGCCGTGGGCGACACCGTGGAGTGCTACGTGCTGGAAGAGCTGCCCCGTTCGCTCTGACCGTCCAGCCCCGCCCGAAGAGAGGAAAGAGAGCCATGTCCGTCGATCGTCTGGAAAGGGTCAACGCCCTCCTGAAGCGCGTCATCGGCGAAGCCGTCTTCCGCGTCCTCCAGGGGGACGACGTGAACCCTGGCGTCGTCACCGTCACGGAGGTGGCGTGCGCGAAGAACCTGCGCAACGCGACCGTGAAGGTGAGCGTGTTCGGCGAGCCCGCGGAGCAGCGCCGCGTCCTCGGCCACCTCATCCGCCGCACGCACGAGTTCGAGCGCATCGTCAATGCCGAGGTGCGCCTCAAGTTCACGCCGCAGCTGCGCTTCGTGATCGACCATTCCCTGGAGAAGGGCGACCGCGTGCTCGCGCTCCTCGACCGGCTGCCACCCCCGGCGGAGGGCTGATGGCGCGCCTCGACGCCATCGCGATGCTGGCGGCGCTCGACGGGCTCGTGCTCGTCGACAAGCCGGCGAACCTCTCCACGCACGACGTGGTGAAGGCGGTCAAGGCGCGCTTCAACCTCGTCAAGGCCGGCCACGGCGGCACGCTGGCGCCGAACGCGACGGGCCTCGTCGTCCTGCTCGTGGGCGACGGCACGAAGTTCTCGAACGACCTCATGGGGCGGGACCGCGCCTACACGGCGACGTTCCGCCTCGGGCGCGTGACCGACACGCAGGACCGCGAGGGGCGCACGCTTGAAGAGCGCCCCTTCGACGCCGTGACGCGCGAACGCCTGGACGCCGCCCTGCCCGAGTTCCGGGGCGACATCTTCCAGACGCCGCCGCCCTTCAGCGTCATCAAGCGCCCCGACACGCCGGCCTACGGCATCGTGCCGGCCGATCCCGCCGAGCGGACGACGCGCCTTGTCCACGTCTACCGCCTGGCCGTGACGGCCTTCGCGCCGCCGCTCGTGACCGTGGAGCTCGTCTGCACGAAGGGCGTCTCGGCGTGCGCGCTCGCCCACGACCTCGGCCAGGCCCTCGGCTGCGGGGCCTCCCTCGAATCCCTGCGCCGCACGCGCGTCGCGAAGTTCTCCGTGGACGGGGCGATCGGCCTCATGGACCTCCTCAAGCTGGACGCCGTCGGCTTCAAGGCCCGCGTCATCCCCATGGCGGGGGCGCTCGCGGGATGACGCTCGCCGTCGGGTTCTTCGACGGGGTCCATCTCGGCCACCGCCGGATTCTCGCGCGGGCCGACGCCGCGCTCACCTTCCGCATCCATCCCGCCGCCGTCTTCGCGCCGGACCGCGCGCCCGCCCTCCTCATGACGCCGCCGACGCGCCTCGCGGCCGTCCGCGCGGCGCTGGGCGGGCCGGACGCGGCGGCGGCGCACGTGCGCGCGCTCGACTTCACGGCGGAACTGGCCGCGCAGCCGCCGGCCGCCTTCGCCGCCTGGCTGCGCGCGGCCTATCCCTCGCTGGGCGCCGTCCTGTGCGGCGCGAACTGGACGTTCGGCGCGGGCGGCGCGGGCGATGCCGCGTTCCTGCGCGCGCGCGGCTTCCGGGTCGAGGTCGTGCCCTTCGCCGTCTACGGGGATGCGCCGGTCTCCTCCACGCGCATCCGCGCCGCCGTGGCGGCGGGCGACCTGGACCTCGCCGCCGCGATGCTGGGGCGGCCCTGGGCGCTGGAGGGGGAGGTCTTCGCCGGGAAGGGCGTGGGGCGTGCGCTCGGCTGTCCCACGCTCAATGTCCGCCCGGCGGCGGGGCTGGTGCGTCCGCCGCGCGGCGTCTACGCCGTCGAGACGGCGTGGGGGCGCGGCGTCGCGAACTACGGCCTCGCCCCCACGATGGGCGCGCGGGCCTGGCCGGAGCCCGTCCTGGAGGTGCATCTGCTGGACGTCTCCGCCGCCGCCCTGCCGCCGCTGCGGGGGCGGACGGTTTCGGTGGGCCTGCGGCGGTTCCTCCGCCCCGAGCGGCGGTTCGCCTCCGTCGCCGACCTCCAGGCCCAGATCGCCCGCGACCTCGCCGCCGCGTCGTGCGCATCGGAGTCGTCGCCATGATCGCCCACGCCTTTACCTGTACCGGGCCGTATGCGGTCCTGATCATGCTTGGGATCAAGCGTGCGGAGAACCGAAGCATGCTGCCGGAGCCGGGGCGGGGGCGCTGCGCCGTCGGCTGCTCGAAGTCCTTCTGCAGGGAGGAGTTCGGCGCGTTCGTCCACTGGGCCTCTCGGGCGCTTTCCGAAGAGGATTTCGAGCTGATGCCGTCTTGGGCGGACGTGAAGGACTGGCCGGGCAGGATCGTCGGCGCGTGCGACTATGCGGCGCGCGGGCGGAACGACCTTGTCCTGGAGGCCGAGGCGGCGCCTTCCTCGCAGGGCGCTGGCCGTGGGCGGACGCGCCGAAGCGCGTCCCCCCCGTGGGACGAGGGGTATCCATACTGGTGGGACTTGTCCGGGGTCGTCCGGTTCGACGCCCCGATTCCCTGCCGGGGCAATGTCGGGATGTGGCAGCTGCCGCCCGCGCTCGCCGCAGAGGTCGCGCGGGCGGACGCCTTGGCGCGAAGCACGGTTTAAAGCCGCGCAGCGGAGGTTGAAAAGCGGGAGCGCGGGAGGTGCGCCCCACAGCGCCACGCGCCGAGGGCGGCGCGGGTACTTCGCGTGCCGACGATTGGGGGATGTTGTCAAGAATGTGCATGGAGAGAGAGGGTGTGTTCTGTAAAAAATGTGCAAGGTCGCATTGTGTGGCCGTCAAAAATGTGCTACCACATGTGCCGATACGGAAAGTCGTTTAGGGGAAGGGGCCCATACCGGAAGCCTTTCACCGTCAGTTGTGGGATGAGCATCTTCTGTATCTGACGATTGGCGGCATGCCGGAAGTCGTGGCGTCATATCTTGACGAAGGCGATCCGGCCCGTGTCAGGAAACTTCAGCGTGATCTGGTGGCGCTTTACGAGGACGACATCGTCAAGTACAACAGCGAGATCGATGCCGCGAAGATCCTTGTCGTGCTGTGCTCGATCGTTCCGCAGCTCTCAAAGGAGAACAGCAAATTCATCTATGGCGCGCTGAGGGAAGGGGCACGTGGACGTGGCTATGAGGAGGCCATCGAGTGGCTGGTCTCCGCGCGGATGGTACGCAGGGTCAACAATCTGAGCGAAATTCGGTATCCGCTTAGCTCCTACTCGATCCGCAATGCCTTCAAGCTGTATCTGAACGACATCGGGATGTTGAAGGAGATGGCGGCGGTGACGAACGAGTCGCTGGTGTTGGACCGGGACTTTGCCTTCAAGGGGCGGTTTGTCGAGAACTATGTCCTTCAGCAGCTTGCCCATCGCTGCGAGGGACCGGTACATTATTGGGCTGAGCGCGCGGAACGCGAGATCGGTTTCGTCCTGCAGCAGGGCGGCGAGGCCATTCCCGTGGAGGTCAAGGTCGGTGGCGACAGGAAATGCGCCTCGTTCAAGTCCTTCGTCAACGCCAACTCGCCGAAATATGCCATCCGATTTTCCGAACGAAACCTGAAACAGGATGGAAAGTTCGTCAACATCCCGCTTTATCTGGCCGAACGCTATCAGTTCTGCCT
>CAVEVC010000009.1:0-7195 GCA_963618935.1 Clostridiales bacterium CCNA10 | reverse complement strand
GCGGTCGCGACACGCGCGGGCCTCCCGGGCAGGACGGATGCGAGCCGCTAGCGCAGGATGATCAGGGTGCCGTTGACGGGGCCGAAGCGGAGGGCGTTGCCGCTTGCGTAGACGGTCCAGCGCGTGCCCGTCGCGTCGGCGAGGTCGAGCGTGGGGATCTTGCCGGTGAAGCCGCCGGTCGCAGACAGGAAGGGCAGGCTCGCCTCGTGCCGGTGCGCGGGCAGGTTCTCCGGATCGGTCACGCGCACCGCCACGCCGTCCGCAAAGGCGACGGCCGCCTTGACCGTGAGCGGGCCCGGGGCGGCGAAGAGCTCGGCGGCGGTGATCTCCAGCGCCTCGCCCACCGTCACGCCCGCGCATCCCGTCACCGTGCCGCCCGCGCCGCCGAGGACGGAGACGGGAAGGGCGCGGCCGTTGTTGTCGAACGTCGCGCCGGCCATCACCTTGAGCGGCGTGTTCGCCGGAAAGGACTTCGCGCCCTTCATGCAGAGCGTGCCGCCCTCCACGACCGTGCCGCCCGTGTAGGTGTTCGTGCCGTGGAGGTTGAGGCCGTAGAGGCCGCGCTTGACGAGCCGGCCGCCCGCGCGCGCGTCCGTGAGCGTGTAGGCGCAGGCGTAGCGCCCGGTCGCCGCCGGGGAGCGCACGTAGACGCGCGTCGTCTCGTCGTAGTCGCAGCCGGGCGAGACGACGACGATGCGGGCGAGCGTCGTCGTGCCGGGGGCGAACTCCGCCACCGCCGCGGCGCCGTGGCTGCCGTCGGGGCCCTCGATGTCCACGAACACCGGGCCGCGGTAGACCGCCGCCGCAAACTCCTCGTCGTCGGCCGGCAGGTCGATGGAGGCGATGCCGCGCCCCGTCGCGTCGGACAGCGCGTGCGGCCAGTCGGGGGAATGGCGGCTGGGATCGTCGCCCGCCTTGTCGCCGTCCACTTCGGACGTGTCGACGGCCATGCCGCGCGGCCCGATGGTCCAGTGGCCGGGGCTGCGCGCGAAGAAGTTGGCTTGATCTGCGCCGACGTGGTTCCAGCCCGTCCAGAACGTCGGCATGACGGTGCCGCCGTCCACGTAGACGTCGCTGCGCGCGGCGGCGGCCACGCCCTGCGCACGGAAGAAGCGGCGCGCCTTGAGCGTCCCGCCGTCCGTCACGGCGACGACGTTCGTGGAGACGAGGTCGCTCGCCCCCATGACAAGCGATTCCGTCGTGATGACGGACCCCGTCCCGGACACGGCGACCGTCCCGACGCCGTTCGTCCAGTCGCCGACGGCGAGGCGCGTTGCGGAGCCGTACCACGCCGTGCGCGAGTCGTTCGTCGCGCCGTTGAAGACGCCGAGGAAGCCGCGTCCGATCCGGCCGACCCTGAATGCCCCATTCCCCCCCAGCTTGACGGATGAGGCGCCGCCGTCCTGCCAGAACAGGCCTTCCGAGCCTCTCCACTGGGAGATGTAGACGGTGTTGCTGAACGTCGCCGTCCCGCCCGACATCCGATAGGCGCCGTAGGAGCCGTTGCCCTCGCCGACATAGGTGTCGCTGCGCGCCAGGAAGGCGCCGCCCGACTGGGAAAGCACGGGGCGCGTGTTGCTGCCGTTGCCGATGCGGACCCAGTTTGCGTCCAGAACGCCGTCCTCAAGGCCAAGCCCGAGGGCCGAGCCTCTCAGGACAAGCCCGCTGACGGTGCGCGTGACATTGGACGTGCAGAGAAGCTGTCCGTTGTTTATTTGGAGGTTCTTGCGCGCGCCCGACAGGGAGCCGTTCAGGTAGAGCGTCCCCTGGCCGTTCTGGACGATCGCGGTGCCGTCCGCCGTCGCGACCGTGACGGGGCCGGTCAGTTCGAGACGGTGCGTCGCCTTTTCGTTGCCGACCCACGTTTCCCGTTCAATGGTACAGGGCCCTGCGAGGACGTTTCGCCCGGCAGCCGTGCCGCTTCCGGTTTCGAGAGCGGCGCCGCCGAGAACGAGGTTGCAGAGGAGGGCCGGGGATGAATTCCAGAAGCGGAGCTTGCCGCCGGCCATGTAGATCGTCGTCGCGGCGGGGTCTGTGAAGGTCGGCCCATTCTGGAGGGTCATCCGGCCAACGGCGTTCGAGATGACGCCCGCGTCGACGGTGCAGGCGGCGTTGTTCCACATCCACTCCACGTCCGTACCGCCGGCGTTGCGGGTGAGCGTGTGGCCGTTGAGGTTGAGGGCCTTCTGGATGCCGAAGCGGCTGGGGACGGCGATGAAGGCGTCGCCCGAGAGCGTGAGCGTGTCCAGCATGGAGTCGTCGGTGCCAGATGACGTGGCGGTGTAGCGGAAGGCGCCCTGGCCGTCCACGCCCCGGCCCTGGATGGTGACGTCGTGCCCGGTGAAGAAGGCGGTGGACTGGCCTGCTCCGGCGGGACGCGGGAAGTTGAGGTGGAGGGTCGCCGCGTCGCCCGTCACGGCGATCTTCGTGTTCGACCCGGCGGCGGCGCGGTCGGTCAGCGTGAGCGTGCCCTCCTGGACGTCCACGGTCCCCGTGAACGCGGTGGTGGCGGCGGCGAGGATGGCGCAGCCGGGCCCGGTCTTGACGAGGGCCGTGGCGGCGGGAAGGGCGGCGGCGTAGGTGTTCGTGACGCCGGCGGCGAGGTCGAGGGTGAGCACGCCGTCCACGGCGTCGGGGAAGTCCGCCGCGCGCAGCGCGCCGCCCGCGCCAAGCGCCAGGGCCAGGCCCGCCGCCGCGTGCCGGAAGCACGCCCGCCGTTTCCATCCGCCGATTCTCCGTATGTCTTTCATTGGCAGCCTCTCTTGAATGTCCTCGAATGCGCCGCAGGGAGACCTATCCCATGCAGCGTCCATAGTTTAACATTCCGCCCCCCCCCCCCTGTCAATTGTGAATTTTGAAAAAGTTGAAATGTTGCGGTCGCGCGAGGGCGCGGGAGCGCGGCCCGCCCGCCACGCGGCCGCGACAAGCGCGGCCCTCCAGGGAGGGACGCAATTCATTGCGTCCGTGTCCCTTTTCAGCGCCACGCGCCGAGGGCGGCGCGGGTACAGCGCGCGCCGACGCCACGCGCCGACGCCACGCGCCGAGGGCGGCGCGGGTACATTGCGCGCCGGCGCCACGCGCCGACGCCACGCGCCGAGGGCGGCGCGGGTACATTGCGCGTCGGCGCCTGGAGCTGCGCCGTCGCTCCGGGACGGCTCACCGTCCGCGCTTGAGTTCCCGCTCGTCCCCGCGCGGTAGGCGCGGAGGGCGCTTCGGCTTCTTCGCGGGCTGGAGGATCCAGCGCGTGTTGTACCAGAACCACTGCTCGGGCGTGCGGCGGATGGCGTCGTCCAGCAGCGTCAGGACCTCGCGCGTGAGCCGCCGCGCCTCGGCCCGGCGGTCGCTCGCCGCCGGATCGGGGCGGAGCGTCGCGAGGTGGTCGAAGACGTGGAGGCCGTGTTCGCGGCGCATGACGGCGACGACGATGGGCGCGCCGGTGGCGACGGCGAAGAGCGCGCCGCCGTGGGAGACGTTCGCGACACCGTTCAGGAAGGGCACTTCGACATCCCGCTGCGGCACGCGCAGGTCGGGGAGGATCGCGAAGCCGCGCCCCGCCCGGAGCATGGCGAGGACGTCGCGCATCACGGCGGCGCGGCCGCGCTCCACCACGTCGATGCTGCCGTACTGGCGCTTCATCCAGGCGTCGACGTAGGGGTTGCGCTGCCGGGCGGCGATGGCGGCGAGGGGGATGCCGTGCTGGGCCATCGCCCAGGCGGCCATGTACCAGTTGCCGCAGTGGGGGACCATGATGACGGCGCCCCGGCCCTCGGCGAGGACGTCGCGGAGGCGCGCGGCGTAGAGGGCGGCGTCCTTCACGTGCCGCGCGACCCACGCCTTGGTGAGGCGGGGGGCGCGGATCATCTCGACGGCGTTCAGGAAGACGTTCGCGAGCGAGCCGACGGCGATGGCGCGGGCGCGGGCGCGCGGGATGCCGGGGAAGCAGCCCGCGATGCGCGCGAGGGTGCGCGCGCGCTGGAAGCCGCACGCGACGGCGAGGGCGGCGAGGCGGCGCGCGCAGAAGCACGCGAGCGGGTAGGGGATCGCGTTGATGAGGCCGCAGACGGCGCGCAGGGCGGCGTACTCGGCGAGGCAGGCGGTCTTCGATTTCTTCGACATGATGGCCTAGCGCACCACTTTTCGGACCTGCTGCCGGGCGTCGCGCAGGGCGGCGTTGAGGGCGTCGCGCTGGGCGGCGACCAGGTCGGCGGACGCGATGTCGAGCTGGTTGACGGGAAGGGGGCGCACGGCGTAGGAGAGCTGCCCGGACGGGGTGAAGCCGTAGAGGTAGTGGACGACGATGCGTCCGCCGGGGCCCTTTCCCATGCCGGTGCCGACGACGGCGTAGCCCGTCGTCTTCCCGGCGGCGTCGCGGCCCTCGAAGAGCGGGAAGCGGGGGCCCTGTGCGCACACGACGGCGGAGGCGGTGCCCCTGGGCAGCACCTTCAGCGCGGTGGCGGGCCGGGCGGGGTCGAGGACGAGGCGTCCCTCCTGGGGCGGCGGGGGGGCGACGGGCCGGGCGGCGGAGGGGCGGCCCTCCACGCGGTCCACGCGGGCCACGGCGTCTGCGAGGGCTTCGCAGACGGCGCGCGAGGTGATGGTGGCGCCGGTGAGGGCGTCGACCGTGCCGCCGTCCTTCTTCACCTTGAGCGCGGCGGCGGGCTGCCCGGCGAACTGCGCGGCGAAGGCGGCGTCGCCGAGCTTCGAGCCGAGGCCGGGCGTCTCGTTGGCGGCGAGCACCTGGTAGGTGACGACCGCGCGGTCGGCCGTGAGGCCCGCCATGAGGCGGATGTCGCCGCCGTAGCCGTTGGGGCTCGTGCCGGGGACGGCGTAGCCGAGGACCTTCGTGCGGGCGTCGTCCGCATAGCCGACGAAGAGGACGACGTTCGTGTCGGCGGGGTCGGGGCGCGGGGCGACGGCCTTCACGCCGGCGGGCATCACGGCCTGGGCGGCGCGGTTCGCCTTGAGCGTCGCGATGTTCGCGATGGGCAGGCGGGTGAGGGAATCGACGAGCGCGAGGACCGCCGCGCAGACGGCGGAGATGAGCGTAAGGGGCAGGATGAGCTTGAGCATGTTCTTCATCGGCGGACTCCGAAGGGCTTCGGCTGGGTGAAGCGGGAGATGAGGGGCGTAAAGGCGTTCATGACGAGGATGGCGAAGGAGACGCCCTCGGGGAAGGCGCCGTGGAGGCGGATGAGCATCGTGACGAGGCCGCACCCGCAGCCGAAGACGAGCTTGCCGAGGGGCGTGGCGGGCGAGGTCACGTAGTCCGTCGCCATGAAGCAGGCGCCGAGCAGGCCGCCGCCGCAGAGGACGTGGACCTCGGCGAGTTTGAGGGCGTCCAGGTCCATGCCGTAGTGGCAGAAGGCGAAGAGGGCGACCGTGCCGACGAAGGCGACGGGGATGTGCCAGGTGATGACGCGGCGGACGAGCAGGTAGGCGGCGCCGAGCAGGAGGGCGAGGGCGCTCACTTCGCCGAGGCAGCCGTTGACGTTCCCGAAGAAGGCGGCGTGGATGAACGAGCCGTTCGTGAAGTCGAGCGCGCGTTCCGCCTCGGGGAGCTTCTCCCAGGCCGCCGTCGCGAAGGCCGAGAGGCAGCTGAGCGGCGTCGCGGTGGTCGTGGCGTCCACCGCCCCGGCGGCGGCCTTCCAGAGGGAGGGCGTCCAGGACGTCATCGCCCCGGAGAAGGAGACGAGCATGAACGCGCGGGCGGCGAGCGCGGGGTTGAAGGGGTTGCAGCCGAGGCCGCCGAAGACCTGCTTGGCGACGCCGATCGCGAAGACGCTGCCGACGACGGCCATCCAGAGCGGGAGGCCCGGCGGCAGGTTGAGGGCGAGCAGGAGCCCGGTCACGACGGCGGAGAGGTCGCCGATCGTGTTCCCGCGCTTCATCGCGAGGCGGCAGAGGGCCTCGGTGGCGAGGCAGGCGGCGATGCAGGTTCCCGTCAGGAGGAGGGCCCGCCAGCCGAAGAAGTAGACGGCGCAGCCGAGCGCGGGCGTGAGGGCGATGAGGACGTCGAGCATGATGCCGCTGACGGACGCCTTCGCGTGCGCGTGCGGCGAGCTCGAGAGGATGTAGGGTTGCTGTTTCATGGAATCGGGGTGATGGCGTTTGGAGCAGTTTTCAGTTTATGGGGTCCCATGCCTCCGGAAGGGACGCAATTCATTGCGTCCGCGTCACTTCTTCCGCAGGGCTGCCTTTGCGCGGCGGCAGAGCTGGGTGAGGGGGCGGTAGGCGGGGCAGATGAAGGTGCAGGCGCCGCACTCGATGCAGGACGCCACGTGGGCCCGCGCGGCGCACGCAACGTCGTCCGCCTCGACGGCCCGGCCGATGAGGGCGGGGTTGAGGTTCATCGGGCACGCCCGCACGCAGCGGCCGCAGTTGATGCAGGGCTGGGAGGCGTACTGGAAGATGCGCCGCCGCGAGAGGAGCAGCAGACCCGACGTCGTCTTCGTCGTCGCGATCTCCAGGTCCGGCACGGCGAAGCCCATCATCGTGCCGCCGGAAACCACCTTGGCGGGCGGTTCCTTCGCGCCGCCGCAGAAGGCGACGAGGTCGGCGTACTTCGTGCCGAGCGGGGCCTCGATGTTCTTCGGCTCGCGGACGGCGTCGCCGGAGACCGTCGTGACGCGCGAAAGCAGCCTCTCGCCGCGCTCCACCGCGTCCGCCACGGCGGCGACGGTGGAGACGTTTTCGACGACGCACCCGACGTCGATGGGCAAGGCGGGCGGCTCGGGCACGACGCGCCCGACCGTCGCGTAGATCTGGTGCTTCTCGGACCCCTGCGGATAGAGGACGGGGAGGACGACGATCTCGACGTCGCCCGCGATGTCCGCGAACGCCCGCTCCAGCGCCGCGACGGCCTCGGGCTTGTTCGCCTCGACGGCGATGCGGACGGCGCAGCCGCCGAGGATCCTGCGCAGGATCTCGACGCCGGTGCGCACCCGGTCGGCGCGCTCCAGCATGAGGCGGAAGTCCGCGCAGAGGTAGGGTTCGCATTCCGCGCCGTTCACGATCAGGCATTCGCAGCGCTTGTTCGGCGGAGGAGAGAGCTTCACGCACGTTGGGAATCCGGCGCCGCCCATGCCGCAGATGCCGGCCGCGTCGATGCGCGCGAGGAGGTCTTCTCGGCTGGCGGAGCGCCAGTCGAGAGGGGAGAGGGATGGGGGAGGGGGGATGGAGGGCGCGGGGACGGTGG
>CAVEVC010000008.1:0-16451 GCA_963618935.1 Clostridiales bacterium CCNA10 | reverse complement strand
GAGCCTGCCGGACAAGGACAATCCGGTCGAGGCGCGCTACAGCTTCCGCATCGAGCAGGACGGCACGAACTACCGCGTCGGCGACCTCGTCTGCCGCAGGCGCGAGGAGCCCCGGCCGGCGGCCGTCGAGGGCTGAACGGGAAAGGGCAGAAAACAAACGCAGAGCGAGAGGAGAAAGAACCATGGCCATCGACATCAGGGGACTTGGCAACGAGGCGGCGCTTGCGCAGATCGCGAAGCTGGCCTACGGATCGGGCGCGTCGGAGCGGACGGCCGGCGGGAAGGGCAACATCGGCCTTCTCGACGGCCGCGTCGTGAAGTTCAACACCCACTTCCGCGAGCGCGGCGGCAAGCCGTCCGCCGAGATGCGCGCGAGCTGCGACGCCCTCCGCACGAAGCTCTCGGAGATCGCGACGGCGATGCTCGCGGCCGCGCCCAACGCCTCGCCCAAGGCGCAGGACAGGCTTGAGAAGACGCTCGCCTCCGTCCGCCGCGCGCTGGGCATGGATGCGGACGGGAACCAGGTCGAGACGCAGAAGCTCCTCGACCGCGCGGTCGTCGCGAAGGTCATGAACGCCATCCGCGACGCGACGGGCTTCGACGTCTGGCAGGAGCTCCGCGCCGGCGACGCGCAGGCGCTGTCGTCCAAGGGCCTCGACACGACCTTCGCCCGAGTCGCCGACGACCTCACCGTCTCCGACGCGGTGAAGCAGCACGTGCGGGACGCGGCCGAGGCGATCGCGCACCCGGCGGACGGCAGGCCGGGCGTCGTCCTTGGCGAGGAGGCGACGAAATTCCTCGCCGACCTGATCGAGCGCGACCTCCGCGACCCGGAGCGCCGCGCGGCGACGGACCTGGCCGACGTCGCCCGCGGCATCCGCGACTTCTCCTCGCCGTACCTCATCGTCACGCTGCAGGCGTTCAACCTCAGCTCCGCCGTCCTCTCCCATGCCTACCAGGGCGTGAGGCACGCGGACCAGATGTCGGCCACGCTCGTCGGGTCGCCGCGCGGCCAGCGCGCCGACCGCGCCGACGTCGCCCTCGGCTTCCTGCGGCACGAGGACGACCTCTCCTACGTCTCGTTCGCCCTGGCGCTCGTCGCCGAGAAGCTGCCGAAGATGCGGCGCCTCCAGCCGCAGGGACGCCTCACGGGCGCGACGGTCTGGAAGGCGTGCTTCGGCGAGAGCGTCCCGAAGGCGGCCGGCGCGCTCGGCTCGCGGCCGTTCGTCAACGCCTTCGTGGCGCGGATGGACCGCCTGACGGTGGCGCTGACGGCCAAGCACGGCCCCGAGGGCGTCAAGGGCGAGGGGCGGACGATCGACCAGCTGCTCGTGAAGTATCCGCTGGTCGGCGCCGGGCTCTTCAACGGCGCGAGCTACACGGCGGCCATCCGAAAGGGCGTGGGCGACCCGGCGTTCGTGCCGGACGTGACGCGCGACTACGTGGCGGCGCCGCCGCTCTACACGGCCCAGGACGCGCTCGTCAAGACGGACGAAGACCTCGAGAAGGCGCTGCTCAAGGACTTCAAGCGGAACTTCCCGGTCATCACCCTCGGGAGCGGCATGGCCGAGGAGACGGTGGACTTCCGTCCGTTCGTCGGGCAGAACCTGGGCGACGAGGGCCACCTCCGGAACATCCGCGCGCTCGTGGACAAGGTACACCGGGTATTCGGCGACCGGATCACGCCCGTGCAGCGCAACCTGCTGCTCATCGGCCTCACGCAGGCGGGCTTCGTGCCGTTCACGGCCCTCGTGGGCATCGGCGGCGAGCACATGCAGGCCGCGGTCGACGTCCACTGCGAAGACGACGGGGCGATCACCTTGACCTACGAGACCCTGCCGGACAACCGCATCGAGGCGCGCTACAGCTACCGGATCGAGCCGGACGGCACGAACTGCCGCGTCGGCGACTTCGTCAGCCGCGAGCGTCCGCGGCCCAAGCCGGCGCCGCAGCCGGCGGCGGACTAGGCCCGGGAAAAAATCCACCGTCCAGGGTCCGGGAATCTGCTATACTGAACGCCTATGAAAAAGCATCTCCTTGGACTCTGCCTGCTGGCGGGGCTGGCCGTTTCGGCGGCCCCGCTTCCCTGTTCGCGCGCGGACTGGTCGCACAACCCGCTCGCCTGGACGTTCGACGCCGCCGCGCGGACGGCGCGCGCGCGCGGCTGCCCCGGCAGCGTCGCGGTCCATGAGGCGACGCCGCGCAGCGCGCGCGTGCAGGTCTCCGCGCGCGTCACGCCGGAGGGGGCCGGGACGAACGGATGGGCCACGCTCGGCGTCGCGCTCGTCGACGACGCGTGCAACTTCTGGCACGTCGCGCTCGTGCAGGCGCCGCCGGACGTGGCGGGCGGGCGGCGCTCCTTCGAGCTTTCCGAAATGCGCGACGACGCCTGGCTCGCCCAGCAGGCGGACCGCCTGAAGACGACGCACAGCCGCCAGACGGCGTGCTGGGAATACGGAAAGACCTACGAAATCACGCTTGCGTGTACGCCGGAGGGCATCTCCGGCGCCGTGAAGGACGCGCGCGGCGAGACGATCTGGGAAATGGGCTACGCCTTCCCGAAGCCGGGCGCGGACGGGACGACGGGGGCCGTGACGTGCGGGCGCCCGGCGCTGCGGGCGACGGGCGGCTTCCGGGGGACGTTCGCCGCGCTGGACGCGACGTGCGCGGAGGCGCGTCCGCGCACGGCGGCGGCGTCGTCGTTCCCGCCGTACACGGGCACGAGCTTCGTGCCGGGCGTGGCGGACGCGGCGACGGGCTTCTTCCGCGTCGTCGAGAAGGACGGGCGCTGGTGGGTGATCGACCCGCTCGGGCGCGGCATCGTGCTCCTCGGCGTCGACCACGTCACCTACTGGGGGCACTACAGCCAGCGCACGAGGCGGAGCGTCCACCACGAGGTGAACAAGGTGAAGTTCCCGGACAAGGCGGACTGGGAGGCGGACACGCTGAAGCGCCTCCAGGGCTGGGGCTTCAACATGCTCGGCGCCGGCTGCGACGCGCGGCTCAAGCACCGCGGCCTCATCCATACGATCTTCCTCTCGATCGGGGACAACCTCTGCTGGGACGGGAGCGACCCCGACCTCTTCATCTGCCCGAACGAGCACCGTCCGTGCTCCGCGTTCCCGAACGTGTTCCACCCCGACTTCGCCGCGTGGGCGGACTACCAGGCGCGGGCGCAGTGCGCGCCGAACCGGGACGACCCGTGGCTCTTCGGCTACTTCATCGACAACGAGCTCGCCTGGTGGGGGCGCGGCGCGCAGGACACGGGCCTCTTCGACGCCGTGGCGAAGCTCCCCGAGGCGCACAGCGCGCGCGCCGCGCAGCGGGCGTTCCTCGCCGCGCGCGGCGTGGCGGGCGCCGTGCCGCCCGCCGTGAAGCTCGACTTCCTGCGCCTCGCGGCGGACACCTACTTCCGCGTCGCGTCCGAGGCGATCCGCCGCCACGACCCGAACCACCTCGTGATGGGCGCGCGCTTCGCCGGCCTCGGCGGGGCGCATCCGGCCGTGTGGGAGGTCTCGGGGAAATACTGCGACGTCGTCACCTTCAACTGCTACCCGTGGGCGGACCTCGACCGCAACGTGGTGCTGACGGACCCCGGCCGGTCGTCGCGGCGGATCGTCGATGCGTTCACCGAGCAGTACGGCCACGTGAAGCGCCCGATGCTCGTCACCGAGTGGAGCTTCCCCGCCCTCGACTCGGGCCTCCCCTGCACGGGCGGCGCGGGGCAGCGCTTCCAGACGCAGGCCCTCCGCACGCAGGCGACGGAGCTCTTCGCGCGGACGATGCTCTCCCTCCCGTTCCTCGTGGGCTACGACTACTTCATGTGGGTGGACGAGCCGGCGGCCGGCATCAGCGACGCCTTCCCCGAGGACTCCAACTACGGCCTCATCAACGAGCAGGGCGTGGCCTACCCCGAGATCACGGCGATGTTCGCGAAGCTGCACCGGAACGCCGGCGCCGCGCGCGTGGCGGGCACGCCGCCGGAGCGCCCCGCGCCCGAGGGCGCGGCGGGCGAGACGGCCGCGGCGTTCTGGGCGCGGCTTGGCGCGAAGGGGCGGGCGGCCTGCGTGCGCGACGGGGACCGCTACGTCGTGCGCAACGCGGCGGGGCTGGAGCTGGCCGGGCGCGTGGGCGGGGCCCGCATGTTCGAGACGGTGACGCTGAACGGCTCGCCGCTGGGGTCCTACACGGGCATGTGGAACGAGCGCACGGGGGGCGTCCTCCGCTGGAACGACGCGGGGCGGGTCGTCGCCGCCGACTGGCGCGAGGAGGAAGGAGGGCGCGGCGTCCTCTACGTGACGTGCGAGGGCTGGGCCGCGCAGGACCGCGGCCTTGCCGAGACGCACGCGATCACCGTCTGCGGGGACCGGCCGTGGTTCCTCTGCGACCTCGTCTCGGCGAAGAACATCGGGCGCGTCCCCGTCGAGATGGACGCCTTCTACTTCCGCCAGTACGCGCCGTATGCGGTGGAGAAGGCGCAGAGCGGCCTCAAGGTCGTGCCGAACCTCTGGAAGGCCCCGCAGCGCGACGCCTGGTTCCGCGCGTCGGACGGGGCGTACTACGGCGGCGTCTCCTTCGCGCCGACCGTCTCGATGTTTCGCTACTTCCTGTCGAACGGCGGCAGGAACCAGCACCCGGACGCGCGGTTCTGCCCCGATGAGCCGCTGACGCTGCAGCCGGGCGCGGTCTACGAGCCGAAGGGGCGGATCTGGATGCTCGCCCTCTGCGGCCTCGACGGCGTGGACGGCTGGACGCGGGCCACCGCCGCGCTCGAGAATTAAGTCGGCCTTCGGCCTTTAAGTGGCTAAGTCGCCGCTGCGCGGCTTAATTATGCAACCCGCTTGCGTTCGCGTGGGGGGATATGGTATAATCCGAACTTTCCAACTCGGAACAAAACCTAACATGGGCCTAACAATCATGAAGAAGACACTGATCACGGTTGGTTTCTGCGCGGGGCTCGTCGCCGCCGTGGAGGCCGCGCCGACCGATGCCGTCACGCAGGCCGACCTGCAGGCGCTGAAGTCCCTCATCCAGCAGCAGAACGCCAAGATCGAGGCGCAGGCCAAGCGCATCGCCGAGCTCGAAGGCCGGCAGACCGCCACGGCCGCGAAGGTCGAGCAGGTCGCCGCCGCCCCGGCGCGCGTCCTCACGCCCGGCGAGGGCACGGAGACGAACGAGACGGGCCGCATCTGGACGATGGCCGACGGGCGCAAGTTCTACCTTGCGGACGCGACGGCGGGCATCTTCAACCCGCTCACCGAGAGCGGCCTCCAGTTCGAGCCGTATGGCTACCTCGTGCTCGAAGGCGTCCACAACACGGCGGGCACGGACTACCCGATGTACACGGACTGGGTGCGCCCGCGCAGCAACAAGTACGTGAAGAACCACAACGGCGACCACACGTCCACGCTCAGCGTGAACGACTCGATCCTCGGCTTCAACCTCTTCTCGCCCGAGTCCTACAACGGCTGGAAGACGGGCGGCAAGTTCGAGTTCGACCTTGCGGGCGACGACGCCAACCACACCGACTTCCACGTGCGCCACCTCTACTGGCAGGTCGAGCACGAGAGCGGCTGGCAGATCCTCTTCGGCCAGACCTGGCACCTCTGGAAGATGGTCGCGCCGCAGGAGATCGACGGCGCGTGGATGGAGCAGACCGGCTATCCCTACCGCCGCAGCCCGCAGATCCGCGTGACGAAGAAGTGGGACTTCGACGACCACAGCTCGCTGGAGATCCGCGCCGGCCTCGTCAAGAACGGCCCCGGCATGGGCGGCGACCGCGACGGCGACGGCACGCAGGACAACGAGCAGAGCGGCTGGTGCCTCCTCGAAGGCGCGATCGTCTACGACCGCAAGGCCTTCTGGGAGGAGGACGACAAGCGCTGGCTCATCGGCCTCGCCGGCCAGTACGGCCGCGACAAGAGCCGCCGCTACGACGCGGAGAGCGACAGCTTCCTCGGCAAGAGCGACGAGTACGACAGCGACATGGTCATGGTCGCCGGCTCGGTCCCGTTCGGCAAGTTCACCCTCACGGGCCAGTTCTTCGCCGGCGAGAACCTGGGCGGCGTGCAGGCCGGCGTCGGCCAGAAGGTCGCGTTCCGCGATCCCACGCGCAAGGGCCGCGAGGTCTCCACCGTCGGCGGCTTCGCCGACCTGCGCTACGACCTGAACGACGACTGGGCGTTCGCGATCGGCTACGGCTTCGACGACCCGACCGACCGCCAGGCGAAGTACGACAGCGGCCGCCTCTTCAACGACCGCGCCTACGTGGACGCCTTCTACCAGCTCACGGCGAACCTCCACTTCGGCGTCGAATACGCCTACCTCACGACGAAGTACGACGAGGCGTACGGCGCCGACGCCGACGACCACCGCTTCCAGTTCACGGTCTACTACGACTTCTAATGAACGGCTGAAGGGCGGGCATGGAACACAAACGCGCATCCTGGTCAGGCCAGCTGGCCTTCGTCCTCGCCGCGGCGGCGAGCGCGATCGGCCTTGGCAATCTCTGGCGCTTCCCCTATCTCGCCGCGCAGTACGGCGGGGGCATGTTCATCGTCGTCTACCTCGGCCTCGTCGTCACGCTCGGCTTCACGCTCATGCTCACCGAGATCGCGATCGGCCGCAAGACGCAGCAGTCGCAGCTCACGGCCTACACGCGGCTGAAGGGGCACGGCCTTCTGAAGATCCTCGGCGTCGTCGCGACGGTCATCCCCGTCCTCATCACGCCCTACTACTGCGTGATCGGCGGCTGGGTGCTCTACTACCTGAAGGCCTACGCGCTCATGGCGTTCACGGGCGCGGCCCCGATGGGCGCGGGCGCGGCGGACGCCGGCGCGTTCTTCGGCAGCTTCATCTCGGCGCCGTTCGCGCCGTTCGGCTACGGCATGATCTTCATCCTCGGCTCCGCCGGCGTCATCCTGCTCGGCGTCAAGAACGGCATCGAGAAGTCCAACCTCGTCATGATGCCGCTCCTCTTCCTGATGGCGATCGGCATCGCGCTCTACGTCGTCTTCCTGCCCGGATCGGGCGACGGGCTCAAGTACTACCTCGTTCCGAACCTTGCGAGCCTGCACGGGCCGGACGGCACGTTCTCGGTCGCCATGCTCGGCAAGATGGTCCTCGGCGCGATGGGGCAGATGTTCTACTCGCTCTCGCTCGCGATGGGCATCATGGTGACGTACGGGTCCTACATGAAGAAGCGGGACTCGATCGAGAAGAGCGTCCGCCGCATCGAGGTCTTCGACACGCTGATCGCCGTCCTCGCGGGCCTGATGATCATCCCGGTCGTCTACATGTTCGCGGTGAAGACGGGCACGCCGGTGAAGGAGGCGATGAACGCAGGCCCGGGGCTCATGTTCGTCACCCTGCCGCACGTGTTCGCGATGTTCGGCGCGGCTGGCGCGTGGATGGGCCTCGCGTTCTTCCTGCTCGTCACCTTCGCGGCGGCGACCTCCGCGATCTCGCTCCTCGAGGCGTGCGTCGCGTCCGTCTGCGACGTCCTGCACATCGAGCGCAAGGCCTCGACGTTCTTCACCACCGCGCTGATCATGTTCCTCGCGACGTTCTCGGCGATCGGCTACGGCCCGTGGGCGAAGGTGACGGTGTTCGGGATGCAGTTCCTCGACTTCTTCGACTTCATCACGAACTCGGTGCTCATGCCGGTCACGGCGGCGGCGACGTGCGTCTTCGTCGGCTGGGCGCTGAAGCCGCAGACGATCATCGACGAGGTGCAGGCGGAGGGCTGCGCCTTCAAGGCGAAGGGGCTCTACACGGTGATGGTCAAGTGGTTCGCGCCGGCCTTGGTGATCGCGATCCTCGTCTCTGAAGTCTGCCGCGCCCTGGGCATCGGCGGCTGGAAGATCTGATGTGGCCCGCCGCCTCTCCATCGTCCTGGCGGCGGCGCTGGCGGGCGCGGCGGCCTGCCCCGCCGCGCCGCGCCCCGCGTTCCGCCCGGGCGCGATGATCGAGGCGTCCGCCTCCAACTTCTTCGCGCGCCTGAGCGTGCGGTGGGACGCGGCGCGCCTCCCGTTCGCGTCGCGCGGGCGCGAGCCCTTCCGCAGCAAGCGCCACGACGCGTTCGCGGCGGCGAAGACGAAGCTCGCGGTGGTCGCGACGGGGTCGAAGGCGGCGACCGGCTTCCTCGTGCGCGACGGGGGGCGCACCTGGCTCCTGACGAACGCGCACGTCGTGCGCGGCCAGGCGCTCGTGCGCGCGACGATGCTGGACGGCACCACGCTCGCGCTCGGCCCGTGCGAGTACGCCGCCGGGCGCGACCTCGCGCGCTTCCCGGTGGACGGCCGGCGCCCCGCGCTGGAGCTGCGCGCCGGCCTCCCCGACGTGGGCGAGCGCATCACCGTCCTCGGAAACACCGACGGGCGCGGCGTGATGACCGAGATCGCCGGCCGCATCGTGGGCGTGGGCCCTGCGGAGCTCGAGATCGACGCCGCCTTCACGACCGGCAACAGCGGCAGCCCCGTCCTCGACCGCGACGGGCGCGTCGTCGCGGTCGCGACCTACCTCCGCGACTGCCGCAACGACCGGGACTGGTCGAAGCGGAACACCCGCTTCAACGGCATCCGCCGCTTCGCCCTGCGCCTCGCGGGCGTCAGGTGGGAACGGGCGCGCTGACGCGCGATATGCTATACTGCAGCCATGCAGCAGATTGACGTCATGGTGGCGGGCGGCGGCCTCTGGGGCTGCACGCTCGCGCGCGTCCTCGCGGAGGCGGGGCGGAAGGTCCTCGTGCTGGAGAGGCGCGCGGCCCTCGGCGGCAACGTGCGGTGCGAAACCGACCCGGAGACGGGCATCGAGGTCCACGCCTACGGCTCGCACATCTTCCACACGCACCTCGACGACGTGTGGGCGTTCGTCAGCCGATTCACCGCGTTCAACGGCTACCAGCACAAGGTGCTGGCGCGGCACGGCGGCCGCACGTACTTCCTGCCGCTCGGCCTCGCGCTCGTGAACCAGTTCTACGGTCTGGACCTCACGCCCGCCGAGCTCCCCGCGTTCATCGCGCGGGAGGCGGCGAAGGGCGGCGGGGCGGCGCCCGGGCAGGCCGCCAACTTCGAGGAGCAGGCGATCTCCTTCATCGGGAAGCCCCTCTACGACGCCTTCATCCGAGACTATACGCGCAAGCAGTGGGGGACGGACCCGAAGAACCTCTCGGCGGACATCATCCGGCGCCTGCCCGTGCGCGCGAGCTACGACGTCAACTACTTCTCCGACACGCGCCAGGGCATCCCGCTCGCGGGCTACAACGCGCTCTTCGACCGCCTCGTCGACCATCCGGGCATCGCCGTCGCCTGCGGCGTCGACGCCCTTGCGGAGCGCGCGTCGCCCACCCTCTGCGCCCGCTCGCTGCGCGACGTGCCGATGTTCTACTCGGGGCCCCTCGACGCGCTCTTCGGCTACCGCTTCGGGCCGCTCCCGTGGCGCTCCCTGCGCTTCGAGACGGAGCGTCTGCCGATGCCCGACTACCAGGGCACGAGCGTCGTCAACTACACCGGGGCGGACGTCCCGTTCACGCGCATCCACGAGTTCAAGCACTACCACCCCGAGAACGCGGCGGCGATGGCCGCGCCCGCCACGGTCGTCTGCCGCGAGTACCCGAAGACGTGGGCGCCGGGCGACGAGCCCTACTACCCCGTGGACACGCCCGCCTCGCGCGACCTGCTCGCGCGCTACCGGGCGGAGGCGGCGAAGGAGCCGAACCTGGTCGTCGGCGGCCGCCTCGGCGGCTACCGGTACGACGACATGGACCGGACGGTCGCCGCCGCGCTCCAGGCCGCCGCCGCCTTCCTCCGCACTTGTTCCTCGCGTGCGCGCGCGTGATGTGGTATAATCTTCCCTCACCGATTTTTGAGGGAAAGACATGTCCGAAGAACAGCCGAACGCGAACGAGAACACGCCGAACGAGACGGCGGCCGAGACGACGCCGAAGGCCCCGCAGGCGGGGCATTACGACGCCGCCAACATCCAGGTGCTGGAGGGGATGGAGGCGGTGCGCAAGCGCCCCGCCATGTACATCGGCGACACGGGCGAGCGCGGCTACCACCATCTCGTCTACGAGGTGGTGGACAACTCGATCGACGAGGCGCTGGCGGGCTACTGCACGCTCGTGGACGTGCAGATCAACCCGGACGGCTCGCTGAGCGTGACGGACAACGGGCGCGGCATCCCCGTGGACATGCACCCGACGCAGGGGCGCCCCGCCATCGAGGTCGTGCTGACCGTCCTCCACGCGGGCGGCAAGTTCGACGGCTCGAACTACAAGGTCTCGGGCGGCCTCCACGGCGTGGGCGTCTCGTGCGTGAACGCGCTCTCCGACTGGATGAAGGTGGAGGTGAAGCGCAGCGGCAAGGTCCACCGCATCGAGTTCTCGCGCGGCCACGTCACGAAGCCGCTGGAGGTCGTGGGCGAATGCGGCGACGAGACGGGCACGAAGGTGACGTTCTTCCCCGACCACTCGATCTTCACCTGCCACGCCTTCAAGTGGGAGATCCTCTGCACCCGCCTGCGCGAGCTCGCCTTCCTCAACAAGGGCGTGAAGATCCACTTCAAGGACAACGAGGGCGAGGGCCACCACGAGGAGACCTTCCACTACGAGGGCGGCATCGACGAGTTCGTCGCGTACCTGAACACGAACAAGGCGGCGATCTCCCCCGTCATGCACTTCGAGGGACAGAAGGAGGTCGCGCGCCTCGACGGCACCTTCACCGTCATGGCCGAGGTGGCGATGCAGTACACCGACACCTACTCCACGATCGAGCAGACGTACTGCAACAACATCCACACGGTGGAGGGCGGCACGCACCTGACGGGCTTCCGCCGCGCGCTCACCTCCACGATCAACAAGTACGGCGCCGACAGCAAGCTCGTCAAGGAGAAGGAAAAGCTCTCCGGCGACGACATGCGCGAGGGCCTGACCGTGGTCGTGAGCGTGAAGGTGCCCCAGCCGCAGTTCGAGGGCCAGACGAAGACGAAGCTCGGCAACGGCGAGGTGGACGGCATCGTGGCGGGCATCGTCGGCGACAGGCTGCTCACCTACTTCGAGGAGAACCCCGCCGTCGCGAAGACGGTCATCGAGAAGACCCTGCTCGCCTACCGCGCCCGCGAGGCGGCGCGCCAGGCCCGCGAGAACACGCGCCGCAAGGGCGTGATGGACGGCCTCTCCCTGCCGGGCAAGCTGCGCGACTGCTCAAGCCGCGACGCCTCCAGGACCGAGCTCTTCCTCGTGGAGGGCGACTCCGCCGGCGGCTCCGCCCAGACCGGCCGCGACCGCTCGGTCCAGGCGATCCTGCCCCTGCGCGGCAAGGTGCTGAACGTCGAGAAGGCGCGCGTCGACCGCATGCTCGCGAACAACGAGATCCGCACCCTCATCACGGCCATCGGCTGCGGTTTCGCCGAGGAGTGGGACATCTCGAAGGCCCGCTACCACAAGATCGTCATCATGACCGATGCCGACGTGGACGGCGCCCACATCCGCACGCTCCTCCTCACCTTCTTCTACCGCAAGATGCCCGAGCTCATCGAGCGCGGCTACGTCTACCTCGCCCAGCCGCCGCTCTACAAGGTGGAGCGCAAGAAGAAGAGCGAATACGTGCTGACGGACGGCGAGATGAACGCGCGCATCCTCTTCCTCGGCCTCGACGACATGACCGTGCGGCGCGCGAACGGCGAGGCGCTGGGCAAGGAGGAGGCGCGCAGGCTGCTGGAGCTCCTCGCCGAGATCAAGGCGACGGTGGGGACGATCGCGCGGCGCGGCCTCTCCGCGAAGGAGCTGCTGGACCGCCGCGACGCCGACGGCTTCGTGCCGCGCTACGTCATCGTGCGCGGCGCCGGCGACGCGGCGGCGTTCGAGTACCTGAAGGACGAGCCCGCGTTCAAGGCGCGCGTCGCGGCGCTCCAGCAGGAGATGGCGACCACCCTCGACCTCGCCGCCACCCAGGTGGAGGCCTACCACCCCACGGACCAGATGCCCTTCCGCTGGCTGGAGGTCTTCCGCGCCTCCCTCCTGCGCAAGCAGATGGCCTCCCTGAAGGGCATGGGCTTCTCCGTCGGCGACTACCTCGGCGAGACCGGCAAGGTCGCGACGCTGGAGGAGGACGGCACGGCCCAGGACGTGATGAACCTCCCCGACCTGCTCGCGGCGATCGACGCGCGCGGCCGCAAGGGCATGAGCATCTACCGCTTCAAGGGCCTCGGCGAAATGGACGCCAAGGAGCTCTACGAGACGACGATGGACCCCGCGAAGCGCCACATGAAGCGCGTGCAGCTCGCGGACGCCGTCAAGGCCGACCAGGTCTTCTCGCTCCTCATGGGCGACGAGGTGGAGCCCCGCCGCAGGTTCATCGAGGACAACGCGCTCAACGTGAGCAACCTGGACTTCTGAGTCCGGCCGCCGCGGGCGTCTTGGGGGAAACGGAAGGGATGCGCACGTGAAATGGGTTCTCTACAACGCCCTCTTCGCCGTCGCGTATCTCGCGATGCTGCCGTCGTTCCTGCTGCGGATGAAGCGGCGCGGCGGCTACCGCGCGCGGATGGGCGACCGCTTCGGCCGCTACCCCGCCGACGTCGCCGCCCGCCTTTCCGCCCCCCAATCCCCCGTCTGGCTCCATGCCGTCTCCGTGGGCGAGGTGCAGGTGGCCGTGCAGCTCATGCGCGCGCTGCGGGAGCGCGACCGGTCGATCCGCTTCGTCTTCTCGACGACCTCCTCGACGGGCTGGAAGACGGCGGAGCGGGAGCTCGCGCGCCTGGCGGCGGACGGCCTCGGGAACGACGGCGACGCGCTCGTCTACAACCCGCTCGACTTCAACGGCTGCGTGCGGCGCGCGCTCGGCCGGATCAGCCCGCGCGCGGTCGTCCTCACCGAGACGGAGATCTGGCCGAACTTCATCCGCGCCGTCCGCCGGCGCGGCATCCCGCTCTACCTCGTCAACGCGCGCATCTCCGACCGCAGCGCCCCGCGCTACCGGGCGCTCCGCTGGTTCTTCGGCGAGGTGTTCCGCGCGTTCACGAAGATCTACGCGCAGAGCGGCCTCGACGCGCGGCGCCTCGTCGACGCGGGCGCGGAGGGCGCGCAGATCGCCGTCACAGGGTCCTTCAAGTTCGACGTCGCCCGCCGCAGCCCCGCGAAGGAACGGGAGCTGGCGGCGTGGGTGGGGGCGCCCGCGATCCTCCTCGGCGGCAGCACCTGGCCGGGCGAGGACGACGTGCTGCTCGGCGTCTACGCAGACCTCGTGAAGGCGCATCCCGAGGTCGCGCTGGTGCTCGCGCCGCGCCACTTCGAGAAGGCCGACGCCGTGGAGGCGAACATCCGCAGGGCGGGCTTTCCCTGCATCCGCCGCTCGCGCGGCGACAGGAGGGACGCGGCCGGGGAGGCTTCTGCCCCCCCCGTCTTCCTCTGCGACACGACGGGCGAGCTGATGGGGCTCTTCGGCATCGCGACGGTCGTGTTCGTGGGGAAGAGCCTCTGCGCGCACGGAAGCCAGAACATGATCGAGCCGTGCCTCTGCGGGAAGCCGACGGTCGTGGGGCCGTACACGGAGAACTTCCGCCCCGTGATGAGCGACCTGCTGGCGGCGGACGCGCTGGTGCAGGTGCCGGACGCGGCGGGGCTGAAGCAGGCGGTCTTCCGCTTCTTCGACGACCCGGCGGCGCGGGCGGCGCAGGGCGCGCGCGCGACGGCCGCCGTCACGCGCCGGTGCGGCGTCGTCGGGCGGTGCGCGGACGAACTTCTGGAGGCGTTGCGGTGAACTGGACTCTCTTCGACTATGCGGGGCGCACGGCCCTGGCGTACACGGCCTTCGCGGTCTCGCTCGGAACCGTGCTGGCGGCGCTGGGGACGAGCGCGTTTCTCCTGTGGCGGCGGAAGTGGGCCTGGGCCGCGTTCCCCGTTCCCCTCCTGCTCCTGTGGGGGATTCTATGGTGGATCTTCGCCCCGCGGCTCGACCATGCCTGGCTCTACCTCCAGGAAAACGCGCGCCGGAGCGTTGCCACCTACGCGGGGCTCACGTTCGCGACCGCGTTCATGCCGCCAAGCGGCGAGACGGGGCGCGGCGCGTTCGTCCACATCGCGACGCGCGACACGGGCTTCGCCAAGGGGAAGCCCGTCGCCGTGCGCCGCGAAGGGGGGCATGCGTGGGCGACGTTCGCGGACGAGGACTACCCCGGCGGCGTGACGACGTTCGACGGGCGTCCCGTCGAGACGGGATACCGGTTCCGCAGCACGCGCCTGCTCGTCTCGCTCATCCCGCTCTTCGAGATGCCGGCCGCCCGGACGGCGCGGGTGGAGGGGGCGGAGGCGTGGCTCTATGCCCGGCCGCTTGCCGAGGCGGGGCTGACGCTGCTCGGGGCGGAGAAGAAGGGTCCGGCGGACATCGTGCTCGTGGCGCCGGGCCCGGACTGGGAGGTCGGCGCGGATACGCCGTCCGTCTCGGACTGGCGGCGGATTGCGGGCGGCCTTGCGCGCGGCGGCGTGGCCGCGCTCCACCTGGACGCGCGCCTCCTCTCCCGCGCCCGCCTGAAGCGGATCCTCGCCGACTTCCGCGCGGTGTTCCAGCATTACCGGCTCTGGTGTACGGGACGGCACGACTACGTGCTGACGGCGGGCGGGAACGTGCTGGCGGACGAGGTGCTGGACCTCTTTGCGAACGAAAAGGCGTCCGCCGCGTTCGTCGCGGCCGACGCCGTTGCGCCGGGCGAGGTCTTCGCGTGCTACATGGGGACGGACTTCGAGATCGAGCCGGGGCTTCTCGGCATCCCCTCCTTCGGGCGCGCGCGCGCGGTCTGGACGGCGCCGCGCCTCGCCTTCGCGCCCGCCCCCACCGGCCACGTGGCGGCGGTGCGGGCCGCCGCGCTCACGCCGCTGGAGGTGCCGTTCCCGGCGTGGTTCGTGCGCGGCACCGTCGACCGGGGCGTCTATGCGGCGCTCACGAACGGCGTCATGAAGGCGCAGGTCGCGCGGCGGGAGGCTCTGATGGGCTTCGACGCCGCCGACCGGGGCGCCGAGACGAACGCGGTCGAGCGCTGGGCGGCGGCGGCGGCGCTCAACCCGCGCGATCCGCTGCTGCGGGGGCTGGCCGACTCGCTGGACCTCGAAGGGCGGCGCTTCCTGCGGATCGGCAACGTCAACGCGGCGATCCGCTGCTACGAGAACCGCCTGCTGATCCGCCCGCAGGACGTCGCGGCCGTCCACAACTTCGGCGTCTGCCTCAAGAAGAGCGGGCACTTCGACATGGCCGCGACCGTGTTCGCGAAGGCCGTGACGATGGACCCGCGCACGGACGAGCACCGCCTGGAGCTCGTCGAGTGCTGCGCGGCGAGCCACCGGGAGGACATGGCGTGCCGCCAGCTGGACGTCCTCATGAAGCGCCATCCCTCCGACCCGGCGCTCAAGATGCGCGCCGCGAAGCTGCTGGCGCTGAAGTCGAACAAGTCCCACGACGAGGCGCGCGCGGTCGCGCTCGCGGAGGAGGCCGTGCGGCTGACGGGCTGGAAGGACCGCGCCTACGTGCAGGCCCTGGCCGACGTCTACATCGAGGTCGGCCGGGTCGTCCTCGGCATGGGGCTCAAGAAGAAGATGAAGGAAATGAGGTTCGAGAAATGAAGCGCACGACTGCCTGCCTCTCCGCCCTTCTGCTGGCGGGGTGCTTCACGCTGAAGCAGACCGAGATGCCGCAGGTCCAGATGGCGCGCGCGCCCGAGGGGCGCGACGTCAAGGTGGCCGCGGCGGGCTTCGCGGCGACGGTTACGGACTACATCCCCGTCTTCGGCACGCAGACGGTCTACGTCGACCACGGCCCCTACGTCGGCCGGCGCGGCGGCCGCGTCTGGGGCGGCGGGCACTACGAGACGGTGACCTCCGAGACGCTCGTGCCGCAGACCCGCGCGAGCGACGCCTTCCTCCGGCGCGCGCAGACGCTGCTGGAGGACGCGGGCTACCTCGTGCGCGCGCCGCAGCCCGACTACACGGTGGAGGTGACGTTCGGCGGCCCGTTCGTGCAGGACGGCGAACGCGCCGTCGAATGGGCCTGGATGCTCCTCTCGATTTTCTCAGCCGAGTATTCCACCCAGACCTGGACCGCGAAGCTTCGCGTCTACGACGCGAAGACGGGGCGCGTCCTCTTCACGCAGGACGACGCGCAGAAATACGAGCACTGCGTCTGGTCGCCCCTCTTCTTCGTCGGCCTTGCCGGCTGCACGGAGAACACCTTCAACTTCATGCAGGGCTGGTGCCTCACGGCGCTCACCGACCGCGCGGTTGCGGCGGCGACGTCCTTCCTCGCGCAGGTCAAGGCGAATGGCCACGCCGAGAAGGCATGTGCGCAGTGAGGTCGTGAACGAAGAGGACCCGTTCGGACGCCCGTGGGCGTCCTCGTGGACGTCCCCTTGGGCGCGGCGCGCCGAGGACGTCGCGCCCTACCAGGCGTGGGGGATGTTGCGTG
>CAVEVC010000007.1:0-23098 GCA_963618935.1 Clostridiales bacterium CCNA10 | reverse complement strand
TGCGCGGCGGCGGCCGTGTTCACCACGAACGCCGTCGCGGCGGCGCCGGTCCTCTACGACCGCAGGATCGTGAAGGGCGGGCGCGTCCAGGCGATCCTCGCGAACAGCGGCTGCGCGAACGCCTGCACGGGCGAGGCGGGCTGCCGGGACGCCGAACTCGCGGCGCTCGCGACGGCGGGCGAGCTGGGGATCGACCCGCGCCACGTGCTCGTCGCCTCCACGGGCGTCATCGGGCGGCGCCTGCCGATGGACCGCCTGCTCGCCGGCATGAAGGCCGCCGCCGCGCAGCTCGCGCGCGGCGAAGAGGCGGGGCTCGCGGCGGAAAAGGCCGTGATGACGACGGACACGAAGCCGAAGCAGGCCGCCGTGCAGACGAAGATCGGCGGCCGGACCGTCACGGTGGGCGGCATGTGCAAGGGCTCCGGCATGATCGAGCCGAACATGGCGACGATGCTCGGGTTCATCACGACGGACGCGGCGGTGACGCCCGCCCTCCTGCGCCGCGCCCTTCGGCGCGCCGTCGCCGTGAGCTTCAACCACGTCGTCGTGGACGGCGACGAGTCGACGAACGACAGCGTCTTCCTGCTCGCCTCCGGCGCGGCGGGGAACGCGCCGATCGACAAACCGGGCGACGACTTCGAGGCGTTCGCCGCGGCGCTCGCCGCCGTCGGCGTCTCGCTCGCGAAGCAGATGGCGGCGGACGGCGAGGGGGCGACGAAGTACGTGGAGGTGCGCGTCGTCAACGCGAAGACGCAGAAGGACGCCGACCGCGCGGCGCGCGCGATCGCGAAGAGCCCGCTCGCGAAGACCTCCTGGTTCGGCAAGGACCCCAACTGGGGGCGCGTCCTCGCGGCGGCCGGGTATTCCGGCGCGCAGGTCGACGACCGCGCGGCGGAGGTGTTCTACGGCCGGACGTGGGCCTACCGGAAGGGCGAGGTGGCCGGCGCCGCGCAGCTCGCGAAGCTGGAGAAGGAGATGCAGGGGCCCGAGCTCGTCGTGACGGTGGACCTCCACCTCGGCACGTTCGCCGCGTCGATCTACACCTGCGACTTCTCGCTCGGCTACGTCCACATCAACGCGGACTACACGACGTGACGCGGGCATGGCCGAACGCATCTACAGTGTCACGCAGCTGACGTTGTCCGTCAGGCGGAACCTGCTCGCGAACAACGCGAAGCTGGCGGGCGCGTGGATCGAGGGGGAGGTCTCGGGCAACAGGGCCTACGCCTCGGGCCACCGCTACTTCACGCTCAAGGACAAGGACGCGGCGATCAGCTGCGTGCTCTTCGCGTTCAAGCTGGGCGACTGCGACGAAGCGTTCAAGGCGGCGCTCGCGCAGGGCGAGGACAAGGTCAACGGCCTGCAGGTGCAGGTGGAGGGCGAGCTGGACCTGAACATGCTGCGCGGGCAGTATGCGTTCAAGGTCCGGAAGCTGCGCCTGAAGAAGGACGAGCTCGGCGCGCGCATGGCGCAGTTCAACGCCCTCAAGGCCCGGCTGGAGCAGGAGGGGCTTAACAAGCTCGACCACCCGGAGAAACGGCGCCGCCTGCCGTTCCTGCCGCACCGCATCGGCATCGTCACCTCGCCCGCCGGGGCCGTGATCCACGACCTCTGCAACGTGATCACGCGCCGCTTCCCGAACGTCGAGATCCGCCTCTATCCGGCGAAGGTCCAGGGCGAAGGGGCGGCGGCGAGCGTCGTCGCGGGCATCCGCTTCTTCAACGGGCTCCTCGTGAACGCGGACGCCGGCTGGCGGCCGGACGTGCTGATCGTCGCCCGGGGCGGCGGCTCCGCGGAGGACCTCTGGGCGTTCAACGAGGAGCCGGTCGTCTTCGCCGTGGCGGCGTCGACCGTCCCCGTCGTCTCCGCCGTGGGGCACGAGAGCGACGTGACGCTCTGCGACTACGCGGCGGACTTCCGGGCGGGCACGCCCTCCATCGCGGGCGAGCGCGTCGTGCCCGTGAAGCGGGACCTGGAGAGGCGCGTGGCCGACCTGCGCGGCCGCCTCGGCCTCGCGCTGCGGAACCGGGTGGAGAACCTGATGCAGCAGGCGGACGACCTCGCCCGCCGCCTCGCGCCGGCGCTGAAGGACCCGGTGGCGCGGCTCGAACGGCGCGTGCAGCGCGCGGACCTGGGGCTCGTGCCGGCGATGCGCGGCGCCGTGCAGCGGGCGGACGCGGCGGTGGGGCGGCTCGACGCGAAGCTGGGCCTGCTCAACCCCTACGCAGTGCTGAAGCGGGGGTATTCGATCACGACGGACGCGCAGGGGCGGGTCGTGCGCGCGGCGGCGGACGTGAGCGCGGGCGACCGCCTGACGACGCGCCTCGGCGAGGGGGCCGTGGAGTCGGTGGCCGTGCGGGGGGGCGGAGCGGCGTGAGGACGTTTCTGCGGGACATTCAGGATCGCCTGGCGGGGCGGCGGCGCCCGCTTGGGTTCACGGCGGCCGCGGCGACGGACCGGGGGCTTGTCCGCGCCGAGAACCAGGACGCGTTCGTCTGCGCCGAGGCGGCGGGGTTCTTCTGCGTGGCGGACGGGATGGGCGGCGGCGAGGGCGGCGCGCTCGCGAGCCGCTGGACGTGCGACGCGCTCGCCGAGGCGTGGGCGGACACGGAGGGGCGGCCGCCCGCGGCGCGCGAGACGCGCCTCGGCGAGGCCCTGCAGGCCGTGAACGGCCGCATCCGCGCCCACGCCCGGCAGCACGGCTACCGGATGATGGGCACGACCGTGGCCGGCCTTCTGCATCTGGGCGCGGAGGGCGCGCGGGCGCGGATCTTCCACATCGGCGACACGCGCATCTACCGCCTCCGGCACGGGCGCCTCGACGCGCTCACGCGCGACCACACGGTGGGCTGCGAACTGGGCGCGGCGATGGCCGCCGCGAGCTTCGACCAGGCGAAGGCCCTCCAGGCGCGCAGCAATCCGCTCACGCACATCCTGACGCGCGCGGTCGGGACGGAGCTGCGCGCCCGCCCCGACTGGAAGACGGTGGACCTCCAGCGCGGCGACCGCTTCCTGATCTGCTCGGACGGCGTCCACGACATGCTGCAGGACGCGGACATCGCGGCGATCCTGAAGGGGGCCCCCTCGCCCCGCGCCGCGGCCGCCCGCATCGAGGCGGCCGTGCGCCGCGCCGGCGCCGGCGACAACTACACGCTCGTCTGCGCCGACGCCGTGTGCCGGTAGAGGCCCCGCCCCACAGCGCCGCGCGCCGAGGGCGGCGCGGGTACATTGCGCGCCGGGCCGTCCGGATGTGGTATACTCTGCGGCCGTGATGGACACCGTTTCGATTCTGTCCGCGCTGGTCGTCGGCGCGGCGCTGGCAGCTTCGGGGGCCACGCTGCAGAGCGTCCTGCGCAACCCGCTGGCCGAGCCCTACATCCTGGGGCTGGTCGGCGGCGCGTCGCTTGGCGTGGCGGCGGCGTTCCTCGCGGGCTGGGCGGCGCGGAGCGCGCTGGCGGTGCCGCTCGCGGCGTTTCTCGGCGCGTGCCTCTCGCTTGCGCTCGTGTGCGCGGTCTCCGCCGCGGCGGCGCGCCGGACGGGGCGGCGCGGCTTCGCGGGCGGGACGGTGATCGTGGCGGGCTTCGTGGCGGGCTCCTTCACCTGTTCGCTCCAGATGCTGGCGCTCGCCTACGCGACGCCCGAACAGTCGGCGGCGGCCTTCAAGTGGGTGTGGGGCGACCTCCACCAGGCGGCGCCGGGGGCGGTCCCCTGGGCGGCGGCGGCCGTGCTGGCGGCGCTCGTCGTCCTCTACGCGCGGAACCGGCAGCTGAACGCGCTCGCGCTCGGCGAGGAGACGGCGCGGTCGCTCGGCGTGGACGTGCGCCGCACGCAGCTCGTCGCCCTCGCGGCGGCCTCCGCCGCCACGGCGGCGAGCGTGGCGCTCGCGGGGGCGGTCGGGTTCCTCGGGCTCATCGTGCCGCATGCCGTGCGGCGCCTCGTGGGGGCGAACCACCGCGTCTACCTGCCCGTCTGCGCCCTCGCGGGGGCGCTCTTCCTGGTGGCGGCGGACGGCGTGGCGAGGCTCTTCCCCGGCAGCCTGCCGGTCGGCGTCGTCTGCGCGCTCACGGGCGCGCCGTTCTTCTTCTGCCTGCTCGCGCGGAGGGGATGAGACATGCTGGCGCTCGTCGACTGCACGGTGAAGTATGGCGGCACGGCGGCGCTGGACGGCGTGACGCTGCGCATCGCGTCCGGCGAGCGGGTCGCCGTGTGCGGCCCGAACGGCGCGGGCAAGTCGACGCTCCTGCGCGCGCTCCTCGACGCGGCCCTCGCGCGGGCGCCCGCCGTGCGCGGGGCGCCGCCGCCCGCCGTCTTCGTGCCCCAGGAGCCGCCGGCGGAACTGGACCTCTCGCTCACCGCCCACGACTACGTGATGCTGGGGCGCACGCCGTACCTGAGCGCCTGGCGTCGCCCGGCGGCGGCGGACGAACGGGCGGTGGCGGCGGCGCTGGACGCGGTGGGGCTGGGCGGCTTCGCGCCCCGGCGCCTGGGCGCGCTCTCGGGCGGCGGGCGCCGCCGCCTCGCGCTCGCGCTCGCGCTCGCGAGCGGGGCGCCGGCGCTCCTCCTCGACGAGGCGACGGCGCATTTCGACCCCGCGTGCCGGCAGGAGGTCCTTGCGCGCCTTGCGGCGACCGGGCGGACCGTCGTGATGGCGATCCACGCCCGTCCGCTCCCGCCCGCGTTCTTCACGCGCGTGGTCGAGCTCGCGCAGGGCCGCCTCCGCGCCGACACGCCCCTGCGCGCGTGACGGCGCGTGCCGTATCCGGTCCCGAATTATGCTATACTAGCCGCTCTTGCAGAAAGGAGCAGCGCATGATTGTCGTAGTGGGCAGCACGAATACGGACATGGTGGTCTCCGGCGCGAAGATTCCCGTGCCGGGCGAGACCGTGTGCGGCGGATCGTTCATGATGAACCCCGGCGGGAAGGGCGCGAACCAGGCCGTCGCCGTGGCGAGGCTCTCCGCGCGCCGGAGGCAGTGCCTCTTCATCGCCAAGGTCGGGGACGACCTGTTCGGGCGCGACGCCGCGCGGCGCCTGAAGCGGGAGGGCATCGA
This sequence comes from Clostridiales bacterium CCNA10, assembly GCA_963618935.1. Taxonomy (GTDB): domain Bacteria; phylum Verrucomicrobiota; class Kiritimatiellia; order RFP12; family UBA1067; genus RUG572. The sequence goes on along the minus strand of CAVEVC010000007.1, from coordinate 18,047 downwards.
CGCGCGCCTCGTCGTCGACAGGACGGCGGCGTCCGGCACGGCCCTCATCCTCGTGGACAAGGCGGGGCAGAACTGCATCTCCGTGGCGCTCGGCGCGAACGGCACGCTCTCCCCCGAGGACGTCGCGCCGTTCGCTCCGGAGATCGAGCGGGCCGACGCCCTCCTCCTCCAGCTGGAGACGCCCCTGGAGACGGTGCTGTGGGCGGCGCAGACCGCGCACGCGAAGGGGGTGCCCGTCATCCTCAACCCGGCCCCCGCCGCGAAGCTGCCCCGCGCCCTCTACGCCTGCCTGGACTGGATTACGCCGAACGAAACCGAGGCCGAGCTCCTGACGGGCGTGAAGGTGGACGGCCTCGCGAGCGCCCAGAAGGCGGCGCGCGCGCTGAAGCGGCGCGGCGTCGCGCACGTCGCGATCACGCTCGGCGCGCAGGGGTGCTACGCGGCCGGGCGGATCCACCCCTGCGTGAAGGTGAAGGCCGTGGACACGGTGGCCGCCGGCGACACGTTCAACGGCGCGTTCGCCGTCGCCCTCGCCGAGGGGAAGGGCGTGGACGAGGCGGTCGCCTTCGCCCAGCGGGCCGCCGCGCTCGCCGTCACCCGCCCCGGCGCCCAGGCGTCGGTGCCCTTCCGGCGGGAGGTACGCCATGATTAAGTCGCTTCGCTTTAAGTAGTTAAGTAGTTAAGTAGTTAAGTAGTTAAGTAGTTAAGTTAGGTGGTTAATAGGTGGTTATAGAAGCGGCAGCAAAATGGATTGATCGTGCGGGAGGGCGCGCGTCCTCACGCGCCGCAAATACGGCGGCTGGGGACAGCCGCCCTCCCAACGGAATCGACACAATTCATTGCCGAAGCAATAATCACTTAATCACTTAACCACTTAACCACTTAATCACTTAATCGCTTAACCACTTAACCACTTAACCACTTAACCACTTAATCACTTAACCACTTAATCACTTAATCTCCCATGTACTACTGCAGCAACTATGGATTGGCCGTCGGCCTGTGCGTTCTCACGATGCTCTGCTGGGGCAGCTGGGGCAACACCCAGAAGCTCGCGGGACGGAGCTGGCGCTACGAGCTGTTCTACTGGGACTACGTGATCGGCCTGCTCATCTTCTCCGTCCTGGCGGGGTTCACGATGGGGTCGGCGGGGGACAAGGGCGCGTGGGGGTTCGCGGCGAACCTCCGGGCGAGCTTCGGCGGGAACTGGGCGTGGCCGTTCCTGGGGGGGATCGTCTTCAATGCGTCGAACATCCTGCTGGCGGCGGCGATCGCGGTGGCGGGGATGTCCGTGGCGTTCCCGGTCGGCGTGGGGCTGGCGCTCGTGGGGGGGACGGTGGCGAACTACTTCGTGGACGGCAAGGGGCACGCGGCGCTCATCTGGACGGGGCTGGCGCTGATCGTCGTGTCGATCGTCTGCAACGCGCTCGCGTTCCGGGCGAAGCAGGCGGGCGGCGGCGCGGGCGGCGGCGCGCCGGGCCAGACGCGCAAGGGGCTGGTCCTTGCGGTCCTCGCGGGCCTGCTGATGAGCTGGTTCTCGCCGCTCGTGAACCGCGTCGTCGACATGTCGTTCATGCAGGGCGCCGCCGCGCCGGCCGCGGGGATGCTGACGCCCTACACGGGGTTCTTCGTCTTCGCGTGCGGCGTCTTCGCCTCGAACTTCGTCTTCAACACGCTCGCGATGAAGAAGCCCGTGGCGGGCGCGCCCGTGAAGGGGGCGGACTGGTTCCGGGGCCCGCTGCCGATCCACCTCGTCGGCGTCCTCGGCGGCTCGATCTGGGCGACGGGCACGCTGCTCGCCTTCGTGACGGCGGGGACGGCGGGCGCGGCGATCTCCTACGCGCTCGGGCAGGGCGCGACGCTCGTCTCCGCCCTCTGGGGCATCCTCGTGTGGAAGGAGTTCGCGGGCGCGCCCCGTGCGTCGCACGCCCTCAACCTCGCGATGCTCGTCCTCTTCGTCGCCGGCCTCGCCTGCCTCGTCAAGGCCGGCGCCTAAAACCTCACACCTAAACCTAAAACCTCACACCTAAAACCTAACACCTCTCCACCCATGATGTCGCCAACACTTGAGAAGATCGCCGCGGACCCTGCGGCCTACCCGTTCGACGTGGACACGCTGGGGGCGTGCAAGATCCCCTCGCCCGTTCGCCACCATGCGTTCATCTCCGAGGGGAGCCGCGTGTACATGGACGAAAGCGTGCCGCTGCTGCGCCTCCTGGAGGAGCGGCTGGGGCACGAGCCGAGCTTCGAGCGGGCGGGCCCGCACGAGCGGATCTACCACGACCCGGCCTGGACGCGCGTGGCGATCCTCACGGCGGGCGGGCTCTGCCCCGGCCTCAACAACGTGATCAAGGGCCTCGTCGAGATCCTCTCCTTCGACTACGGCGTGAAGACCATCTACGGCATCCGCTACGGCTACGCGGGCCTCACGCCGAGCGGCGGCCGGGAGCCGCTGCTGCTGGGCCCGGACGAGGTGGACACGATCCACGAGATCGGCGGCACGATCCTCGGCAGCGCGCGCGGGCGCCAGCCCACCGAGGACATCGTGGAGACGCTGATGCGCATGAACATCAACGTCCTCTTCTGCATCGGCGGCGACGGCTCCCTGCGCTGCGCGCGCGACATCGCGGAGACGTGCCTGGCGCGGCGCCTCTCCATCTCCGTCGTCGGCGTGCCGAAGACGATCGACAACGACCTCCAGTTCGTGGGGCCCTCCTTCGGCTTCGAGACGGCCTTCGTGGAGGCGACGGACGTCATCCGCAGCGCGCACGCCGAGGCGAAGGGCATGATGAACGGCGTGGGGCTCGTGAAGCTCATGGGGCGCGACTCGGGCTTCATCACGGCCTACGCCGCGCTCGCCAACCCCGTCGTCAACTTCTGCCTCATCCCCGAGATGGACTTCGAGCTGGAGGGGCCGGGCGGCCTGCTCGCCGCCCTGGAGCGGCGCTTCGCGAGCGGCAAGACCCACACGGTGATCGTCGTCGCCGAGGGCGCCGGGCAGCGGCTCATGGCGGACGAGGCGGACGCCGGGACCGACGCGAGCGGGAACGTGCTCAAGAAGGACATCGGCGAGTTCCTGCGGCGGCGGATCGCCGACCACTTCAAGGCGCGCGGCATCCCCGCGGGCGTCAAGTACTTCGACCCGAGCTACATGATCCGCAGCGTGCCGGCGAGGGGGACGGACGCCATCCGCTGCTACATGCTCGCGCGCAACGCGGTCCACGCCGCGATGGCCGGCCGCACGAACTGCGTGGTGGGCTCCGTGGGCGACAGCTACACGCTCGTGCCGATCCGCCTCGCCACGATCGAGCGCCAGCAGGTGCGGCTCGACGGCGACCTCTGGCGCAGCGTGATGGACGCGACGGGGCAGGAGTTCTACTTCAACGGCTCGGCGGGCGCGCTCGCCGTGGCGCCGTAGTTCCGCGCAGCCCGCATTGCGCCCGCGCGCGGGAAATGCTATACTCTCCCCCGCATTTTTTTCTCAACAAGGAAGGCAGGGCCCATGGACAAGAAGTCGGTAGACGAGATGGAAGCGCGTTTCAACGAACTGCTGGAGCGGCCGCCCTGCCCCGTCGGCGAGATGGTCGAGCTGGTCGCGGGCGTCCCCGAAGGGCGGGGCGCGGACATGGCCGTGCGGCTGCTGAACGCCTGCGTGGAGGCGGCCGACTTCGACGCCGCGTTCAGCGTGGTCTCGTCCTGCTGCCGCCTGCTCGGCACGAAGCTGCAGGGCGTGGGCGTGCGCGACGCCCTGAAGAAGACGACGAAGGACCGCCTGGCGCTCTCGTTCATCGACGGCGTCGGCTTCGACGCGCGCCCGCTCAAGGAGGCCGTCGGCCGCCTCGGGCGCCTGCTCGCCTTCCACGAGGGCGCGCTCGTGCTGAGCGCCGCCTGGGGAGTCGGCAAGGTCCGCGCGCGCGACTACTTCTACCGCCGCGTGACGGTGGACTTCCGCGCGCGCCGGGGGCACCAGTTCACCTACGAGGCGGCGTGCGAGACGCTCGTGCCGGCGCCTGAGGACCACATCCTCGTCACGCAGGTGGCCGACCCGGGCCGCGTGGCGGCGATGGTCAAGGACAAGCCCGGCGACTTCGTGAAGGAGATGCTCCGCTGCTTCGGCGACATGCCCGTCACGCGCCTGGAGGAGCTCTGCGCCCAGCACGGCTTCGTGAAGCAGGCCAACTGGAAGAAGTTCTGGGAGGGCGCGCGCGCGGACCTGCGCCGGGACAAGTGCGTGGAGATCCCCACGCGCCGCGCCGAGCCGATCCACCTCAAGAAGGAGGCCGAGGACTACGGCGACACCTGGTTCGCGGCGTTCAAGGCCCTGAAGGACCCCAAGAGCATCCTCTCCAGCGTGCGCGAGCTGCAGGCGACGGGGAAGGTGCGGCAGCTCGCCGACGAGAGCCGCGCCCTGCTCGCCGAGCGCCTCGCGTTCGCGCTCAAGGCCGCGCGCGGCGTGGACGACGCGCTCTACGCGCGCATCGCGTTCTGCCTCGACGACCTCCGGCTCGACCCCGAGCGCGTCGCGAAGGCGCGCGCCTACCTGTGGGCCGAGAACCCGAAGGGCGAGGCGCGCTACCTCGCCGCCGCCCGCACCCTGCCCGCCCGCGAGGTCGGCAGCCTCGTCGCCTTCCTGGCGGCCGCGGACCGCGAGGGGGCGAAGGCCGTGCTGCTCGGCGTGCTGCCGCAGATGTGCTTCGCGCTCCTCTCCGAGACGCTCGCGTTCTTCCGGGGCGACGCCGACTGCGGCGAGGCCGTCGCGAAGCTCCTGCGCCAGCCCACCGCCCCCGCCACGCTCGTGACGCTCGTCCTCGGCCGCCACGACGCCCACGAGGAGTTCTACCGCGAGCGCCGCGCCTTCGACGGCCGCGCCGCCGTCCCCGGCGAGGAGAAGAAGCCGAAGGGCTGGGAGCGCCTGCCCGACTTCATCACCCTCCTCACGCACGCCATCGCCCTCGGCGAGGGCCGGCAGGGCGGCGAGACGCTGCGGATGCAGAACGTGATCCGCCGCCTCTTCGCGGACCAGAAGTGGCTGGAGGGCATCTTCCGCCAGCTCCAGCCCGCCGACCAGGCCCTCTTCTTCGAGCGCTTCCAGGCCTCCATCGCCTGGGACCCCGCCACGCACCACATGATCGTGGTGCGCATGACGCGCATCGTCCCGGCGCTCGCCGCGCGCCAGGTCAGGAAGGAGGAGGCCGCGCCGGCCGCGCGCGTCACCTCGCCGCGCTCCTACGCCGCGCGCCGCGCCGCCTACGAACGGCTCGTCAAGGTGGAGATTCCCGCCAACACGAAGCGCATCGAGTTCGCGAAGAGCTACGGCGACCTCTCCGAAAACGCCGAATACCAGTACGCGAAGGACGAGCAGCGCGCCCTCATGCAGAAGGAGTCGCTGCTGCAGAAGGACCTCAACGAGGTCAAGGCCGCGGACTTCGCCGACGTGACCGCGCCCGCCGCCGCCTGCCCCGGCTCGATGGTCGCGATCGCGACGGCGGACGGCGAGGCGCGCGTCTACACGATTCTCGGCGAGTGGGACAACGACCTCGCGCGCAACGTCATCTCGAACAAGACCCGCCTCGCGCAGAACATGCTCGGCAAGAAGGCGGGCGACGCGTTCGACCTCCCCGACGCGGAGGGCCGCGTCTCCACCGCGACGATCACGGCCGTCACCGCGCTCACCGACGAGATGCGCGCGTGGCTCGCCGAGACGCCGGCCGACGTCTGAGGGCCGATCCGGAACCACGAGAGCGAGAGAGGGATGCACACATGAGCGTGAACGCGAAGAATACGAAGACCGCGAAGAAGGCGGCCGCGCCGGCCCCGGCGCCCGAAAAGCCAGAGAAGCCCGCCAAGAAGCCATACGTGCGCAAGCCGATCACGGTGGTGAAGAAGACGCCCAAGACCCCGCTGAAGAAGCCCGAGGCGCCGACGGCGTTCGAGAACCGCAGCCAGCACCTCGCCTTCTCCTTCGCGGAGCAGATGAAGCAGCGAGCGCGCGAGGCGGCCAAGGTCGCCGATGCGGCGGTGGCCGAGGTCAAGCTCTCGCGCCGCCCCACCACGCGCGCGAAGGGCGAGACGACGCTCCAGTTCCCCGCCGCGGACCTCGAGGAGTTCCGCCGGCGTCTCATCATCCTCCGCCAGGAGGTGCTGGGGCAGTCCGCCACGCTCAAGACGATCGCGCTGGAGCAGACCGACGACCACGGCAGCGAGGACGACGACGGCTCCGACGCCTTCATGCGCCTCCAGGACCTCAAGCAGGTCGACTCGCGCAACAAGATGGTGCAGATGATCGACGAGGCCCTGAACCGCATCGCCGACGGCTCCTACGGCATCTGCGAGGTCTGCGGCCAGCTCATCCGCAAGCCGCGCCTCCTGAACCTCCCCTTCGTGCATACGTGCATGGAATGCCAGACCGCGATGGAGAACCCCTTCGGTACGCGCTGATGCTGAGGAGGTTCGTCGTCACCTTCGCCGTCGTCATGAACCTGCTCCTCGTGGACCAGGCCGTGAAGGCGGCGTCCGTCGCCCTGCTGAAGGGGCAGCCCGCGCGCGTCGTGCTCGACGGCCTCTTCAACCTCGCCTACGTGGAGAACCGGGGCTGCGCGTGGGGGATGCTGCAGGGCCACGTGTGGCCGCTCGCCGCGTTCGCCCTGCTCGCGCTCGCCCTCCTCTTCTGGAAGCGCGAGGCCGTCTTCCCCGCCGGCCGGCTCGGCGTGGTGGCCGAGACGCTGCTCTACGGCGGCATCGTGGGCAACCTGATCGACCGCGTGGCGCGCGGCCACGTGGTGGACATGTTCGACTTCCACTGGGGCGTCCACCACTTCCCCTGCTTCAACGTGGCGGACGCCTACATCACCGTCGCCGCCGCGATCCTCGCGCTGGTGGGCTTCTTCCCGCGCCTGGACGGGCGGCGCGCGAAGGCCGGAGGCCCGGCGAAGGGCGGCGGCGATGGCCGCCCGTGAAGCCTACCTCCTCGCGGGCGCGACCGCGAGCGGGAAGTCCGCCGCCGCCGCCCTCCTCGCCCGCGAGATGGGCGCGGCAATCCTGAGCGCCGACTCGATGCTCGTCTACCGGGGCATGGACGTGGGGACGGCCAAGCCCTCCGCCGCCGAACGCGCCGAGTTCGCGATGGGCGGCGTCGACCTCGTCACCCCCGCCGACCACTTCTCCTCCGGCGCCTGGCTGCGCGCGGCCGCCGCCTGGCTGGCCGCCCTCCCCGCCGCGCGCCCCCTCGTGGTCGTGGGCGGCACGGGGCTCTACTTCTCCGCGCTCCTGCGCGGGCTGGACCGGAAGTGGACGCTTCCCCCGCCGGCGTACCCCGTCCTCCAGGCGCCGCGCGCCGTCCTCCACGCGCGCATCGCGCAGAGGCTGGACGGGATGTTCCTCGCCGGCCTCGCCGCCGAGGTCGCCGCCCTGCGCCGCGCCTACCCCGTCTGGTCCGACACCGCCTCCGCCGCCATCGGCTACAAGGAGTTCATCGACGGCCTTCCCCCCGCCGCCGTGCGCGAAAAGATCCTCGTGCGCACGCGCCAGCTCGCGAAGCGGCAGGACACCTGGTTCCGCCACCAGGCGACGCCCCTCTACGTCCCCGTCGGCGCCACGGCGGAGGAGACGGCCGCGAACGTGCGGCGGGCCTGGCGCGCGCACGGCCCCTGGGCCGTCCGGCTGGAGCCGAAAGGAGCGTGACATGCTGCTCGACGTGAAGAACCTGCGCCTTGCCTTCCACCGCGACGGACGGGAGATCGTGCCGGTGCGCGACGTCTCCTTCTCCGTCCCCGCGCACGGGCGCGTCGCGCTCGTCGGCGAGTCCGGCTGCGGCAAGTCCCTCACGGCCCTCGCCCTCGCGCGCCTCGCCCCCGTGGACCGCGCGGCCGTCTCGGGCGAGATTGCCTGGGGGAGGCGCCCGCGCGTCGCCTACGTCTTCCAGAACCCCGGCGAATCCCTCAACCCCGTCATGCGCGTCGCCGCGCAGGTCCGGGAGGCCCTGCCCCGCGCCCTCTCCCGCCGGGAGCAGGACGCGCGCATCCGCGAGCTGCTCGCCCGCACGGGCCTGCCGGACCCCGCCCGCGCCGCCCGCGCCTACCCCTGCGAGCTTTCGGGCGGGCAGCAGCAGCGCTGCATGATCGCGATGGCCCTCGCCGCCGCGCCCGACCTCCTCGTCGCCGACGAGCCCACCACGGCCCTCGACGTCACGACCCAGAAGCAGGTGCTGGAGCTCATCGACGCCCTCGCCGCCGAAACCGGCATGGCCGTCCTCCTCATCACCCACAACCTCGGCCTCGTCGCCGGGCGCATGGACGAGGTGAACGTGATGTATGCGGGCCGGATCGTCGAGCGCGGCCCCGTCGTCGAGGTCCTTTCGCACCCCCGCCACCCCTACACGAGGGGGCTGCTCGCCGCCGTGCCGGCCCTCGACGCGCCGCGCGACGCGCCGCTGGCGGACATCCCCGGCACCGTCCCGCCCCCCGACGCCTGGCCGGCGGGCTGCGCGTTCTGGCCGCGCTGCGGCGCCGTGCAGGACCGCTGCCGCCGGGAGCAGCCCCCCGAATGCGCGCACGGTCCCTGCCGCTGCGCCTGCTGGTCGGTTCCGTGAGCCCGCCCGGTCGCAGCAAGTTGCGACCCTCCCGTTGGGGACGCTGCGCGCGAAGTACCCGCGCCGCCCTCGGCGCGTGGCGTCCGAGAGCCCGCCGTTTCCCGGGGCGCCGTGTCGCGCCTGTCGCGTCCGTTGGCGGCGGCGGCGTGCAGTTCGGCCGCGCGCAGCTGGGTCAGCGTCTGGTTGAAGCGCCGCCGGACGTAGCGGGAGAGCGTGAGGGAAGAGGGCCAGCCGGAACGGTCGGCGATGGCCGTGAGGGCGATGTCCGGATTGCGGAGGAGCTCAAGGGCCCGTGCAAGGCGGGCGTCCTGGATCTCCTCCAGGACGGAGCGTCCCGTGGCGGCCCGGAAGCGGATCTCGGCCTGGCGGCGCGAACAGGGGAAGGCGTCGAGGACCTGGCGGGCGCGGAGGCCGGCCGCCGCGTCGCGGCGGATGCGTTCCAATGCCGCCTTCACCGCGGGATCGAGACGGCGGAACGCGCGGGAAGAGAGGCGGCGGACCACGCGGAGGGGCGGAACGACGCGAAGGCGTGCGGGCGCGTCTGGATGCGCGATGCGCTCGGCGAGCAGCTCGGCGGCGAGGAGGCCGGTCTGCCGAAAGTCGGGGCGGACGCTGGAGAGGGAGGGCGTGGCCGTCTCGCAGATCAGGGCGTCGTCGTCGGCGCCGACGAAGGCCATCTCCTCGGGGATTGAGAGGCCGAGGGAAACGGCGGCGGAGAGCGCGAGTCCGCAGATGGCGTCGTTGACGCCGAAGATGCCGCAGGGGCGGGGGAGCTGCGCGAGCCAGGACTGGAGGTGGCGCTGAAGGGCGGCGGGGTTGCTCCGGTCCGGGGCGGCGGGGCAGAAGAGGTGGGCGGTCTTGCCGTGCAGGGAAAGGACGTCCTGAAAGGCGTTGATCTTGTCCTGCATCCAATAGGAGGGATAGAACCAGCCGATGAGGGCGTAGGCGGGGTAGTCCAGCGCCAGCAGTTCGCGGGCCGCGAGATGGGCGATGCGCGCGGAGTCGTGCCGCACGACGGAGGCGCCTTCCCGGACAATCTCCGGGGAATGGTCGAGGAAGACGACGGGCGTGCGGCCGAAGTCGCGGGGCCGCAGCTGCGAGGCGGCGCCGTCCGCCTCGACGATGCAGCCCGCAGGGCGCCAGAACGCCAGAAGGGGGGCGACCCGGCCGGGCCCTGCCGTGCAGTCGATGACCTGCAGGCGCCAGGCGTGCCGCCGGGCAAAGTCGTTGATGCCGGCCAGCTTGTGCGGCCAGCATTCGAGCCGTGTCGTGCGGAGAACGAGAATCGTCTGCATGGATGGAAGTATACTACAGGGCGGGGCTGTTCGCAAAAGGATATCTCATCTTTTCGCAAAAGGATGCCATCTGGCCGGGCCTCTGTGCTAGACTGGCGACGAAGGAAATCTGTCTTTTTTTGTGGAGGATAGCCAAGCCATGAAGACATGCGCATTCAAGCGAACCAGGGGCGCGCTCGCCGCCGCCCTGTGCCTGTGCGGATGGGCGCAGGCGCGGACGGTGGCGCTGTGGCCGCTCGACTACGACACGAACGGGTCCTTTGACGGGCGCTGCGCCGTCGATCCCCGCTTCGACCTCGCGGCCGTCGCCGCCAACGTGGCGAACCTTTGGAACGACGTGCCGTGGAACCTGCCGCCCAACCCCGACGGCGCGCGCACGGCCTTCCCGCCCACGTCGGTCGACTATTTCCCCTGCGGCGACCTCCGCATCGGCTCGACGGACCGTCCGCTGCTGGGCGAGGTGGACCTGTGGCGCCTGACGGAGGGCGCGCTGGCGGCGGAGGACCTTCTGTGGGCGAAGCCGAAGGGGCTCGTCATTCTGGTGCGATGAGAAAGGAAAGAGGGACATGGCAAAGAGTGAGAGGGCGCGGCGGATGGCGTGCTGCGGGCTGGCGGCGGGCCTTGCCTGCGCGGCGGCGGCCTTTGAGCCGATCTATCTGGCCGCGAACGACTTTTCGCTCGCGACGGGGAACCCGTCGCTGCAGACGTGGCGGAAGGGGGAGGCGGCCGTGCCGGTGTGGTCGCTTTCGGGCGGCCAGGCCGGGCAGTCCGTCGCGGCCGTCACGCCGCCCCTGCCGGCGGCCTGCCGGGGCGTGAAGGTCGAGCTGCTCGTCCTCAACAACGAGGATTCCGCGACGAACGCCTTTACGGACGTCTACCGCGTCGACGTGGCCGAGCTGGCGCTGGGCGCGCCCCTGGCGGCGACGGCCGGCAAGCCCGCCCTCCACCGCCTCGCCCCGCGCCCGTGGACGCCCCGCTGGCTCGAGGCCGAGGCGTATCTCGCCGTCCAGGGCGGCGCGCCCCTCGCCCTGCGCGTGCGGCGCGAGCCGGACGACGTGAACGACACCTGCGCGCGCCCGGCGGGCCTCGTGCAGGTGCGCGTGACGCCGCTTGCGGACCTGCCGCGTCCGTTCGCCGTGGAGGGCCGCCCCGGCTACAACTCCTGGCCGATGCTGCAGGCCGTCGGCGACCGCTTGATTTGCACCTACAGCCGCGGCTCGGGCCACTCGATCGGCGAGGGCGCGCGCGACGCCTATGCGCGCACGTCGACGGACGGCGGCCGCACCTGGACGCCGGAGGTCTGCTTCGCGCGCGATCCGCGCGTCGGCGAGGTCATGATCGGCAAGGGAACGGCCCGGGACGGCGCGGCGCTCTTCTGGGTGCGCTGCATGGGGCAGCCGAAGTCCCGCCACGACCTCTACCGCACGGTGGACGGCGTGGCGTTCGAGAAGATCGCCGAACCCGCGCTCGCGCCGTTCCCGATGCAGATCACCGACATCTTCCACGTGGACGGCAAGCTGATGGCGCTCTGGTTCGCGACGCGCTACCGCGAGGACGACGAGCAGTCCTGGGGCACGCTCGCGAGCGAGGACGACGGGCGCACCTGGACGCAGCGCACCGTCGAGACGGTGATGAAGAAGGGCGAGCTGCCCACCGAGCCCTGCGTCGTCAACCTCGGCAACGGCCGCCTCCTCGGCCTTGCCCGCACGGAGAACGGCGGCGACTCCTCGGCGAGCCAGTTCCAGCTGACCTCCTGCGACAACGGCGCGACCTGGAAGAAGGCGCGCACGAACATCCGCGACATCCTCGCCTCCTCCCCCTCGCTCGTCTACGACGCCAGGACGGGTCTCGTGTGCAACTACTACTACGAGCGCGGGCGGCGCGTCGTGAAGCGCCGCGTCGCGAAGGCGGCCGCCATCTTCGACCGCCCGCTCGACTGGCCCGCCCCCGAGGCCCTGCTGCGCGGCGACGAGGCCCGCCCCTGGGACGCCGGCAACGTCAACGCCGCCGTCCTGGGCGGGACGCACTACCTCGCCTACTATTCCGGCGACGAGAAGAATACGACCGTCTACGTCGCCCCCGTCCCCCCGGCGAAGTGACGCGCAATGTACCCGCGCCGCCCTCGGCGCGTGGCGCTGAAAGGCGGCGGCTTCGTACGCGGTTGCGGTTCGGCGAATGTTCGGACGCCACGCGCCGAGGGCGGCGCGGGTACATTGCGCGCAGGGCCGCCCGGCACGGCAGTCGGGAGGGACGCAACAAGTTGCGTCCCTCCCGTAGGGTTGCGTCCCTCCCGTAGGGTTGCGTCCCTCCCGTAGGCGGGTTGGCGCGCAATGTACCCGCGCCGCCCTCGGCGCGTGGCGCTGAAAGGCGGCGGCTTCGTACGCGGTTGCGGTTCGGCGAATGTTCGGACGCCACGCGCCGAGGGCGGCGCGGGTACATTGCGCGCAGGGCCGCCCGGCACGGCAGTCGGGAGGGACGCAACAAGTTGCGTCCCTCCCGTAGGGTTGCGTCCCTCCCGTAGGGTTGCGTCCCTCCCGTAGGCGGGTTGGCGCGCAATGTACCCGCGCCGCCCTCGGCGCGTGGCGCTGAAAGGCGGCGGCTTCGTACGCGGTTGCGGTTCGGCGAATGTTCGGACGCCACGCGCCGAGGGCGGCGCGGGTACATTGCGCGCAGGGCCGCCCGGCACGGCAGTCGGGATGGACGCAATTCATTGCGTCCGCCGGGCTTGACTGCGCCCGACGGCGTCCCTCAAAACTGCAAAAAATCGCGAAAAAACGCACTTGACAGGGGGGGGGGGGCATATGCTATGCTTTCAGGCACGGTGCAGAATGGCCTGCGCCGGCATGAAAGGAGCTGGACATGTACGACGTGTACAAGAGGGGCCTGTGCCTGGGCGCGTGCGCCGCCGGGCTGGCCATCGCCGCGCTCGGCGAGGCGGACGCGGAGGCGGCCGCGAAGACGTGGGCGCTGACGCTGCCGGCGGACGCGGCGGGCGTCACGAACAAGGCGCCCGTCACGCTGACGGACGGCAACTACACGCTGCGGGCGTATATCAGCGACGCCGCCAAGAACTGCCTCGCCATCGGCGGTCGCTACTCCCCCACGAGCGACGCCGAGGGCCTGGCGCTCACCACGAACGAATCCGGCGCGTTCGTCGGGTCGGGCGACCTCGACCTGCGCGGCGCCGTGACGGTGGACGGGCAGCCGAGCGCGTGGACGATCACCCACATCGGGAACAAGGCGTTCAAGGGCGTCGTCAAAGCGCCGTTCGACGTCTGCATCCTCCCGACCACGCTGCGGAGCATGGACACCGAGACCTTCCAGAGCTGCGGACAGACTTCGGGCTTCAAGGACTTCCGCCTCGCGGCGCCCGAGATGACGGGCGACCTGCCGAACAACACCTTCCTCGGCAACACCCATCTGACGAAGGTCACGCTCCAGATCCCCAAGGTGACGCGCCTCGGCGGCTACTGGAACCGCACGGGCTACGACAACTTCATGGCCGAGACGGACGTTTCGGACTGGGACCTCGCCTCCGTGCAGAAACTCTATCACTCTGACGAAAAGACGGCGAACAGCTGGCTCTTCCGCTACTCGAAGTTCCGTGGGACGATGCGCCTTCCGTCGTTGAAGATTCTCAATTCGCGCGCGTTCCTGAACTGCCCGAACTTCAATGCGCTGGAGGCGGGGCGCAGCGGGACGCTGGAGTACGTCGGCTACTCGGCCGTCTCGAACTGCCCCGCCTTCGGCTCCGTCGTCCTCGGCGGCGCGGAAGCTGGCTGGACAATCTCCTCAAACGCCTTCAACGCCGTGAACCTCACGAACGTGACCTTCCTCACGTCGGCGCCGTCGTATGAGGAGACGGACTCGGTCGTCTTCGGCACGGACGCGACGCCCGCCCGCCAGATCGCCTTCCACATTCCGCCGCGCGGCGCGCGCGCATGGGACGCGAACTGGGACCGCTTCGTGCGCGCCGCGCGCGCGGCGACGGACGACGAGCGCGCCGCGTTCGAGGCGAAGTTCGGCCCCTTCGCGGCGGCGGGCCTGGTCGGCCTCGTCGCGCCGGAGGTCTTCCACACGGCGCACGAGCAGTGGCTCGTCTGCGGCCGCTCCCCCGTCCTGCGCCACGCCGTCAGGGCCGCCGTGTTCGACCCGCGCTTCGACGGCGACGCGGTGGCTGTCTCCCCCGCGCCGGACGCCGACGGCCTCTACGCCGCCGGGACGCGCGTCACGCTGACGGCGACGGCGAACGCGGAGAAGGGCCGCTTCGTGCGGTGGCGCGGCACGGTTTCGGAGGAGCGGGAGGAAGAGGCGGCGCTCACGCTCGCCGTCGACCGCGACCTCGACCTCACGGCCCAGTTCGCCCACGACTGGACGTTCACGCTCGCCGACCCCGAGGCCGGATTCACGAGCTGGAAGAAGGGCTTCGTCTCGAACCAGGTCTGGAAGCTCGCCGTCACCGTCACGGACGCGGCGAAGAACGAAATCAAGTACGGCACGGGGTCGTCCGGCAGCGCCTGGACGGACGTCGGCGAGGGAATGCTCGACCTGAACGGGCGCATCCTCTGGGCGGACGCGCCGGAGGGCGCGCGGGAGCTGACGGTCGGGGGCTACCACGGCGACGCCTTCAAGGGCCCCGGCGAGGGCGGGAAGGTCTACATCCCCGTTGCGCGCTACCCGCGCGCGCTCGTCCTGCGGGAGGACCTGGACGCGGCGCTCGGCCAGGTCTTCCGCTGCCTCGACTGGACGACGCAGGTCACGAACCTCGTCTTCGAGTGCCCGACGATGGCGGGCGACCTGTACACGGACGGCTTCTGCAGCTACAACATGAAGGCGGGACGCCTCCGCATCCCCCGGGTCACGCGCGTGCCGAACGCCTACACCCTTTCGCTCGGCAACGTGGACGTGAGCGACTGGCGGCTCGACGCCATCACCAACGTCGTGGGCGAGGTGAGGGGCACCTGGGGCGTCTACCGGGGCCTGTTCTCGGGCTCGATGGGCTTCACGGGGACGCTCCACCTGCCGGCCCTTGCGGACGTGCAGACGAATGCGTTCCGCGCGGCCTCGAAGATGGAGGCCGTCGAACTCGGCTCGAACACGGTCGTCACGTCGATCGGCACGAAGGCGTTCAGGGGCTGTTCGAGCCTCGCGCGCATCCGGCTGCGCGCCGGGGCGGACCTCGCGGTGGGCGAAGATGCGTTCGAGGGGACGACGGGCCTGAAGGTCCTCGAGTTCACCTTCGAGGCGCCGAACGACCCGACGGCGGTGGACAACATGCTCGCGGGCGCGGCGGAGGAGGTGGCCGCGTCGGCCAACCCGCCCGTCATCTACGCCTCGCGGGCGCTGGGCTGGTCGGGCGCGAAGATCGCGAACATCCAGCCGCCGACGGCGGCCGAGCGCGCGGCGTGTCCGTTCTGGGTGAAGCAGGACGGCACGCTCCTCGGCGTCTGGCAGACGGCGGCGGGCGCGCGCAAGGCCTGGGTCGTCCACGCGCCCTCGCCCGACGACCCGAACGGCACGTGCATCTTCCTGCGCTGACCTCCCGCGGCGCGCCGTGGACGTCGCGCCCTACCATCGGACGCGGCGCGCCGAGGACGTCGCGCCCTACCATCGGACGCGGCGCGCCGTGGACGTCGCGCCCTACCATCGGACGCGGCGCGCCCTGCCATCTGGGCGCGGACGTGCTATAATACGGGCATGTCAGAGCCGAAGAACAGGCCGGACGGCGCAGCGGCGGGCGCCGATCCGGCGTCTTTCATGGACGACCCGGACTGGGCGGCCTTCCTGCCCGACCTCCCTCCGGCGGGCGGGCCGAAGCGCCATCTGCCCGCGCACGGGGACTGCACGCCCCTCGACGTGGAGCGGGTCGCCGCGCACCTGGAGGCGGGCGGGACGCTCGGGGCGATGGCGGGCTACGAGTCGCGCCCCGGCCAGCTCGACATGGCGCGCGCGGTCGCGCGGGCCTTCAACGGGCGCGAGCACCTGATGGTGGAGGCCGGGACGGGCGTCGGCAAGTCCCTCGCCTACCTCGTGCCCGCCGTGCAGTGGAGCGTCCTCAACGACACCCCCGTCGTCCTCTCCACCGCCACGCGCAACCTGCAGAGCCAGCTCATCGCAAGCGACCTGCCGCGCGCGGCGAAGACGCTGGGGGACGCGGCGCCGTCCTTCCGCGCGACGCTCCTCAAGGGCCGCGCCAACTACCTCTGCCTGCGGATGCTCGGCGAGTACATGCAGGGCGGCTACTGGACGCTCGCGGCGGACGAGCGGGCGGCGTTCGCGCGCCTCGTCGCATGGCTGCGCCGCACGCCGGACGGCGACCTGGACGACCTGGGGGACGAGCGCCTGCGGCCCCACCTCGCGTGCCCGGGCGAGGACTGCGCGGGCCGGGCGTGCCCCTTCCGCGCGAAGTGCTTCGTCGCGAAGGCGCGCGCCCGCGCGCTCAAGGCGCACGTGGTGGTGGTGAACCACGCGCTCGTCCTCGCCGAGGCGACGAACCCCGGAAGCGGCATCCTGCCCGCCTACGGGCGGCTCGTCTTCGACGAGGCGCACAACCTGGAGGACGTCGCGACGGACTTCTTCTCCTACGAGCTCTCGCGCGCCGCCCTCCAGCAGCTGCTGGGGAAGCTGGCGCGTCCGTCGAAGTCGCGGCGCGGGCCGGGCCGCCCGCGCGGCGTGCTGGGGGCGGTCGACCGCCTGCTCCAGAGGGGCGTCTTCGCCGTGAAGGGCGAGGCGGAGGAGGTGCGCGAGCTGCTCGCGCGCGCGCACGTTCAGATCGCGTTCGCGAAGAAGGAGGGCGACGCGCTCTTCGAGATTCTGCGCCGCCTCTTCGCGCCCGCGCCCGAGGCGCCCGTCCTCCGCTTCCGCTGCGTGCCGGGCGCGGCGGGGGGCGCCGCCGTGCGCCAGTACGCGCGGCACGGGCTGTTCGCCGACTACACGCCCGCGCAGTGGGACGAGGCCGACCTCGCGGCGGCGGGCCTCCGCTTCGAGGACGCGCTGGCGCGCCTGCAGGCCCTCCTCGTGGACCTCGCGGGCGCGCTGCAGAGGGCGGACGCGGGGCGCGACGCGCCCGCCTGCGGCGACCTCGTCGCGCAGGTGCAGGCCCTTGCGGCGGCGTTCACCGCGTTCATCCTGGAGAGCCGGTTCGTCCTGAAAGCGAGCGACCCGGAGCGGGTCTACTGGGCGGAGCGGTGCGCGGGGGCGGGCCGCCGGCTCCGCGCGCAGGACGAGGTGCGCCTCGTCGCGGCCCCGCTCTCCGTCGCGGCCGAGATGAAGCGCTGCTTCTACGACGTGAAGGACTCGGTCGTCCTCTGCTCGGCGACGCTGCGCGCGGGGGACCGCTTCGACTACATGGCGCGCAAGCTCGGGGTGGCGCTGCTGGAGCCCGCGCGCGTGAAGACGCTCGTCGCGGCCTCCCCGTTCGACTACTTCCGCCAGGCGCTCGCGCTCGCGCCGGACTTCCTGCCGGACCCCGCGGCGCGGCCGCGCGAGTACGCGGAGGCGCTGGCGGGGTTCCTGCGCGGCCTCTTCGCCGCCACGGCGGGACGGGGGCTCGTCCTCTTCACGGCCCACGAGATGATGCGCGCCGTCGCCGAGGCGGCGCGGCCGCTGCTGGACGCCGCCGGGATCGGCCTCCTCGTGCAGGGGGAGGGGGCGTCGCGCGAGGCGCTCGTGGCGGCCCTCCGGCGGCCCGCCCCGGCGCGGCCCGTCGTCCTCTTCGGCGCGCAGAGCTTCTGGGAGGGGGTGGACGTGCCGGGCGCGGCGCTCAGCTGCGTGGTGCTCGCGCGCCTGCCGTTCCCGCAGGCGGGCGAGCCGATCGTGGAGGCGCGGTGCGACCGCATCGTGGAGGAGGGGGGGAGGCCGTTCCGCGACTACATGCTGCCGGAGGCGCAGCTGCGCTTCCGGCAGGGGTTCGGGCGGCTTGTGCGGACGAAGCGGGACCGCGGGGTGGTGGTCGTCGCCGACCCGCGCATCGTCTCGAAGAACTACGGCGCGCTCTTCCGCAGGTCGGTCCCCGCCTCCGTCCACACGGTCTCGTCCGAGCCGGACCTCCTCGCCCGCGTCCGCGCCTTCCTCGCCCCCGGAAATCCGTGAAATCCGTTTCATCCGAGGATGTCCGTCTCATCCGAGGATGAAGGAAAAAGAGACATGCCTGCGGCGCCTAACGG
>CAVEVC010000006.1:19972-29737 GCA_963618935.1 Clostridiales bacterium CCNA10 | reverse complement strand
GGCGAGCTGCGAGTAGAGGTCGCCGGGGTAGCCGCGGTTCGAGGGGATCTGCTCCATCGTGATGGCGATTTCCTTCATCGCGTCCGCAAAGGAGGTCATGTCGGTGAGGAGGCAGAGGACGTCCTTGCCTTCGAGGGCAAACTTCTCGGCGACGGCGAGGGAGACGTCGGGGACGAGCATGCACTCGACCGTGGGGTCGGCGGCGGTGTGGACGAACATGACGGTCTTCGAGAGCGCGCCGTTCCGGTCGAGGGTCGAGCGGAACTTGAGGTATTCGTCGTACTTGAGGCCCATGCCGCCGATGACGATCACGTCGGAGTTCGCCTGGAGGGCGATGCGCGCGAGCAGCTCGTTGTAGGGCTCGCCGGCGCGGGCGAAGATCGGGAGCTTCTGCGAGACGACGAGCGAGTTGAAGAGGTCGATCATCGGGATGTTCGTGCGGACCATGCGGCTGGGCATGATGCGCTTGGCCGGGTTGACGGATGGCTGGCCGATCGGGATCTGGTTCTCGGTGATCGCGGGGCCGCCGTCGCGGGGCTCGCCCGTGCCGGTGAAGGCGCGGCCGAGAAGGGCGTCGGAGAAGGGCACCTTCATCGTCTCGCCGAGGAAGCGCACGGAGGCGTCCGTGTCGACGCCGCGCGCGCCGGCGAAGATCTGGAGCGTGACGTTCGGCCCGTCGAGCTTGATGACCTGCGCGAGCGACGTGCCGGCGCGGGAGCGGACCTCAGCGATCTCGCTGTACTTCACGCCCTCGGCGCGGAGGGTCGCGATGGAGCCGGAAAGCGCGTCGATGCGATGGTAGACCTTTGAGTTGAACATGCTGGTACTCCTTGCAGAAAAACGGGAGACATTGTAGCACAATTGCCGACGGGAGGAAATTGGAAGTTGGCGATGCCGGGCCTGCGATTCTCTGGTATAATGTTGCGCGTCATCAACCAACCAACCGAGGAGTACGGCAATGCTGAGGATGTTCGCCTTTACGGCTGTGGCGGGGACGCTGTGCGCGGCGCCGCTTGAACTGGGCATGGGCATGAACGGCGACGTGCGCGTGGGCGACACGGGCGCGCGCCTGTCCATGGCAATCCACCACGAGGGGTGGCGGGGCACGGCGACGGGCGTGCGGCGCGACTTCGCCTTCCCCGACGCCGCGACGGGCACGGCGACGGTCGAGTTCTTCGCGGAGAAGGAGGAGAAGTGCGCCCACGGGCGCGCGACGCTGCTTGCGACCGCCGACGGGCGCGCCGTCCTCGACGCCGCCGTGACGAGCGACCTCGACCAGAGGCCCGAGGCGGTGGTGCTGGCCCTCCTGATGCCCTGCGAGACCTTCGCGGGCGGCACGTGGAAGACGTCGGGCGGGAAGGGCGGCACGCTCGCGAAGGACTGGGACGGGCGGACCGTCTGCATCTGGAGCGGCACGGCCTCCTGGATCGAGATCGCGCCGCCGGGACGGGACGCCATCCGCCTGGCGTTCCCCGCCCCGACGCACCTCCTCCTCCAGGACAACCGCACGTGGGGCCCGACGATCTCGCTGCGGATCTCGCCGGAGGACGGCGGCCGCGCGGCCTTCAGCCGGGGCGACCGGCGCACGTTCCTCTGCTTCGTCGAGACGAAGGACGGCGTGAAGACGGCGGTCGACCGGCCCGTCGTCGTGAAGGCCGGCCCGGACTGGATTCCGCTCGACTACCGCAAGGACATCGAGGCGGGCAGCGCGCTCGACTTCTCGAACCAGGGCCTCCAGGACGCCCCCGCCGGCCGGCACGGCTGGCTGAAGGCCGTCAACGGGCACTTCGAGTTCGAGAACCTCCCCGGCCGGAAGCAGCGCTTCTACGGCGTCAACCTCTGCTTCGACGCGAACTTCCCCGACCACGCCTTCGCCGACCGCCTCGTCACGCGCCTCGTGCGCCTCGGCTACAACACCGTGCGCATCCACCACTACGAATCCGCCAACGGCGCGGTCAAGGGCGCGAAGGACGGCCTCGCGCTGAACGCCGAGCGGATGGACCTCCTCGACTACCTGCTCGCGAAATGCTACGAGAAGGGGCTCTACGTGACGACCGACCTCTTCACCTGCCGCCCCGTCGCCTGGCGCGCGATCGGCATCGACCGCGACGGCGAGATGGACAAGCAGGTCTACAAGAACCTCATCGCCGTCCACGAGGGCGCCTACCAGAACTGGGCGGCGTTCGCGAAGAACTTCCTCGCGCACGTGAACCCCTACACGGGCCGCGCATACAAGGACGAGCCCGGCCTGCCCCTCATCTCGCTCATCAACGAAGGGCACCTCACCTGGTGCTGGAGCCGGATCCGCGGCGAGGAGCCGATGAAGAAGGCCTGGGCGGCGTGGCTCGCGGAGCGGCGCGCGGCGGACCCGGGCTTCGCCAAGGGGCTGGACGACCCGGAGAAGGCCTCGGGCGCCTCCGCCGCCCTCATCGCCTTCATGGCGGACATCGAGCGGAAGCTCGTCGCGCGCCAGCGCGCCTTCCTGAAGGGGCTGGGCGTGAAGGCGCTCCTCACGAACCAGAACTGCGGCAGCCACTACGCGCCGCTCATGGCCGTGCGCGAAGACCTCTACGACTACGTGGACGACCACTTCTACGTGGACCACCCGCACTTCCTCGCGAAGCCGTGGTCCCTCCCCTCGCGCTGCGGCAACGCGAACCCCGTCCTCGCCGGCACGCTTCCGCCCGTCGCCTGCGCCTACACGCGCATGCCCACGAAGCCGTTCACGATCACCGAGTGGAACTTCTCCGGCCCCGGCATGTTCCGGGGCGTGGGCGGGATCATGACGGGCGCGATGAGCGCGCTGCAGGACTGGGACGGCCTCTGGCGCTTCGCCTACTCGCACGGCCTCGGCGGCATGCAGGACCGCACGGGCACCCCCGGCTACTTCGACGTGGCGAGCGACCCGCTCGGCCAGGCCGGCGACCGCGCGAGCGTGTGCCTCTTCCTGCGCGGCGACCTCGCGCCGCTTGAGGACATGATCGCGAACGCGGCAACGCCCGACACGTTCATGCCCGCGGCGGGCGGCCCCGTACGGATCGTCCCGCCGTGGAAGGACGCCGCCTGGCAGATCCGCACGGCGACCGCCGTCGCGCCCGTTCCGGGCCTGAAGACCTTCAACCTGAAGGAGCAGCTTGGGCGGAAGGAGCCGCCCGTCGCGCTCAAGCCCAATCCCGCCATCGACCTCGACCGCGCGCGCGGCGCGTTCCGCATTGTGACGGAGAAGACGGCCGGCGGCTTCACGCCGTCGGGGACGGTCCAGGCGGGCGCGGTCGCCTTCGACGCCGGCGACGTCGCGACGACGCTCTGGGCGAGTTCGCTCGACGGCCGGCCGCTCGCGACCTCCCGCCGGATCCTCGTGACGCACCTCACGGACGTGCAGGCGGACGGCAACGTGTACGCGGACCCGGAAAAGCGCACCCTCCTCAAGTGGGGCGCCTACCCGCCCGTCGTCCGCAACGGCAGGGCGCGCGTGGCGCTCGCCCTCGCGCAGCCCGCGTCCTTCGCCGTCTGGGCGCTGGAGACGACCGGCCGCCGCCTCGAAAAGATGCCCGTCTCCGTCGAGGGCGGCAAGCTCGTCTTCACGGCCGACGTGAAGGGCCCCGCCGGCGCGCGCATGCTCTACGAGGTCGCCGCCGAGTGAAATTCATCGACCGGCACGCCTACGACTGGGGCGCCGCCTTCGCGCGCGCGCTCTTCCCGTTCTTCCGGAAGCGCCGCCGCATCGCCATCGACAACATCCTCAAGGCGGGCGTCACGGCGGACCCGAAGGAGGCCGCGCGCATCGCGCGGGCGAGCTGGGGCCATCTGGCGGGGCACATCTGCGAGGCGCTGTGCGTGCCGCACGTCGTGACGCGGGAGAACTGGCGCGAACACCTGGACGTCTCGGAGGGCGCGCCGGAGACGGTGCGCCTGCTCCTGGAGGAGACGGAGAAGCCGATCCTCCTCGTGAGCGCGCACCACGGCGTGTGGGAGGCGGCGACGAACGTCCTCTCGTTCGCCCGCCCGATGATCGCGGTCGCGCGCGTGATGAACAACCGCCTCGTCGCGGCCTGGATGAAGCGGCACCACTTCCGGGGGCCCGTGACCGTGATCGACAAGAAGCACGGCTTCACGCCCGACGTCATCCGCCAGTGGTCCGCCGACCGGGCCGCGATGACGATCCTGATGGACCAGCATACGGCCAAGGGGCTGCCGCTCGCCTTCCTCGGCCGCCCCGCGAAGACGTTCACGAGCGCGACGCGCCTCGCGATGCGCTCCGGTTATCCCGTCGTCGTCGGCTCCTTCGTGCGCGTGGCCCCGTTCCGCTACCGCCTCGTGGGCGGCCCGCCGCTCGTCTTCGCGAAGGACGGCGACAAGGCCGCCTACACGCAGCTTCTCAACGACCGCCTCGGCGAGGCCATCCGCCGCTATCCCGAGCAGTACCTCTGGGCGCATCGGCGGTGGCGGTGAAACGAACAGGAAAGGAAACCGGAATGAAGGTTTGCAGAATCGGGTTGATCGTGGCCGCCGCCTGTGCGGCGGGGCTGTCCGCCTTTGGGGAGGACGTGGTCTTCGCGTGGAACTGGGCGCATCCGCGCCTGACGGTCGTGCGGCTCCAGGACCGCACGGACCAGCACAACGAGCTCTACTTCGAGACGGAATACCTGCTGGCGCGGAACGAGGCGGCGTTCGACGTTTCCGCCCCGGCGGTCTTCGTCGAGGATGCGGCGACGGGCGAAGGGCGGGCGTTCTTCCGCGTGGCGCCGCTGCCGGCGTCGCGTCCCGTCAAGGGCCCCGACTTCCGCGTGGAGGCGGGGCGGGGACGGCTCGTCGTGCGGGACGTGGGCCATCCCTGCGTGCAGGTCGCCTACACGGGCGGCGCAGCGGGGCGCGTGCGGGCGGCGACGGACTTCCAGCGCGCCCGGCGGGCCTACGTCTCGGGACGCGACGGACTCTTCCTCACGAACACCTGGGGCGACGGCAACCGCGACGCCTGCATCAACGAGGCGTTCCTGCTGCGCGAGGTCGCCGCCGGGGCCGCGCTCGGCGTGGACGTCATCCAGATCGACGACGGCTGGCAGAAGGGGAGGTCCGCCAATTCGTCCAAGCTGAAGAAGGGCGAGAAGGGCAGCTGGAGCTCCTTCTGGCACGATCCCGCGTTCTGGACGCCCGACCCCGAACGGTTCCCGCGCGGACTCGAACCGGTCGTGGGCGCGGCGCGGGCCAAGGGGATGAAGTTCGGCCTCTGGTACGGTCCCGACAGCTCGAACGAGGCGGAGCACTGGGAGAAGGACCTGGACCTCCTGCTGGGCCTGCACCGCCGCTTCGGCATCGACTACTTCAAGCTGGACTCGATCCGCTCCGAGTCGCCGCGCACGCTCCAGCGCCAGCGGAAGCTGATGGACGGCCTTCTTGCGGGGTCCGGCGGACGCATCACCGTCGATCTCGACGTGACGGCGCAGATCCGCCCCGGCTACTTCGGCTTCCCGGACGTAGGCCCCGTCTTCGTGGAGAACCGCTACATCCGCAAGGGCGACAACCGCCTCTGGTGGCCGCACTTCACCCTGCGCAACCTCTGGTCGCTCGCCCACGTCGTCGATCCGGCGCGCCTGCGCATGGAGGTGCTGAACCCCGATCGCCTCCCGGGCGTCTATCCCGCCGACGACCCGCTCGCGCCGGCGCAGTGGCCGAAGGACGCGCTCTTCGCGACGGTGATGTTCGCCTCGCCGCTCGGATGGTTCGAGATCCAGAACCTCTCGCCCGGGACGGTCGCCGCCTGGAAGCCGCTCATCGCGACGTGGAAGCGCCACCGCGACGCCGTCCATGCGGGCTACATCCACCCCGTCGGCGGCCGGCCGGACGGCTTTGCCTGGACGGGCTTCGTCTCGGCCGCGAAGGACGGCCGCGGCGGCACGGCGCTCCTGTTCCGCGAACGGAACGCAAAGACGTCCTTCGCGCTCGACCTTGCGCCCTACCTCACGGCCGGACGGGCCGAGGTCCTGGCCGGGCGCGGCACGGCGGCGCTTGCGGGGAACGTCCTGACGGTGGACGTCCCCGCGCCGCTCGATTTCATCTGGGTTCGTCTAGGAGAGTGAGGTTGGAGATGGTGACACGCAGAGGATTCCTCGCCGCCGGGGGCTTCCTCTCGGCCCCGTACCGACCCGGCCGGGAACTCGTGGGCTGAGGAGGCGGCGGGAGGCGGACGGGGAGGCGGACGGGAGGCGGCGGGAGGGCCGCAACTTGTTGCGGCCGTTTGGCTCGGTTCGGACGCCCCGCGCCGAGGGCGGC
Source organism: Clostridiales bacterium CCNA10 (assembly GCA_963618935.1). Classification (GTDB taxonomy): domain Bacteria; phylum Verrucomicrobiota; class Kiritimatiellia; order RFP12; family UBA1067; genus RUG572. The sequence continues at coordinate 23,467 of CAVEVC010000006.1, read as the reverse complement.
GCGGGTACGTTGCGCGCCGGGCCTTTCGGATTTCGCGCGCCGGGCCCGGACGCAACAAGTTGCGTCCCTCCCGCGATGCCCCCGTGCGCGACACCCCACACGCGATACCCCGCACGCGGCACCGCGCGCAATGTACCCGCGCCGCCCTCGGCGCGGGGCGTCCGAACGGGAAGACGGCAAAGAAAAAAAATCAAAATTCACAATTGACAGGGGGGGGGGGGCGACGTGTTATCATTTTGGCGGACTGACAACGAATCAGGACGTCGAAAAGGAGGATGGCACGTATGATGAAAAGAGCGATGGCGGGCATGCTGGCGGGCGCGCTGGCGGCATGCGGGGCGGAGGTCACGGTTTCCGGATCGGCCGGGACCTCCGGCACGGTGAGCTTCAACGGCGGCGCGCCTTCCCAGACGGCACAGATCTCCGTCGAGGAGGGGGCACAGGTCGCTGTCGTCGCGGCGGCGGACGACAACCATGCGTTCTCGCACTGGACGGGAGACGTGGATGCGGTGTGCGAGGGCGATGCCTTCCAGTCCAGCATCGTCGTCCAGGCGCGTGCGGGGCTGTCGCTCACGGCCGTGTTCGGCCTGCGGAACAGGCTGGATTCCGACGATCCGCGTCCGCACGGCTACATGGACCGGTTCACCCAGAAGGGCGACGGCACCTGGAGCGCGGCGTGGACGGACGGCTCGTGGACCCAGAACCCCGCGTGGTGGCTGGACGGCTACGTGCCGACAAACCGGAACGACGTTCTCCATTTCCAGAATTGGCAGCAGCCCGATTTCCTGTTCCATGCCTGGATCGACTGGCCGAGCGGGGATTGGACGCTGGGCACGATTGCGGACTCGTCGCCGCAAAGCAAGTTCAACCTCGCTTCGGGGTGGGGGCATTACCTCTACATCCAGGACCAGGAGAACTCGCATGCGCGCTGGCAGCATGAAGCCGGCCAGATGGGAGGCTTCGGCACGACGGACGCGAACACGCCCCACCGCGTCAACCGCGTCTGGGCCGCGACGGCGCTGGGCGTCAACACGGCGAAGGCGGGCCACGAGCTCATCATCCACGAGCTTTCGGGCGGCGGGTACGTCCGCAAGGTCGGACCGGGCCGCCTCACGCTTGAGCAGCCGAGCGCGGGCGGGCTTCGCCTGGAGCAGGGATGCGTCGATCTCGGGATCGCCGACGCTGAGGCCGGCTACGTGCCGGGGGCGTATGGCCAGTACGATGCCGCCGCGACGGACACGATGACGTGGGCGGCCGCGCCGGACGGAAAGGAACGCCTGACCGTCTGGAAGGACGCGAACGGGACACTGGACCGCAACGGCAACGCCGTCCGCCTGACGGCCCCCTACAAGATCAGTCAGCCGGGCGAGAAGGGATGGACCAACATCTGGTACGGTCCCGTCAGGGGGACGAAGACGGTGCGCGGCGTTCCGCTTCTTGACTTCGGCGCCTACACCTACGGCGCCACGGCGGACAACGGCGGCACGTTTGTGGACGGTTCCTACTATCCCGGAGAACAGGCGACGCTCGGCGTGGGCGCGGGCCTCAATGTCGGCAGCGCCTACGAAGACGTGCGCACGGTCTTCATGGCGTTCGAATATCCGTCGCGGGGCGGCACGCAAAGCCCGGTCTCCTACTGGAACGGCAGTAGTGACGCGCGCACGATGGTCGTCAAGGCAAGCGGCGACGGCTTGATGGCTTCGGGCAACGACGACCTGAAGTTTCGCGGGGCCTTCTACGAGAACGGCGCCCCTTTCAAGAGCGAGGTCAATCAGAACCACGGCTACCGCGACGGCCATGCGTTTTCCGTCATCGCGGGCTGCGTGACGAACAACGGCGCGGCCGTCGAGTTCTGGCACATGGGCGTCCAGGCCGGCGCCCGTCTGGCGGGCGGCATCCGCGTGGCGGAGGCGCTTGTCTACACGAATTCCCTTACCGAGGCCGAGATCGCCCGGAACAACCTCTGGATGCAGAGGAAGTGGCACGACCGCACGGTCAACGACGTCTACCCCTGGTCGCTCGACTACCTCTCCCTCTGCAGCGTGGACGACAGCGCGGAGATTCGCGTGGACGCGGGCAGGACGGCCGCGATCCGCACCGTCCACCGCCCGATTTGGTCGAAGATGGCGGGGCGGCCGCTCGTGAAGACGGGCGACGGCATACTGGAGCTTGACCGCTGCTCGACGAACCTCGACATCGTGGTGAAGGGCGGCCGCGTGCGCTTCATCCGCGAAACGGCGCAGATTGCGGAGGAGCCCGAGCCGGCGCCGCATCCGGCCGTGTGGCTTGACGCGACGCAGGCCGACCGCTTCGTCTTCGAGGAGGGGAGCACGAGCAATGTCGTCGCGTGGCTCGACCGGCGGCCGGACTTCGACGTCTCGTTCACGAACAGCTATTCCGGCGTGCGCGCCCCCACGCTCAACGCGAACGGGCTGCACGGCAAGCCGTGCGTCGACTTCGGCACGTCGTGGGACAAGGCCGGCCCGCGCCTCCGGCACTGCGAAGGCTTGAACGTCGTCGCGGCCGGCTGGTCCGGCAAGATCGCGGACGGCTTCGTCGTGTGGCGCAACATCGCCCCGGCGGCCGCGACGCCGTACATCTTCCAGTCCCATGGACCCTATGCGGCCTTCCGGCGCGACTCGAACAATTCGCTCTGCACGGGATTCGACTCTAAACTCACGTCGGGTTTCCAGGTCGTGAACTGGACGGCGATGTGGCGCGTGGACGGGCGCTTCATGCTGCCGGACAACGAGTTCAACGACGCGGGGCGCGACGAATACGTCGTCGTGCGCCACCGCGCCCACGGAAGTCGCTACATCACCTCGCTCGGCGGGGCCGCGCCGGGAGACAGCAGGTTCAACTACGGCGGCGGGTGCCAAATCGCGGAGTTCATCGGCTACGACTACATGCTCTCCGACTTCGCCGCGCGGCAGACCGAGGCGTACCTGATGAAGAAGTGGCAGGGCGCGGCGCATCCCGACGCGCGCCCGGAGCTTGACCGGATCGACTCGCTGACGTTCGCCGAGGGGGTCGCGCCCGTGCTCGAGACGGCGAGCGACCGCGGCTTCGGGCGCATCGCCGGTTCTGGAACGCTCGTGAAGACGGGAGCGGGATGCGTGAAAGTCGGCACGTTGGAAGGGTTCTCGCGCGTGGACGTCCAGGAGGGCGGCTTTGCCTATGCGGCCGACGGCGCGCTGCCGTCCGAACTGGTCTTCACGCTGCCCAGGGAGGGGACTTCGCAGCCGCTGGTCACGGCGACGGGAACGCTTGGCCTTGCGGCGCTCACGTCGGTGCGCATCGACGTGGAAGGGGGCGAGAAGCCGGTTTTCGGCCTGTACCCGCTCGTCGCCGCCGAGGCGTTCACCGGTGACGTCGGGGGCGTTGAGGTCGTGTCGAACGTCAAGGGGCTTGTCTCCGTCTCGCTCGTCCTCGCCAAGGGACGCTTGTGCGTCAACTTCGCGCCCAAGGGCACGGTCCTGATCGTCCGCTAGCGTT
>CAVEVC010000006.1:0-19856 GCA_963618935.1 Clostridiales bacterium CCNA10 | reverse complement strand
GGACGCCACGCGCCGAGGGCGGCGCGGGTACATTGCGCGCCGGGCCTTTCGGACGCAACAAGTTGCGCCCTCCCGTTCAGACGTCTTTCGGACGCAACAAGTTGCGTCCCTCCCGTTAGAACGCTCCCTTCAGCATCTCCATCCGCCTGGCGATCGTCGCCTCGTAGCCCTGGTCGGAAGGGATGTAGTAGGTTGCCGGGATGCGCAGGTAGGCCTGCTTCACCCAGGCGTCCTTGTAGGCGTGGGGGTACTTGTAGCCGTCGTTCCGCTCGGCGCCGATGGCGGCCACGTGGACATTCTTGAGGTGTTCGGGGACGGGCTGGACGGCGCCCGTCCCGACGTCGTGCATCGCCTTGTCGAGGGCCTCGTAGGAGCGGTTTGACTTCGGCGCCGTCGCGAGGTAGGTCGTGGCCTGGGCGAGGGCGATGCGGGCCTCGGGCATGCCGACGAACTCGACGGCCTGGAGGGCGCCGACGGCCACGGTGAGGCCGCGCGGGTCGGCGTTGCCGACGTCCTCGGAGGCGGAGATGACGAGGCGGCGCGCGATGAAGCGGGGATCCTCGCCGGCGACGAGCATCTTCGCGAGCCAGTAGAGCGCGGCGTCGGGGTCGGAGCCGCGGATCGACTTGATGAACGCGCTGATGGTGTCGTAGTGGCCGTCCTCCTTCTTGTCGTACTGCACGATGCGGCGCTGGACGCATTCCTGGATGACGTCGAGCGTGAGGTGCGTGACGCCGTCCTGGGAAGGGGGGGTGGAGCGCACGGCGACCTCCAGGGCCGTGAGGGCGTGGCGGGCGTCGCCGTCGCAGATCTCGGCGAGGAACTGCCGCGCGCCGGGGGCGAGCGCGACGGGGATGCCGCCGTAGCCGCGTTCCTTGTCCGCCAGCGCCCGGTCGAGCAGCGCGCCCGTCTCGTCGGGGGTGAGGGGCTTGAGCTCGAAGACGAGCGAACGGCTCGTGAGCGGCGTGTTGACGAACATCGAGGGGTTGTGGGTGGTGGCGCCGACGAGGACGACCGTGCCGTCCTCGACGTAGGGGAGGAGGACGTCCTGCTGGGCCTTGTTGAAGCGGTGGATCTCGTCGACGAAGAGGATGGTGCCGGGCCCGCCGAGTTCGGTGCGGGCGCGGTCGCAGACCTTGCGGATGTCCGCGACGTTCGAGACGACGCCCGAGCAGCGCACGAAGGTGCGGCGCGTCGTGCGGGCGATGACCTCGGCGAGCGTCGTCTTGCCGCATCCGGGCGGACCGAACAGGATGATGTTCGTGAGGCGGTCCGCCTCGATGACGCGCCGGAGCAGCTTGCCGTCGCCGAGGATGTGGCGCTGGCCAACGACCTCGTCAAGCGTGCGCGGGCGCATCCGCGCCGCCAGGGGTTCTGTCGAATGGACGTTCACGGGAGAAGAGTATAGCATAATTATCCGCACGGCACCCTAGTTTACATAATGGGCATTATGCGCAAGTTGTGATTCCGCTTGCGGGCGGGTTCTGGAACTGGTAAAATGACCGCCAAACCAATGAGGTGCAATATATGAACGACGAACAGCTTCACGCCGCCGCCGGCGAACCGGGGAACAACGCCGCCGGCAACGGCGGCACGACGGCGCTTCGGATCTTCGAGCAGGCGAACGGAATGAACGACTTCCCCGTCCTCAAGGCGTTCCAGGAGTACATCGAGGCCGAACAGGCGCGCGCGCGCAAGCGGACGCTGGGGCTTTCGATCTTCTTCGTCGTCCTCCTCATCGTGGTCGTCGTCACGTTCTCCGTCATCATGGCGGCGGTGATCAACCGCGACCAGCAGAGCCTCCAGGCGATCGCCACCCGGAACCAGGCGCTCTCGGACAAGCTGCTCGACATCGCGCTGCGCGAGCGGACGCCCGCCGCCCAGCCCGTCGTCAACGTCCAGCAGCCGCCCTCCGCCGCCCATCCCGACGCCGGCGCCCAGGCGCTCAAGCCCGTCCTCGACCGCCTCGAATCCCTGACGGAGGCCCTGAAGAAGCAGCCCCCTGCGGCGGCCCCGCAGCCGGCGGCCCAGCCCGCCGCCGCCCAGCCCCCCCTTCCCGTCGCCGTCTCGCCGGAACTGGACGCCGCCCGTCGCCAGCAGGACGAACTGGCGCGCCAGCGCGCGGCGGTCGCCGCCGAGCGCGCCCGCCTGAAGGAGGAGCAGGAACAGCTGCGCCGCGACCGCATCGAGCAGCACCGCCGCCGCCTCTATCCCGAACACTATGCGCGCGAGGACGCCCAGAGGTCCGCCGCCGAAGTGCCGCCGCCGCCCGCTCCGGCTCCTGTCGCGACGCCCAAGCCCGTGGTCCAGCCCAAGCCCGCACCCGTGGCGCCGCCGCCGAAGCCGAAGGCCGTCGAGGCCCCGGCGGTCGATCTCAAGACGGCGAAGCCGATCAGCTACTTCGACGAGGCCGAGGCCGCGCCGAAGCCCGAGCCAAAGAAGATTGCACAGCAGGCCGAGCAGAAGAAGCAGCAGGTCGAGCAGAAGAAAGTTTCACAGCAGGCCGAACAGAAGAAGCAGGCCGACGGGCGGACCGAGGTGCTGAACGTGCCGACGAAGGACGGCGAGGCGATTCCCTGGCTCATCGAGCTGCCCGAAGGCAAGGAAAAATAAGGAGAGTTGAATATATGTCCCAGAAGGCCATGGTGTTCATTGACGGCGAATGGCTCTACCGCAGCCGCGTTGCGCTGTTCACGAAGCTCGGGGAGGAGAATTTCGAGATCGACTACGCGAAGCTTCCGAAGATCTTCTGCGAGGACGTGGCGAACAGGCTGGACGAGGACGTCTCGCTCGTCCGCACGAACTACTTCGGCACGATTCCCTCCGCGAGGTCCGGCTTCAACACGTCGAAGCAGAACGCCTTCTACGATTTCCTGGAGCGCGGCTGCGCCTACGAGACCGAGATCCACGAGGTGGACGTGGGGACGGACGGGAACTGGATCAAGATGTCGCTCGCCTCGTCGCTCCTCTACTACGCGGCGCAGCCCGGCGCGTTCGACATCGCCCTTCTCGTCGGGGACGACCCGGACTACGCGCCCGTGCTGCGCCGGGCGCGCCTCTTCGGCAAGCGCGTCCAGGTCGTCGGCGCCCACGATGCGGACGGCAAGGAGCCGCCGGCGGCGGCGACGCTCGCGAACCGTTCGCGCGTGGCGGACTTCCCCCTGCTCTGGATCGACGACCACGCCTCGGAGGTGCGCCTTGTCCGCGCGCGCGTCACGCGCGCCTGCCGGCTGTGCGGCCACGAGGAGGAGACGACCTGGGCGGGCCCTGAGTTCTTCTGCTCCGCCTGCCGCGGGCGCCACCGCCGGTAGCCGCGCCCGCCGCCCTCAGTCCCGGTTGCCGAGGAACAGGCGGTAGGCCGGGTTCCGCGACACGTCGCGGAAGGCGTAGCCGAGCTTCTTCAGGGCCGCCGTGAAGGCGGTCCGCTCGGCGGCCGGGACCTGGAGCCCCACGAGGACCTTGCCGTGGTCGGCGCCGTGGTTGCGGTAGTGGAAGAGCGTGATGTTCCAGCGGTTGGAGATCGCCTCCAGGAAGTCCATCAGCGCGCCGGGGCGTTCGGGGAACTCGAAGGTGTAGACGACCTCGTCGTGGATGCCGCGCGTGTGGCCGCCGACCATGTGGCGGATGTGCTCCTTGGCGAGGGCGTCGTCGGAGAGGTCGATCGTGCCGATCTTCGCGGCGGCGAGCTGGGCGACGATGCGCGTCGTCTCCGCGCGGTCGGCGACGGAGAGGCCCACGAAGACGTAGGCCTTGTCGGGGTCGAAGTAGCGGTAGTTGAACTCGGTGACGCTGCGCTTGCCGATCTTGCGGATGAAGGCCTTGAACGCGCCGCGCTCCTCGGGGATGCGGCATTCGAGGATGGCCTCTCGCTTCTCGCCGATCTCGGTCTGCTCGGAGACGAAGCGGATGCGGTCGAAGTTCATGTTCGCGCCGGAGACGATGCAGGCGTAGGTTTCGCCCCGGGCGCCCTTCCGCGCCGCGTGCTGCTTGGCGGCCGCGAGGGCGAGCGCGCCGGCGGGCTCGCAGATGGCGCGGGTGGCCTCGAAGATGTCCTTGATGGCGGCGCAGGTCTCGTCGGTCGAGACGCGGACGATGCCGTCGAGGAAGCGGCGGCAGAGGTCGAAGGTGATCTTGCCCGGCTTCTTGACGGCGACGCCGTCCGCGAAGAGCCCGACCTCGGAAAGCTCGACGCGGCGGCCGGCCTTGATCGAGCGGTCCATGCAGTCCGAGTCGACCGGCTCGACGCCGAAGACCTTGACCTCGGGGCGCACCGCCTTGAGGTAGACGGCGACGCCCGCCGCGAAGCCGCCGCCGCCGACGGGGACGAAGACGGCGTCGAGCGCGCCGGGGCGCTGGCGGAGGATCTCCATCGCGACGGTGCCCTGCCCGGCGATGACGTCGGGGTCGTCGTAGGGCGGAATGAACGTGTAGTCCTTCTCCTTGACGAGGCGCGCGGCCTCCGCCGCCGCGTCCGAATAGGAGTCGCCTGCGAGCACGATCGACGCCCCGTAGCCCTTCACGGAGGCGATCTTGATCTCGGGCGTCGTGACGGGCATCACGATGGTCGCCCTGCACCCCAGCGCCTTCGCGCTCAGCGCGACGCCCTGCGCGTGGTTGCCCGCCGACGCCGCCAGGACGCCCTTCTCCAGCGCGGCGCGCGGCAGCTGCGCCATCTTGTTGTAGGCGCCGCGGATCTTGAAGGAGTGGACGCCCTGGAGGTCTTCGCGCTTCAGGAGGAAGTGGCTGCCGAGCTTGCGGGAAAGCGCCGCCGCCTCTTCGAGCGGGCTCTCGATCGCGACGTCGTAGACCTTGGAATTGAGGATACGGCGCAGGTACTGCTCCTGAAGACTCTTATCGTTCATCGCGGCTCCTTCATGCAAAAAAACCGTCCGCGGACGGGACGGCTGATTTGGGGCAAGAGACGGGGCACGATCCCGCAACCCTCAGATCCACAATCTGATGCTCTACCGATTGAGCTACTCTCGCCATCGAAAACGGCGGACAGTATACCGAATTCCGCAGGTGGTTGCAATGGGGAATTTCGCCTTTTTCGACGCCGCGCCGCCGGCTTCCGCGCACGCCGGGCGGAACTGTGCTATACTATGCGGCCAGTGATTTTGCCATAACGAAACGAGTGACACCATGAGCGACATGCACCCCTACCGCACGCATACGTGCAACCAGCTCCGCAGGGAAGACGCGGGCAAGACGGTCCGCCTTTCCGGCTGGATGTTCCGCCTCCGCGACCACGGCGGCATCCTCTTCGTGGACCTCCGCGACCACTACGGCCTCACGCAGGTCGTCGTCCATCCGAGCCGCGGCTTCTTCTCCCTCGTCGAGAAGGCGCACCTCGAAAGCGTCCTCACCGTGACGGGCGAGGTGAAGCTGCGCGACCCCGAGACCATCAACCCCAACCTCCCGACGGGCGAGATCGAGATCGAGGCGAACGAGCTCGTGATGGAGGGCGCCTCCGCCGTCACGCCGCTCTACATCCCGGACGAGAAGGCCGAGGAGAGCGAGGACGTGCGCCTCAAGTACCGCTTCCTCGACCTGCGCCGCGAGAAGCTCCACCGCAACATCATGCTCCGCTCAGAGGTCATCCGCTTCCTGCGCGAGCAGATGTGGGCCAAGGGCTTCCACGAGTTCCAGACGCCGATCCTCACGGCCTCCTCGCCCGAGGGCGCGCGCGACTACCTCGTGCCGAGCCGCGTCCACCGCGGCATGTTCTACGCCCTTCCGCAGGCGCCGCAGATGTTCAAGCAGCTCCTCATGGTCTCGGGCTTCGACCGCTACTTCCAGATCGCCCCGTGCTTCCGCGACGAGGCCGCGCGCGCCGACCGCTCGCCGGGCGAGTTCTACCAGCTCGACATCGAGATGTCCTACGCGACGCAGGACGAGATCTTCGCCGTCGTGGAGGACGTCGTGGGCAGGACGTTCGCGAAGTTCTCCACCTGGACGTGCACCGCCGCCCCGTGGCCGCGCATCAAGTACCGCGACGCGATGATGGCCTACGGCTCGGACAAGCCCGACCTCCGCAACCCGCTCACGTGGTTCGACATGAGCGCCTTCTTCGCGAAGGCGAACTTCAAGGCGTTCGCCTCCTGCGTCGCGAACGGCGGCCTCGTCAAGGGGCTCCTCGTCAAGGGCATCGTGGGCGTCGAGGCGCGCACGTGGTTCGACAAGCGCGAGGCGTTCGTCAAGGAGAACGGCGGCAAGGGCCTCGGCTACATCAGCTGGACGAAGGAGAACGAGCTCAAGGGCCCGATCGCGAAGTTCCTGACGCCCGAGCAGCTTGAGGAGATGAAGAAGATCGCCGGCATGGAGCCGGGCGACGCGCTCTTCTTCATGGCCGCCGACAAGGACGAGTGCCATCGCCTCTCCGGCCTCGTGCGCACGGACATCGCGAACCATCTCACGAACAAGATCTGCGAGACGAACTGCTACCGGTTCTGCTGGATCGTCGACTTCCCGTTCTTCGAGAAGGACCCGGAGACGGGCAAGACGATCTTCTCGCACAACCCGTTCTCGATGCCGCAGGGCGGCCTCGAGGCGCTGAACGGGCCGGACCCGCTCGCCGTCGTCGCCTACCAGTATGACGTCGTGTGCAACGGCATCGAGCTCTCGTCGGGCGCGATCCGCAACCACCGCATCGACATCATGGAGAAGGCGTTCGAGATCGCGGGCTACCCCAAGGAGGTCGTCCAGCAGAAGTTCGGCTGCCTCTACAGCGCCTTCCAGTACGGCGCGCCGCCGCACGGCGGCATCGCGCCCGGCGTGGACCGCATGGTCATGCTCCTCACCGACACGCCCAACATCCGCGAGGTCATCGCCTTCCCGATGAACCAGAAGGCCCAGGACCTCATGATGAACGCGCCGAACTACGTCACCGAACAGCAGCTCCGCGAACTCCACATCAAGATCCGCGGCACGAACGAGAACGCGTAAGTGGCCAGCTCCTCGCTTCGCGGCGGCAGCCCCTACCGCCTCGCACACGCCCTCGTCGCATCGGCGGCGCTGGGCGTGCTCGTTTTCTCGGGCGGGGTCGCCTCCTTCTGGCGGCAGTTCGTCTACGGGCTCAACCAGGTGATGACGCCGGAGGCCCTGAAGCAGAATCTCCTCCTCTCGACGGCGTTCTTCGCGTCCCTGCTCCTGGTCCTCTGGCTCATGGCGCGCATCCCCGCTTTCTGGCAGACGCGCGTGCCGTCACCGCCGCCCGCAGACGGAAGGCCGTCCGTCGACCGTCTGCGTGGCGTGCGCCTCGCGGCGTGTGCCGCGCCCGTTCTGACGGCGGCCGCCCTGGGCCTCAACTGGCTGGGCGCGCAGGCGATTGCCTGGTGCACGGGCGTCCAGGCGGCAGACCAGGAACTCGTCAAGTGCTTTGCGGACGGACAGTACGCGCCGAGTCTCCGCGCCCTTCTCGTCGCCGTCGTCCTCTTCCAGGCCCCCCTCCTGGAGGAGCCGATCTTCAGGGGCGTCGTCTTTCGCGGTTTCGCGTCTGCCCTGCCCTTCTGGGGCGCGGCCCTTCTCTCCGGCGCCGTCTTCGCGCTCGTCCACGTCAACGCCGCCTCCTTCGTCGCCCTCTGGTTCCTCGGCGCTGCGTTCGCGTGGCTCTACGCCCGCACCGGCACGATCCTCGCGCCGATGACGGCCCACGTCCTCTTCAACGCCGCCAATCTCCTGCTGCTCGCCTTCTTCCCCGAGCTCTCCGCGAACTAGATGCGCATCGCCTTCAAGACCTTCGGCTGCCGCCTGAACCACGCGGAGGCCCTTGACGCGGAAGCAGCCTTCGAGGCGGACGGCCATCAGATCGTGGAACTCGACGCGGGCACCCCTCCCGACGCCATCGTCGTCCGGGGGTGTTCCGTCACCGCGAAGGCCCAGCGCGACTGCGAAAGGGAAATCGCCCGTCTGCGGCGGCGTTTCCCGACTGCCGACATCCGCCTTGCGGGCTGCCTGCCTGCGGCCTCCGCCGTCGCCGCCCGGCGACACGAGGAGACGGCGGAACGTCCGATCCCGCTGCGCACGTCCCGCGCCTACCTGAAGGTGCAGGACGGCTGTTCGGGACGCTGCGCGTTCTGCATCGTCCCGCGCTTCCGCGGCCCTCCCGTTTCCGTTCCCTTCGGCCACGTGTTGGCGCGGGCCCGCGCGTTCCTTGCGGCGGGCTACCGCGAACTCGTCGTCACCGGCTGCAACCTCGCCCTCTACCACGATGCCGGTCGCCGCCTCCCCGACCTGCTCGCCGCCCTCGCGGCGCTCACGGGCGCCGTTCCCGTCCACCGCATCCGCCTCGGCTCGTTGGAACCGGGCCTCTGCGTCCCCGCGCTGCTCGACGTGATGGCCGCGCATCCGAACGTCTGCCGCTTCCTCCATCTCTCCCTCCAGTCCGCCTCCAACCGCATCCTGACGCGGATGAACCGCCCCTACGCGGTCGAAGACGTTTCGGCCTTCTGCGCCCGGGCGGTCCACCTCCTCGGACCGCGCCTCGCCCTTGGCGCCGATGTCATCGCCGGCTTCCCCGGCGAAACGGATGCGGACCACGCGGCGACGCTGCGTTTCCTCGCCAATCCCCTCAACCTTTCGCCCGCGCCCGCGCCGGACGCTTCTCGCGCGCCCTTCTTCGCCCTTCTCCACGTCTTTCCCTATTCGGAACGCCCCGGCACGCCGGCGGCGGCGATGGACGGCGCCCTCCCGCGCCCGGTCCGCCTTGTCCGGGCGCGCGAACTGGAGGCGCTGGGTCGCCGCCAGCGCGCCGCCTTCGCCCGCTCGTTCGTCGGACAGGAGGTTGAAGTGTGCGTCGAGCGCGGCGGCGGCCATGGCTGGACGGCGGAATACCTTCCCTGCCGCCTCGCCTCCCCCGCCCCGCGCCGCTCGCTCGTCGCCGTCCGCATCGCCTCCTGCGACGCAGACGGAACGCTGCACGCCCGCCCTTGAATGGACAGCGGACTACACGCCCGCCCTTGAATGGAGCACGGACGCAATGAATTGCGTCCCTCCCGTTTCATGCTTTCGTCGTGTAAACCCAATGACACGGGAGGGGCGCGCTTGTCGCGACCGACGGCGACCGCGCGACCGACGGCGACCGCGCAACCGACGGCGACCGCGCGACCGCGCGACCGATGGCCCGGCACGCAATGTACCCGCGCCGCCCTCGGCGCGTGGCGCTGAGGGGCGGAGACCCCGGTCGCGACAAGCGCGACCCTCCCCATGCCGCTGTCGGACGCCCCGCGCCGAGGGCGGCGCGGGTACATTGCGCGCGTGGTACACGGGAGGGTCGCGCTTATCGCGACCGGGGCGGCGCGGGGGATCGCGCCTGTCGCGTCCGAAGTCGCGAGGGACTAGAGTTCGCGGATGAAGATGTTCTTGAACTCAAGCGGATCGCCGTGGCACTGGAGCTCGATCTGCTCGACCGGGAAGATCGGCATCGAACGGTCCCAGTAGTTCTCCAGCACCGTGTCGTCCACGACCTTGACGCCGTTGAGCTCGACGGTCACGCGCTCACCGCGCATCGTCACGTGGAAGGTGTTCCAGTCGCCGACGTTGCGGTCCGCGATGCAGAGCGGACGCGACGGATGCTTCTGGTTGTTGTAGAGGCCGCCCGATCCGATGCCCCACTGGTTGTGGGCGTCCCAGATCTGGACCTGGGGCGAGCCGCGCAGGTAGAGGCCGCTGTCGCCCTGGACGGAGAGCGTGCGCCAGTCCACCCACATCTCGAAGTCCCCGTAGTCCTTCGCCGTGGCGAGCGAGTAGCCGCCCTGGAAGCCGTCGAAGAAGAGCGCGCCGTCGCGCACGTGCCAATGCGCGTCCTTCTGCCTGTCGGCGACCTTCTGCATCGCGGCGCGCTTCTCGGGCGTGGCGGCCTGGCGGACCTTCGGGTTGTCGAACTTCTCGGCGGTCGTCACGCCCTTCCAGTTCTTCGCCAGGCTCGCCGCGCCGCCGTCGAAGAGGGCCGTGAAGCCGGCGGGGCACGCCTTCTGCGTGTCCGAGCCGACCACGTAGTCCGCCGGGACCTCCTTGATGCGGATGTTGCGCCACATGACGCGGTGGCCGTGGCCGAGCCAGCCGATGTGGCCCTTCCGGTTGTGGAGGCCGGGGTGCTTCTTGCCGTCCGGCGTGTCCGTGCCGTCGCCCTTGAACTTCGAGACGTCGGCGTCCGTCACGAGCTCGCCGTTCAGGATCACCTGGATGCGGCTGCCGACGACGCGGACCTCCTCGAAGTTCCACATGCCGGGCCGGCGCACGTAGCTGCCGCCGCCGGTGAAGTTCTTGTCCTTGCCCCAGATCTGCCGGTTGACGTTGTCGCGCTTCGCGGGCACGATGCCGTAGACCGACCCCGTGTACTGCCAGGGCTTGAGCTTGTCCTTCTTCGCGGCCTTGTCGTAGTACTCGTCGCCGCCGTCGTCGAGCAGCTGCAGCTCGCACATGGCGTCGTAGGCGGCGTCCTTGTGGATGTCGGCCATGCGCAGGCCGAGCCCGTTGTTGCCGTTCTCCGGCATGCAGAACTCGAAGCGGAGGATGAAGTTCTCGTACTGCCTTTCCGTGCAGAGGTTGCCGCCGGACCCCTTGCCCGGCTGGCAGGCGAGCACGTTCATCTCCTTCGTCTCGCCGGTCCCGGCCATCTTGACCTTGATCGTCTCGACGCCGTAGGACGACGTGGCCCCGATCCAGCCCGTGAGGTCCTTTCCGTTGAACAGCGGCACGAAGCCCTCGGCGTCGGGCATCGCCGCGCCGAACGACACGCAGGCCGCCAGCGCGGCCGCAGGGAGGATGCTGCATTTCATGGTTTCATTTACTCCTTTTCATTGAAGACAACGGTCTGCCGTCCCGCCCGCAGCGGACGCGCCGCCCCGCGCGGCAGCGCGAGCGCGGCCGGCGTATAGGGCGGAATCTCAAGGTCGAGGACGATCCGCCCCCCTTCGCGCCGCCAGGCCGCCGCCACGCGCCCGCGCGGCGTGTCGAGGCGGGCCGCCACGCGCCCGAGCGACGCCGGGAAGGACGGGCGGATCTCGACGGCGGCGAAGCCGGGCCGTGCGGCGCGGATGCCCGCAAGGCGCGTCATGAGCGCATGGAGCGCGCCCGAGAACATGGCGTGGTTGTGCGAGTTCATCCCGCCCCGATAGCCCCACTGCTCCCAGAGCGTCGTCGCGCCGCGCGCGAACATGTAGCCGAAGCCGGGGTAGTCCGGCTGCGTCATGAGCCGCACGAAGAGGTCCGCCTCGCCAAGGTCGCAGAGGACGTCGCCGAGGTGGCGCATGCCGAAGATGCCCACGTTGACCCGCCCCTTGTCCTCCTCGCGGATGGTCCGGACGAGCCGGGCCGCGACGGCCGCGCGCTCGGCCTCCGGCACGAGGCCGAGCGCGAGCGGCAGCGCCGACGTCGTCTGCGAGCCGTCCCCGTAGGTCTTCGTCTCGGGATGGAAGAACGCCGCCTGGAACGCGGCCTTCGCGCGCGCGTGGAGGGCGCGGTAGGCGGCGGCGTCTTCGGCGCGGCCAAGCGCTTCCGCCGCCTCCGCCACGATGCGGCACATCTCGCAGAAGAGCGCGGTGTTGACGAGCTCCACGTCGTTGAAGTAGCCCTTCCAGCTGCCGTCGTTCGGCGCGCACCAGTCGCCGAAGCCAGAGGGGCAGACCAGGCTCGGCCATTTCTTCACGTCGCCGTCCACCTGGCGCTTCATGCCGTCGTAGCGTTCGGCGAGGACGCGCGCGTCGCCGGAGGCCCGGTAGAGGCGCCAGGGGAGGACGACGGAATCGCCCGTCCAGTCCGGGTTGCCGTCCCCCACGCCGATGTCGTCCAGCCACTTCGCATAGTAGCGCCCCAGCTCGAACCAGTTCAGCGCGGCGTCCTCGTAGGCCTGGGAGTCCATCTGGCAGGGCGTGCGCTCGTCGCGCATGCAGCAGTCCGTCGGGTAGCTCACGAAGTTGCTGCGCATGGACCAGTTGGCGGCGTTGACGTAGCGGTTGAGCGTGTCGTCGTCGCAGGCGAACGCGCCGATGGGCTCGACGTCGGCGTGGACGGCCCAGGCGGTGAGGTCGTCCGCCGTCGGCCTCCCCGGCCAGCCCGTGATCTCCGCGAACTGGAAGCCGTGGTAGGTGAAGCGCGGCGTGAAGGTCTCGGGCCGCCCCGTCCCGGCGAGGATGAATTCGTCCGTCGACTCCGCCTGCCGGTTCGTCCACGGGTCGATGTTGCCGTCTTCGCCCAGGAGCTCGCTCGTGTGGAGGCGGATCTTCGCGCCCTTCGGGCCCTGCGCGCGGACCTGCACGAACCCGGCGCGGTTCTGCCCGAAGTCGGCGATGAACACGCCGGGGCGCGTCTCGGCGATGCGCACGGGCTTCCGGGGGTCGAGCATCCGCACGGGCGGCGCGTCGTTCGCGACGAGGCGCGGCGCGTCCGCGTGCGGCCACACGTGGACGGCGCGCCAGCCGTCCGCCGCGCCGGCGGGCGTGCACCAGGCGGGGTCCGCGCGCGCGGCGTCGATCGTCTCGCCGTGGTAGATGCTCGCGCGCGTGACCTCGCTCGCCTGCGTCAGCTCCCACGAGCCGTCCGTCACGACCACGTCGCGCGTGCCGTCCGCGTAGGTCACGGCCAGGTGCAGGATCGCCCGGCGGGGCTTGAGCCAGTGCCAGCCGTAGCGCGAGAAGTCGTCCGAATAGCCCGCCGCCAGCCAGAAGCCGACGGTGTTCGCGGCGCCGGGCTTCAGGAGGCGCGTGACGTCGTAGGTGTCGAAGAGCGCCGCGCGCCCGCTCGTCATGCCGGGGGCGAGGACGCGCCGGGGATCGGCCTTCTCGCCGTTGAGCCAGAGCTCGTAGAAGCCGAACCCGCAGGCCGAGGCGAGCGCGGAGGCGACGGGCTTGTCCCGCAGGGTGAACGTGCGGCGCAGGCGCGGCGCGTTCTTCGGCAGGACGCCGGGATGGAGCAAGGTGGCGCCCTTGAGGTGGAGGCGCTCGCCCGCGAGCGGGGGATTGCGGAAGGCGGGCATGTGGTGGCCGCGGAAGCGGTCGCGCAGCCACGACGCGCCGTCCGGGCCCATCACGGCAAGGTCGGAGACGAAGGCCTCCTCGCCCGCCGAGGTCCGAACGCCGACCGTGCCGGCGGCGAACGTGGCGTCCGTGCAGGCGTGGACGTGTACGCCGTCGAGCAGCGTACGGATCGCCTCGCCGCGCACCTCGACGCGGAGGACGTGCTCCTTCGTCCAGTCAAGCCCCTTGGGGAAGAAGCGCCCGAGCTTCACGGCCGGCAGAAGGCGCACCTTGCCGTCCCCGAGCAGGAGGTGCGGGCGCAGCAGCGGCTCGCGGTCCAGCTTCGTGTTGATCTGCCACAGGTAGCCGGTCTCGGCGTCGCGGGCGCGGAAGAGGAGGCCGAACGCGTCCCGGACGAGCGTGAACGTCGCCTGGCAGTCGAAGTCCGTCCACGCCACGGGCGCGGCGGGTTCGCCGATCCACTGCGCGCCCGACCAGTCGGCGTCCGCCTGCAGGCCGACCGAGAAGCGCTGCGGCGCGCACCAGTCCGTCGCCCCCGCGAGGCGCACCTGCCACCGGTAGACGACGCCGGGCGTGAGCGGCGGGCCGTCGTAGACGCGGGCGAAGAGGTCGTCGCCATGCCCCTGCCAGACGATTCCCGCATCGGTGAAGACCTTCACCTCGGCGGCGGCGGGGCGCGCGGCGGGCTCGTCGCCCGCGAGCGCCCACGAGAAGCGCGGCTGCGCGCGGGCGATCCCCAGGGGATTGCGCAGGCCCTCGCAGCGCGGCGCGGCGATTTCAAGGGGGCGGGCCTGGGCGGCAAGCGGGGCGCACGCCAGCCCGGCGAAGGCGAACAGGGGCAGAAGGTTCATGGTTTCTCGTAGATTCATTGTTCCTCGTAGCGTTCTTCCCGCATGGCGTCCTTTTCGGCGCGGCGGCGACGGAAGAACGCGACGAGAACCGCCCGGCACGGCTCCTCGAGAACGCCCGTCACCACGGCGGGATGGTGGTTGATGCCGGGGTGGTTGAAGATGCCGAACACGGTGCCGCCGCCGCGCTTGGGGTCGGAGAGGCCCCAGACGACGGCGTCGACGCGGGCGAGGACGATCGCGCCCGCGCACATCGGGCACGGCTCCTTCGTCACGTAGAGGCGCGTCCCCGCGAGGCGCCAGCTGCCCTTCGCCGCGAAGGCCGCCGAGAGGGCCAGCATCTCCGCGTGCGCCGTCGCGTCGGCGAGCATTTCCGTCTGGTTGTGGGCGCGCCCGAGGATGCGGGCGGCGGCGGGCGGGGCGGCGGGGTCGGAGGGTGCCTCGACGATGACGCAGCCCGCAGGGACCTCGCCGTCCGCCGCCGCCTTCTCGGCCTCGCGCAGCGCCATGCGCATGAAGTGTTCGTCGAAGGATGCGTCGACCATGGCGAGGGCCTCAGACCGCGAGCTCGACGCGCTTGATGACCTGGTCCTGGTAGGGCCTGTCGAGCTCGACGAAGTAGCCGCTCCAGCCCCACACGCGCACGATGAGGTGGCGGTGGAGGTCGGGATGCCGCTGGGCGTCGACGAGCGTGTCGCGGTTGATGGCGTTGATCTGAAGCTGGTGCCCGCCCCGCTCCACGAAGAACTTCACGAGCCGGGCGACCTTCTCCACGCCGTCCGGCTCGCGGAAGGCGCTGTCGTGGACCTCGATGGTGAGCGGCCCTCCGTTGCAGACGCGCCCGAGGTCGGGCGTCGTGAAGGAGCGGACCACGCTGAGCGGGCCCTTCACCGGCACGTCGAGGGAGGGCGCGTAGTTCGCGCTGAACGGATGCCCCTTCAGGCGGCCGTCCGCCGAGGCGGGCAGCTCGTTCGCGTGCCAGATGTAGTACATCGCCGAACCCGTGCCCGGGCGGTAGATGCCGCCCCGGCCGTTCTTCCGCCCCGCGAGCGCGTCCGCCCACGTCGCGACGAGCCACGCCGCGAGCGCGTCGACCGACGCGTCCGCGCAGCCCATCTTCGGCGCACGGCGCGCGGCGGCGAGCAGGTCGGGGCGGGAGGCGAAGTCGGTGTCCATCAGGTCGACCAGATCCGCCATCGTCGCGAGCTTCTTCTCGAAGACGAGCGCGCGCACGGACGCGAGCGAATCGACCGCCACCGCGATGCCCGTCCCGTGGATGCCGAAGTTGTTGTACTTCGCGCCCCGGCTGATGTCGCGCGCCCTCTCGATGCAGTCCGTCGAGATGACCGAGACGAACGGGCCGGGGAAGATCTCGACGTGCCGGTACTTCTCCTGGAGGAGGTCGCACTGGTGGAAGATCTCCGCGCGCAGGCCCGCCTGAAGGGCCTCGAACGTCTCCGCCCCCTTCCGCATCGCCGTGTCGAGGCACTTGGGCAGGGAGACGGCGTCGATGTTGTTGATGTCCATCCCGCAGCCGGGGACCAGGAACTCCCAGCAGGCCGCGACCGAGTAGTCGCGCGCGTCCTCGGGCGCGTAGCCCCACCGCTCCAGGGCGGGGACGACGACGTCGTCGTTCGCGTACTGCGGGAAGCCGAGCCCCGCCTTGGTGAGCTCGGTGCCGAGCTCGTAGACCTCCATCGGCGTGTTCCCGTCCACGCGCAGGTTGATCTTCGGGTCGACGAGCTTCAGCTCGCCGCACGCCTTCAGCGCGAGGCGGGAGAGGCGGTTGAAGGCGGGCCGGCCGTCGCGGGTGCAGCCGCCGAGCATGACGGACTGCCCGTTGTCGCCCTGCTGCACGCCGATGTAGAGGTCGCTGTCGCGGTTGCAGGCGATGAAGAACTCCTCCAGCTCCTCCAGCGCGGCCTCCTCGGTGAGGCGACCGGCGGCGAGGTCGTCCTCCAGGTAGGGCAGCAGGTACTGGTCGATGCGCCCGAGGCCGCAGTGGTACTCGCCCTCGCACCAGAGGCAGTAGTGGAGGATGCGCAGGGCCTGCAGGGCCTCGTGGAAGGTGCGCGCGCCGTGCGCGGGGACCTGCCCGAGCGTGGCGGCGACCTGCGCGAGGCCCTTCTTCGCGGCGGCCTCGCGGTAGCGCTCGGCGAGCTCCAGCACGGCGACGGTGGAGAGGCGGGCGTTCGTGAGGAAGAGGACGCCCTCGTCGTCCCCCTCGGCGCGGGCGCGCGCAAGGCGCGCGTCCATCTCGCGGACGCGGGCGAGGAGGCCGTCGCGGATCGCGGGGCCGAAGTCGGCGGTCAGGTTGAAGACGACGCCCTTCTCGCCGTAGGCGATGCCCTTCGCCTTGTTGGTTGCGATCTCGGCGTCGGAGTGGAGGTCGGGGATCTGCTTCACGGTGCGCGTGAAGGCGATGGTCTCGCCCTCCATGAACGCCGGCGTCTCGGCCTTGAGCATTTCGACGAGGCCCATGCGCGCCCGCGTCGAGTCGTCCACGCCGTTCGCGATGAAGCCGTCCAGGAGCGGCTTCCAGTCCACGTCCCGGCGGAACCGCCGCTGCGCCTTGTCGAAGGTCGCGTCCAGGAGCTTCTTGATTCTTTCCGTCATGATGTCACCCGTCTCGTCTTTTGAAAATACGCTTCCATTATACCACAATTACGGGCGACGGGGAGAGCCAGGCGTGCGGCCATTCTAGCACATCAGTTTACGGTTGCCCACGAAAGCGATGTGAGATAGAATAACGGTTTGCCTAGGGGACGAATGCCCTTGGGCACAGATTGACATGAAGGAACAGCGCAGCGTGGCGCCGCGTCGCCAAAGGAGAAAAGCCGATGGGCATCGAGCGGAATGTCGTCGATGAAGCCTGCTTCAATCCCAATCCATGGTTTCCCCCGTATGAACTCCGAACGGGCATCTTCCGGGAGGCCATGCAGGATGTCTATGATTTCTTCTATGACGTGAATGTCAACCTTCGGGCGAAGGGCTTGTCGCGGCTTGACGATTTCCTGCGTCCGGCCGCATTGTCGGGAATCGTGTCGGACATGCTGACGGCGAGGCTTGCCGCGCACTCGCAGACCTTGTGCGAGAATCGCCATTTCAACGGGCATCCCGACTTGATCGTCAAGGGCGTCTATCCAAACGATGCCGTGAAATCGGGCCTTGAGGGCATCGAAATCAAGGCGACGCGGAAACCTGGCGGCGCCGTTGACACGCACGGCGCGAGAAAGCAGACCATGTGCGTATTCGTCTATGCCGTGGACAATGTCACGGAACCTGCATCGGAACGCGCCGCGCTGACATTTCGCGAGGTCTACCTGGGCCCTGTCGAGGAATCCGACTTTCGCCGGAATCCGCGCGGTGAACTTGGAACGCGGACCGCCACGCTTGATGCCAGAGGCATCAAGAAGCTTCGTCAACACTGGCTTTATCTTGCGGATCGGCAGGGCTGTACGACGTAAGGCGTGGAATGGCTGCCTTGGCCAGATCGAAGTATTCCGAATCGCGTTCGATTCCGATGCTGGCGTAGCCGACGGCTTCCGCTGCGGCAAGCGTCGAGCCAGATCCTGCAAACGTGTCCACGACGACGCCTTTCCCGAGCGGGAGAACGGCACGTACGATTTTCCTAAGAAACGCCTGCGGCTTGAGGCTTGGGTGGTTTGCAAGCTGGCGTTCACGCCTGTTTGTGGGGGACGACTTGATGACATCCCCAAACGGCCTGTCGTCGCCGATTCTCCTGAACCCTCCGGTTCCCCATTTCCGCAGGTTGTCCATGACCCGCCCTTCAAGCGGCTTGCGGTAAAGGAGCCAGGGCTCCCACATGGAGCGTGGCATCACGCTGACGCCCGAAAACTCCTTCTCGGCATTCTTGGGACGATCCCCTCCGCGCATGGTCATCGTCAGGCGGACAATTTCGCCGCGCCGTTCGAGCCCTGCCGCAGAAAGCGCGCCTGAGGCAAGGTAGGAAAGGAGGGGATTTGATGCCATGACGATGTTGGCCCCGGGGACAAGCTTGGGCAGTACGGCACGTCCCCATTTGAGGAAAAACAGATAGAGTTCTTCCAGTCCGTCCTGGTCAAGGACGGTGAATCGCGGCAGCGGCGCGCGTTTCGTGCCGTCGAAGCTGGGCGGCATCCGCCACACGCCCCCATGCCCGGAACGCAGCTTGCCAAGTTCCGCGGGCGTGTACTCCTGAATGCCGTAGGGCGGGTCCGTGACAATGGCGTGGATGCTGTTGTCGGGTTGCCCGGCGAGCCATTCCATGCAGTCCTGGCAGAACAAGAGGGATTTCCCATATGCAAAACGCTGGACTTCAGGCGTTTCGCCCAGAACCGCTTTCTCATCTTCATGGGCCGGTTCATGCGTACGGCGGAGGCAATAGAGGCCACGGTCCGTACGGGTAAACTTCTCAGGCGTGTTCAACAGGAGGTAGGAACGAATCGAAGAACTGGGCGTGAATCCGATTTCAATGTTGACGCGTGCGGTGATCTCGGCAACGGCCATGGGCTCCGAAGACCGTTCGAGGACGGAGAGGATTGCGTCCCGAACGTATCCTGGCGCATTGCGCCCTTCTGTGGGTTGAAGAAGCATGGGTGTAGTATATGACGTCTGGACGTCATTGTAAAGGACAAAACCACATCATGAAAACCACACGGTCCGCCTACCCGCCGCCATGCGTCCTGAGGCGGTCTTACGGCGTCAGTTCCCCGCCAGGGCCTTCCTGATCGCCTCCGCGTAGACGCGGCCCATCTGCATGGAGCCCCAGTCGTTTGGATGGCAGAAGTCGAAGGTCGCCTCGCCCTCCTTCGGCAGCATTTCGACGCCGCCAAGGAAGAAGAGGTTTTTCCAGAGCGCCGGATCCTCGGCCTTGAGCTTCGCGTAGACGCCGCGCGCGAAGACCTCCTGCGCGCGGGGCTTGTCGAACTGCGTGCAGCCGCCGCAGAGGAGGATCGGCGTCGCCGGCCGCCGCTTCCGCAGTTCGCGCACGAACGGCTCGTAGTTCTGCTTCTGCATCTCCACGGACATGTTCCAGTCGCAGTCGATTACGTAGAGCGCGGCGTCGATCGACGCGATCGCCTCGCACATGCTCCTCTCCATCTTGCCCGCGCCGGAATAGCCGTGGTTGATCACCTCCACGTCCGCAAGCCGCCCCTCCCGGGCGGCAAACGCCATGCCGGGGCGCGACACGCAGCCTCCGTGGACGATGGACGTGCCGTAGTGGACGATGCGCCGCGCCGCCGAATGGCGCGGCAGCGGCTCGATCTTCGCCCCCTTCTCGACGCCCACCTTGAACGAACGCACGGCGGACCGCAGCGGCAGGTAGACCATGCACGGACGCCCCGGCTCCCAGTTCATCGCGTATTCGCCGCCGCGGTCGTTCCCCTGCGCGTCCTTCTGGTAGTAGAAGTAGCGGGGATTCGCGGCGAACGTCCAGGTCCCGTCCGCCTCCTGGCGGTAGACGTCGAGCCCCGTCATCGCCGTCGGCCCCATGAAGGCGTCCACGGCGCGCGGATTGTCCACCGCCCACTTGAACATCAGCTTCCGTCCCTGCGGCACGAACCGCACGTTCACGCCCGTTGCATGGTGGCTCATGCTCCAGACGGGATTCGGCACCTTGCCCTGCGCGCTCTTCGGCAGACGGCAGTAGGGCGTCTCGCCGTCCGTGAACGCCGTCCCCTCGATGGTCAGCTGCGTGCCGTCATGCCAGTCGTAGTCGTCTAGGTCTGGCGCCTGTGCGGCGGCGGCGCCAAGGGCCAGCACGCAGAAACCCGTCAACAATGCGTTCTTCATCCAATGTTCCTCACTCTCGTTCTTTTCATTACCGCCCGCCTCTCAACTCTGCAAACCTGCAACCTCAAAGCCTCTCGACCTTCCCCTCGACGAACTGGCGCGTCGCGGAGTCGAAGCTGAGGCCGAAGGCGTAGATCGGGAGGCCGCGCGCCTTGAACGGCTCGGCGTAGCCCTTCTCGCGGATCTGCTTCAGCCCCGCGTCCGCCGACTCGTCCACCTTCAGCTCGAAGATGTAGAT
>CAVEVC010000005.1:0-5779 GCA_963618935.1 Clostridiales bacterium CCNA10 | reverse complement strand
CGTCCATACGCCGCCGCAGCCGTATCTCGTCGCGCCGATGATGGAGGCGTGGGTGAGGGACCTGCAGGCGACGCGGCTGCATCCGCTTGTCGCCGCCGCCGAGTTCCACGTCCGCTTCGAGGCGATCCACCCCTTCATCGACGGGAACGGGCGGACGGGGCGTCTCCTGGCGAATTTCATCCTGATGCGGGCGGGCTATCTGCCCGTCAACATCAAGTACGAGAACCGGCGCGCCTATTATGACGCGTTCACCGCCTACCACACGGACGGCGGCATCGTGCCGATGCTCGGCATATTCGCCGAAAGGGAAGGGCGGCGGCTCATGGACTATCTTTCAATCGTCAATCAGGATCGTCATGACGAGAGCCGCGACCGACAGGAACGACTTTGACAGCCGCGGCGGCGTTCGGGCCTTCCTGACACGGGGAGGGTCGCGCTTGTCGCGACCGGACGCGCGGCGGGCGCCACACGCGCTGGAACGGTGGACAATGGCGGGGGGCATGTGCTACACTTGCCGCAACCACGGCTTGGAGGTCGCGGGCGTCGCAGGGGGCGCCCCGCCTGCCGCGGGAAAACGGAAGGAAGCGCAATGAGAAGACGGTTTGGCGGGATGGCGTGTGCCGCATGGGGGATGGCGTGGGCGGCGCTGGGGGCGGCGGCCGTGCCGGACCAGGCGGAGCCGCGCGTGCGGACCTACGTGGCGCCGACGCGGGTCGTGTGGACCACCTCGAACGCGGGGGCCTACGGGCAGCGCGCGGCGGTCAGGAACGCGGAGGGCCTGCTGGGGGCGAAGCACGGGCAGGTGCCGGAGAAGGCGTGGCTCAGGCCGAGCGGCTGCACGCTCGTGAACAACGGCGACCCGGCGGGCGTGCTCCTCGACTTCGGGCGCGAGCTCCACGGCGGGCTCCAGATCGCCAACAGCGAGGTCACGCACGGCTCGAAGGTGCGCATCCGCTTCGGCGAGTCCGCAGGCGAGGCGATGGGCGACGTCGGCACGAAGGGGGCGACGAACGACCACGCCGTGCGCGACGCCGTCTACCTGCTGCCGCATCTCGGCGCGCTGGAGATCGGCAACACGGGCTTCCGGTTCGTGCGGATCGACCTGCTGACGCCGGGGAAGGCGACGCTCGAATACGTGCGCGCCATCTCGCTGATGCGCCCGATGCCGCGCGTGGGGGCGTTCCGCTCGTCCGACGAGCGGCTTAACCGCGTGTGGGAGACGGCGGTGCGCACGGTCCACCTCTGCTGCCAGGACTTCCTCTGGGACGGCATCAAGCGCGACCGGCTCGTGTGGATGGGCGACACGCACCCCGAGACGCGCGCGATCCTCTCCGTCTTCGGCGCGGCGGACGTCCTGCCCGCCTCGCTCGACTACGCCGCCGCCATCACGCCGCCCGGGACGGCATGGATGAACGGCATGGCGAACTACACGCTCTGGTACCTGCGCAACATGCACGACTGGTACTTCTACACGGGCGACGCCGCCTTCCTGAAGGCGCGGAAGGACTACCTCGCCAGGACGGTCGAGCACGTCCTTGCGGAGACCTTCGGCGAGAAGGCCGCTTTCCGCACGCAGGGCTTCCTCGACTGGCCCACGCAGCACAACAAGCCCGCCGTCGACGCGGGCACGCGCGGCCTTGTGGCGATCGCCCTCGACGACGCGGCGGCGATGATGGACGTGGCGGGGGAGGCGGGCCTCGCGGCCCGCTGCCGCGAGGCGGCGGCGAAGGTGCGCGCCGAGAAGCCCGACCCGCACGGCGCGAAGTCCGCCGCCGCGCTTCTCGCGCTCGGCGGCCTGCGCGACGCGAAGGAGATGTACCGCGACGTGCTGGGGCGGAACGGGCACGACGGCGTCTCGACGTTCTACGGCTACTACATGCTGGAGGCGATGAGCGCGGCCGGCGAGGACCAGCGCGCGCTTGACACGGTGCGCGACTACTGGGGCGCGATGCTCGACATGGGCGCGACGAGCTTCTGGGAGGACTTCAACGTCGCCTGGACGAACAACGCGACGCGGCTCGACGAGCTGCCGGCGGCCGGGAAGAAGGACGTCCACGGCGACTTCGGCGAGTTCTGCTACCCCGGCTACCGCCATTCGCTCTGCCACGGCTGGAGCGCGGGGCCCGCCGCCTGGTGCATCAACCGCGTGCTCGGCCTGGAGGCGGTGGAGCCCGGCGGCCGCACGGTGCGCGTGAGGCCGTTCCTCGGCGACCTCGCCTGGGCGGAGGGGGCGCTGCCGACGCCGCTCGGCCCGGTCCGCGTGCGCCACGAGAAGCGGGCGGACGGCACGGTCGAGACGAAGGTCGAGGCGCCTTTGGGCGTGACGGTCGTGCGCGGGCCGGGCGGGGGGCGGTGACGCCGCTTCCTCAAAAAACGCTACCCCCCCGGCGGCGAATGTGGTAGTATATCGCCCAATCTGTTCCGCATCAACGGAAGACAAGGAGTAAAAAAGAGATGGACATCAACTTCGGTGGCGTCGTCGAGAAGATCGTGACGCGCAAGGAATTCCCGCTCAAGAAGGCCCAGAAGGTTCTCAAGGGCAAGACGGTCGCGGTGCTCGGCTACGGCATCCAGGGCCCGGCCCAGGCGCTCAACATGCGCGACAACGGCATCAACGTGATCGTCGGGCAGCGCAAGGGCAAGGGCGCGAACAGCTCCTGGGGGCGCGCGCTCAAGGACGGCTGGGTTCCCGGCAAGACGCTCTTCTCCATCGAGGAGGCCGCCGAGAAGGGCGACGTCATCATGCTCCTGACGTCCGACGGGTCCGTCGGCGAGGTCTGGAAGAAGATCGAGAAGTACGTGACGCCGGGCAAGGCGCTCTACTTCTCGCACGGCTTCGCGTATGTCTACAGCAAGCTCACGGGCGTGAAGCCGGGCCCGGACGTGGACGTGATCATGGTCGCGCCGAAGGGCTCGGGCACGAACGTGCGGCGCAACTTCCTGAACGGCGCGGGCATCAACTCGTCCTACGCCGTGGCGCAGAACGCGACGGGCAAGGCGGGCGAGCTCACGCTCGCGATCGGCATCGCGGTGGGTTCGGGCTACCTCTTCCCGACGACGTTCGAGAAGGAGGTGACGAGCGACCTCGTGGGCGAGCGCGGCATCCTGATGGGCGCGCTGTGCGGCGTGATGGAGGCGCAGTACTACACGCTGCGCGCGAACGGCCACTCGCCGAGCGAGGCGTTCAACGAGACGTGCGAGGAGCTCACGCAGTCGCTCGCGCGCCTGGTGGACGAGAACGGCATGGACTGGATGTACTCGAACTGCTCGCAGACGGCGCAGCACGGCGCGCTCAAGTGGCGGCCGCTCTTCCGCAAGGCGACGGAGCCCGTCTTCAAGAAGCTCTACAAGTCGACGAAGACGATGCAGGAGGCCAAGGAGGTCATCCGCGACACGGGCCGCCCGGACTACAAGGAGTTCATGGCCGCGAAGCTGCAGGAGATGCACGACAGCGAGATGTGGAAGGCCGGCGAGGCCGTCCGTTCGCTCCGTCCGCACGAGGGCCGGAAGGCCGGCGCCGACAAGGCGGCGGGCATCAAGGGCCGCAAGATCACGAAGTAGGCGCCGTGCGGAACGCCCGCGCCCTGTGCGCGGCGTTCCGCATCGCGGCGAACTTCTGACGAATCTTCACAGAGAAGGGAGAAACGGCATGGCGGGACGTCTTTGCCTTGTTTGGGCGGCGCTGTGGGCGGCGGGGGCGATGGCGGCGGAGACGGGGGCGCAGGCGCGGGAGGCGTTCCGGATCCGCGATCCCTTCGTGCTGCCCGACCACGGCACGTACTACCTCTATGAGTCGAAGCCGTGGAACGGCGGCAAGGGCGTGGGCGTGCGCACGTCGACGGACCTCGAGCGCTGGAGCGAGAAGCAGATGGCGATGACGCTGCCGCCGGAGGTGAAGAACACCGCCGTCTGGGCGCCCGAGGTCCACAAGTACGACGGCGCCTACTGGCTCTTCACCACGCTGACCTTCGACCCGGACGCGGCGCATCCGATCAAGCCGATGCTGCAGGAGGGGTTCAAGGGCGGCGGCCTCCAGCCGCGCGGCGTGTGGGTGTTCCGCAGCGAGAGCCCGCTCGGGCCGTTCAAGCCGGTGAAGACGGGGAGCGTGACGCCGCCCGAGTGGATGTGCCTCGACGGGACGCTCTGGGTGGAGGACGGCGTGCCGTGGATGGTGTTCTGCCACGAGTGGTGCCAGACGGGGAACGGGCGCATGATGGCGGCGCCGATGAGCCGCGACCTGGCGCGCTTCACGGCGGAGCCGGTGGAGCTCTTCCGCGCGGCGGACGCACCGGGCGGCGGGCACGTGACGGACGGCCCTTTCCTCGTCCGGCGGAAGGGGGAGCGGGCGCTGCGCATGATCTGGAGCAACTTCCTGAAGGGGAGCGGCTACTGCGTGCTGCAGTGCGTCTCCGAAAGCGGCTCCGTCAAGGGGCCGTGGACGCGGCACACGCCCGTCTATACGCGGAACGGCGGGCACGGGATGCTCTTCAACCGCTTCGACGGGCCGCTCATGCTCTCCCTCCACCAGCCGAATTCGTCGCCGGACGAGCGGATGAAGCTCTTTCCGGTCTCCTGGTCCGACGCGGGCCTTTCCTGCGCGGGCGTGGAGTGGCACGCGGAGCCGAAGCGGCAGAAGTGAAGGCGAGGCCACGGCGAAATGGAGAAGCTCGCGACAGACATCTACACGTTCGCCAACCTGGTCCAGGACGGATTCACGTACGTGGACAAGACGGACCGGCTCTGGCCGCTCGTCAACAAGTCGATCGGCCGGCAGTTCTTCATCGCGCGGCCGAGGCGCTTCGGCAAGTCGCTCACGGTGTCCGTCCTGTAGGCCCTCTTCGAGGGGCGGCGCGACCTCTTCAAGAGGCTCTTCATCGAGCCGCTGTGGGACTGGTCGAAGACGTGGCCCGTCCTGCGGCTCGACCTCGGAAGCGTCCAGCCCGACCGCGTGGAGGACCTGCAGGCGGCCTTCGATTCGGCGCTGGAGAGCGAGGCGCAGCGCAACGGCGTCCCGCTGCGCGTCGGGAAGCTGGCATCGATCACGTTCCATAACCTCATCGAGGACCTCGCCGCGAAGTCGGGCGACGGGCAGATGGTCCTTCTGGTCGACGAATACGACAAGCCGCTCCTGAAGAACCTCAACACGCCGGGGGCCATCCCGTTCCGCAACGCGCTGAAGTCCTTCTACTCCGTCATCAAGACGCTGGAGGGGCGGCAGCGCTTCGCGTTCATCACGGGCATCAGCAAGTTCTCGAAGGTCTCGGTCTTCTCCGACCTCAACAACCTGAACGACATGACGATGGAGCTCGTGACGTCGACGCTCTTCGGCTACACGCACGACGAGGTGAAGACGTCCCTGTCCGGGCTGGTCCGACAGTTCGCCGCCGCGAACGGCTGGACGGACGAGCAGGGCTTCGCCGAGCTCGCGCGCTGGTACGACGGCTACCGCTTCCACCATGCGGCGGAGAAGGTCATCAACCCGGTCTCGCTCGCGTCTGCGTTCAAGTACAGGGAGCTGCGCAACTACTGGTCGACGACGGCGATGACGACGTTCCTGATGGACACGCTGAAGGAGAAGCCGCTCAACTTCGCGAAGGTGGACGTGGACGAGGCGACGCTCGGCACCTACGAGCCGGACCGCGCCGACGTGACGACGCTTCTCTTCCAGACGGGCTACCTCACGATCGCAGGGTTCCGCCAGCTCGGGCGCATGCGCCTCTACTCGCTCGACTTCCCGAACCTCGAGGGCGAGGACTCGTTCGTCACCCAGCTCGAGTCC
>CAVEVC010000004.1:0-3784 GCA_963618935.1 Clostridiales bacterium CCNA10 | reverse complement strand
CCCTCCTACCGCGCCTCCTCCTGCCCGTGGGCGGCGTGGAGCAGCGTGCAGTCCGTGCAGTCCGGATGCACGTTCAGGCAGATTGTGCGGTGGATCTGGATGAGGCCCTGGGCGAGGAGGCCGTTCCCCGCGTAGAGCGCGGGATTGTGGTCGCGGCCCAGCAGGCGGAACGCCGTCACGCGCATGGGCGTGCAGAGGTCCTCGGGGCAGAGCCAGTCCGGGACGTGCGCGAGGTGCCCCTCCGCGAGCGCAAACGGCGTGACGACGTTCGCGAGCAGGGCCGCCGCGCGGTGGGGGCCGAGCCGCCCGGCCTTGCAGAGCAGGCGCTGGGCGGCGCGCTGGCCGGCCTCCGTCGCGAGGTCGCCGCCGACGAGGCGCGGCAGCAGGGCGGGGAACGTCCCGGCGAAGAGCGCCGCCGCCGTGCGGATGCGCCGGGAGGGCGCGTTGACGGGGCGGACGTTCGCGGTCCGCCACGGGATGCGCGGCGCGACGTCCAGGCCCGCCGCGCAGGCGAGCACGGTTTCGGCGGCCCCCGGCGTGGTGGGCAGGTCCCGCCACGGGATGCGAGCGGCGAGCGCGCGGAACGGCGCGGCGTTGTGCTTGTAGCCGAGCGCCGCCATCATCTCCTCGTAGAAGACCTGGGCGTGGTCGCCCCGCCGGACGAAGAGGGCCTGGAGGCGGCGGGCCTTCCCTTCAAGGCGCTGCGCGCCCGCCGCGCGCAGGACTTCGACGAGGGCGTCCGGGCGGCGTGCGAAGCGCGCTTCGCACGGGCGCGGCGTCGCGGGGATGTGCGCATACGGATAGGCGCCGAGGTCGATCTCCTCCGGCGAGAAGTCGTTTCGCGTGCGCAGGAAGTCCCCAAGGCACACCGAGACGCATCCCGGCGGGAGGCCGACCGGCGGGGGGCCGGCGTACCAGGTGACGTGCGCGACGACGTGCCCGTAGGCGGCGTTCCGCACGTGCCCGTGCATCGTCCAGTCGGCGGGGTGCAGGTGGATCTCGACGTCGCCGCAGAGGCGCCGCCCCTCCCGGCCGACTTCGAGGGCCGCCCCGCGGAAGTCGGGGCCGGCCTCGAGGTTCCACACGCCCGGATCGACCACGCGCAGGCACGCGCCGTCCACGGTCCGGAGCGCGGGCGGACGCAGCTTGGCGTCGTACCAGATGGCCTGGACGTGGCGTTCGGTAATCGGACAGTTCTTCATACGCGCCCATTAAACCAAAAACGGGACGGGCGCGTGTCAAGAACAGCCCTAAAAAGATGTCAAAAATCCATGTGGAGGAAGGGGTTGGACGCGACCTCGCGCGCGATGGTCGTCGAGGCGCCGTGCCCGGGGACGACGACCGTCCCGGGGGGGAGGGCCGCGAGGCGGCGCAGGGAGGCGGCGAGCGCCGTGCGGCTGCTGCCCGGGAAGTCGGTGCGTCCGCACGATCCCGCGAAGAGGGTGTCGCCGGACAGGAGGAGGGCGTCGTCGCCGAAGTGGAGGCAGACGCCGCCTGGCGTGTGGCCGGGCGTGGCGAGGACGCGGGCGGAGAGGCCGGCGGCGGCGAGCGCCGCGCCGTCGACGAGGTCCGCCGCGAGCGTCGCCGGCCGCGCGGTGGCGGGGTAGGCGCCGCCGCAGGCGTTGGCGCGGGTGAAGGCCCACGGCGCGTCGCCGGGGGCGATGTGGACGGGCAGGCCGGGCCAGCGGGCGAGGAGGCCCGGGACGCCGCCGATGTGGTCGAAGTGGCCGTGCGTGAGGGCGACGAGCGCGGGGCGGAGCTTCTTCTCCTCGCAGAACGCCACGATGTCCGCCGCGTCCGACCCCGGATCGACGATCCAGCAGGCGCCGTCCCCGTTCCAGAGGACGACGCAGTTCGCGGCGTAGGGGCCGACCGGTATGATTTTCCTCTCCATCAGGCTTCCTCCGCTTTCAGGTAGCGCAGCAGTTCGTCGAGCCGGTTGATCTTGACGGTGTAGCGGGCGTCCCGCAGCTGGCCGAAGCCGAAGGTGCAGAACGCGGTCTTGATCCCGGCGTTGGCGCCGCTTTCGAGGTCGGTCCAGTTGTCCCCCACCATCCAGTCGTGGGCGGAGAGGCGGTGGCCGTCCATCCGCGCCGCGGCCTGGCGCAGGGGCAGCGCGCTCGGCTTCATCTCCGGGCAGTCGCCGCCCGCGACGATGGCGTTGCCGAAGTAGCGCGCGAGGCCGAAGTGCTCGAGGATGGCGCGGCAGGCGAAGTTCGGCTTGTTCGTGTTGATGCCCATGAGCCAGCCGCGGTCGTGGAGCGCCGCGAGCGTGGCGCGCACGCCGGGATAGAGCGTCGTCTGGTCGAGCATGTGCGCGCGGTACTGCTCGACGTAGAGCGGCCAGATTTCGTCGAAGCGCCCCGCCTGCTCGGGGATTGCGCGCTCCAGGAGGAAGCGCGCGCCGTTCCCGACGTAGGAGAGGGCCTCCTCCGGCGGGATGGGCGCGAGGCCGAGGGCCGCGCGCGTGAAGTTGACCGTCGCGCCAAGGTCGGCGCGCGAGTCGACCAGCGTGCCGTCCATGTCGAAAAACACTGCATTCATCGTCTTGTCCTTGCGGGGTATTCTACCAAAAGCCCGCATGGGCGGGGAGGGGGCGGACGAAAATATGGCAATGCACGCTATTGTCGCCAACAGGGAGGTTTTCAGGTTGTTAGGTTTTAGGGGTTAGCAGGCCGGCCGCGCGGGAGGGACGCGCTTGTCGCGTCCGCCGTGCGTTCGGTCGCGACAAGCGCGACCCTCCCGAAGGGCGGACGTTCGGCGCGCGGGAGGTATGGTATACTGTGGGAAAACCAGACGACAAATCCCTTCATTTCCTGTGAGGTTCGTATGCTGAAACCGCTTCTCGCCTTCTCCGCCGCCGTCTGGGCGGCCGTCTGCGGCGCCGCGCCCGACGCGGCGGCGTTCGCCCGCCCGGCGGCGGGCCGCCATCCCGAAACGTGGTTCCACCTGATCGGGGGGAACGTCGCGAAGAAGGGCCTCGACGCGGACCTCGACGCGATCCAAGCCGCCGGCATCAGCGGCATCCAGCTCTTCCACGGGCAGTTCGGCGGGCCCTGGCCGGGCGTGTCGCCGCAGATCCCCTGCCTGAGCGCGGACTGGGACGACCTCATCCGCTTCGTCGCCGAGGGCTGCGCGCGGCGGGGGCTCGGCTTCAAGATGCAGAACTGCCCCGGCTGGTCCATGAGCGGCGGCCCGTGGATCAAGCCAGAGATGGCGATGCGCAGCCTCACCTTCGCGCGCGTGGACGTGCCGGGCGGCGAGGCGGCGGGCGCCCTCCCGAAGCCGGACTGGCAGATGGAAAGCCGCCTCGGCGGGGCCGACCTCGACTACCGCGACCTCTTCGTGCTCGCCTTCCCGACGCCCGCGGGCGACACGGGCGCCGTCTGGGCGCCGCAGCCCGTGGAGCAGCGGGACGCGGACGGCGCGCTGGTGCGCCGCTTCCGCTTCGCGCAGCCGACGTGCGTGCGGGCGATCGAGCTGCCCAGCCCCAGCGACATGAACCACGCGAACAGCTACACGCCGGATGCGCGCGTGCGGCTCGTGGCGGTGGAGGGCGCGGCGCGGACGACCGTGCTCGACCAGGAAATCCCGCAGGGCGCGTGGCAGGACAGCGTGCCGATGACGTTCGCGTGCGACGAGCGGACCGCAGTCGAGTGGGAGTTCACGCTCACGCACCGCCACCCGATGAGGGTCCCCGCCGTGAAGTTCCACGCGGGCGCGCGCCTGAACAACTGGGAGGGCCTTGCGGGATGGGTCCTGCGCGGGCTCGTGAAGCGCCCGG
>CAVEVC010000003.1:0-7821 GCA_963618935.1 Clostridiales bacterium CCNA10 | reverse complement strand
TGGTACTGCCCGTCGTCCGAGCACTCCGCGTTCATGTAGATCATGTCGTCCACGCCGTTGACCTCGTCCTCGAGCGGGGTCGCGATCGTGTTGAGCACCTCGCGCGCGTTCGCGCCGGGGTAGTTGTACGTCACCGTGATTTCCGGCGGCGTGAGCTGGGGGTACTGCGCGACCGGCAGGTTGAAGATCGCCATCACGCCGGCCATCGTCAGCACAAGGGAGATCACCATCGCGAAGCGCGGACGCTCCACGAAGACGCGCGAGAACGTCTTGATCTTGTCAATGCTCGCCCGGATTCCTAGTTTCATGGTTTTTAGGTTTTAGGTTTCAGGTTTTAGGTTTTAGCAGAGGGAAGGTTTTAGGTTTTAGGTTTTAGGTTTCAGTAGGGGGAGGGTTCAGGTTTCAGGTTTCAGGTTTTAGGTTTTAGCAGAGTCGAATTTCGGTTGGAATACGCAGGCTGCCTACAATTCAACGCCTAGCACTTAAACTAAAACCCAAAACCTCCACCCTGCTAACACCTAAACCCTGCTAAAACCTAACACCTAACACCTCAGTCCAGCTTCTTCCCCTGCCAGCCAGGCGTGTTCTCCTCGTTCCCGGTCGCCTCGGCGAGGGTGAACTTCGCGCCGTCGCGGAGCTTGCGCGTGCCGGAGGAGACGACCTTCTGGCCGGCGGAGAGCCCCTTCGTGACCGGCACGAACCCGTCGTGCATCGG
Organism: Clostridiales bacterium CCNA10; assembly: GCA_963618935.1. Lineage (GTDB taxonomy): Bacteria > Verrucomicrobiota > Kiritimatiellia > RFP12 > UBA1067 > RUG572. The sequence goes on along the minus strand of CAVEVC010000003.1, from coordinate 7,106 downwards.
CAGCGTCGTCACCTCCGTGAGCTTCACCGTCCCGTCGTCCTGCGCGACGTAGACGCCCACCCTGCCGCCGTCGAGGTCGACGATTGCCGTCTGCGGCACGGTCGGGTACTTCGGCGGGTTCTTGAGGTCGGCGAGCATCGTCAGGTACGTGCCCGGCACGAGCAGTTTGTCCGGGTTCGCGAACTTCAGGCGCATGACGATCGTCGCCGTCGTCTTCGACATCTCGTTGTCGTCGAAGTCCCATGCGCCGACGTGGTCGTATTCCGTGCCGTCCGGCAGCATCAGCCGCAGGCGGCTGTCCGCCTGGCGGCCGGCGCGGACCCCCTTGCGCCACGCGAGGAAGGTGCGGTCCGTCATCGGGAAACTCACGCGGATCGGGTCGGTCTGGACGATGTGCGCGAGCGCCCCCTTCGACGGCGCCACGTAGTCGCCCACGTAGGCGGACGACTTGCCGATCTGCCCGGAGATGGGCGCCACCACCGTCGTCTTCTTGAGGTCGTACTCCGCCACCACGAGGTTCGCCTTCGCCTGCAGCACCGACGCGCGCGCCTTCTCGGCCCCCGCCTCGGCGTTGTCGCGCTCCAGCTGGGTGATGCCGCGCGCGTCCGCCTTGCGCATGCGCTCGAAGTACCGGTCCGCCCGCCGCGACTCCGCCTCGGCCGCCTCAAGGTCGGCCTTGCGCTGGTTCACGACGGCGCGGTAGCGCTCGTCGTCGATCACGTAGAGCACCTGCCCCGCCTTCACGACGTCGCCCTCCTTGAACTTGAGCGCCTTCACGTAGCCGTCGATCTGGGGCAGAAGGTCCACCTCCTGCACCGGCTCGGCGTGCGCCAGGAACCGCTCGGGCAGGTTGTAGGCCCGCTCCTCGACGGCGCTCACCGCCACCGTCACCGCGCCCGGCGCCGCCGCCCGCGCCTGCGGCGCGGCCTTCGGCCACATTTCGCACGCCACCCAGCCGCCGACGGCGCACGACGCGCCCAGGACGACCGTTCCGACGACGGAGCCCAGAGCGGCCCCCTTGCTCTTCTTCTTCGTTTCTTCTGCCATGTTGTCACCTCTTGTCTAAATGTTCGAGCGGGCGCGGACGGGACAGGCCCGTTCCTTCCGAAGTCGCGCGGATGCGCCCCCACAGCGCCTCGAAGCCCAGGCGCAGCGTCGCCTCGAAGTCGCTCTTCAGAAACTCCGCGATCCGCGCGCCCACGAGGCCGTCCAGCACCGCCATGCTCACGCTCGCGACCTGCACGGCGTCCGTGTCCGGCCTTGCCCGCCCCGCGCGCACGTCGTTCTCCACCGCCGCGCGGAACGCCTCCCAGGGTCCGAACCGGCGGTTCGTCAGCAGGTCGCGCCGCACGGCCGCCATCGACGAGTCCGTCCACTGGATCTGCCGGTGGAGCAACTGGAAGTAGGCCCTCGCCACGGCGTGGTCGAGCATCCGCGCGGTCTGGCGCGCCACCAGCGCCGCCACGTCGGCGTAGGAGGCCTCGCCCGGCGGCATCGCCGACGCGAAGAGACGCCCGAACCGCGCCACCATCTCGTCGATCAGCGCAAGCAGCAGCGCCTCCTTCGAGGCGAAATGCCAGTACACCGCCCCCTTCGTCAGCTTCAGGCGCGCCGCGATGTCGGTGAACGTCGTATGCGCATAGCCCTTCTTCGCGAACAGCGCCAGCGCGCTCGCGAGAATCCGCGTGCGCGTCCGTTCCGCTTCCTCTTTCGCCCGTCTTGCCATGCCGTTGACCTGGTTTTCCTTTTGCGGGCGCGTATTATACATACCTTCAGGTAGGTATGTCAAGTGGGCCGGTCGGACTTTCGTCAAAAATTTCTTTTCGCCGCAGCCCCCCTACGCCGAGCAACCCTCGCACCTATTGCTTCGGCAATTGATTGTGCCGATTCCGTTGGGAGGGCGGCTGTCCCCAGCCGCCGTATTTGCGGCGCGAGTACGTCGCATGCCTGGCCGGCGGACGCGACAAGCGCGTCCCTCCCGTTCGGATGCCGCGCGCCGAGGGCGACCCGACCCGTTGGTAGGGACCGACGTCCCCGGCGACCCGCCCCGTTGGTAGGGGCCGACGTCCTCGGCGGCCCTCCCGGACGTGGGGCCGGGCGGGCGCGCGGGACGCGCGCCCCTACCAACGTCGGGGCAAGCGTGCGTCGGGGCAAGCGTGGATGCTATACCGTTCGACCGCCACGCGCCGACTGATCGGGAGGTCCGCGCGTGCAGTCCCGACGGGAGGGCCGCAACTTGTTGCGGCCGCAGGGCGTCACGTCGTCCGACTCCACGCTGCCCGCCACCTCACTTGAAATTATTCCGCACCATAATCTCACAACCTCCCGCCGCCACCATCGAATTATTCCGCATCGTAATCTCACATTCTTCGTCCGCCACATCGTCCATCGTCCCTCCCAGAATCGTTCCGCACAATCATCCCACGCCCCCCAGCCGCCACATTGCCCGCCGCCACTCCAGAATTTATTCCGCACTATAATCTCACGAGTCACACCACGTGAAATTTATCCGTGCGCCCCTCGAAAACGTCCATTCTCATGCCTCCTTTCGTGGAACACCTCACGAAAACGCAATAATCGGCGCATTCATACGTAAGAATGGAAATGAAAAAGAATCCGTCCCAACAAGCACCCCCGAAATGAGAATTCAGTGCGTAAGAAATCTCCGACCGCGCGGTAACGCGGCCCTCCCGTAGGCGGCCGCCGCCTTCTGGGAAGTTCGCGCACAGGATGGACAGGATTGAGCGGCGCGATGGGGTCTTCCGAGGCGGCCGCCGCCTTCTGGGCTGGGCGCGCTCCCGCGCGACCACCTCAGCACACCGTGACAGAACCGCGCCCGAAATGCCGGGCCGACATGCCACAACTTCTTTTCCGAAGGGAATTCTGTTCCGACGGGAACGCCTGCGCGTCGTGCGGCAGGATCAACAGGATTCGCATGGGGGCGTGGAACGCATCCTGTCCGAGGAGCCGCATGGGGGAGCGGGGAAATGAGATTACGATGCGGAAAAAATCTTTTCTGGAACGCCCCTGTCCGTGGGGGTATGCGGGAAGTCGTGAAACGAGATTACGATGCGGAAGAATCTTTTTCGACGAAGAGTGGGTAAATCCTGTAATTCTGACCTGATCGATTGATAAAACAGAATAAATAGGAGATCTGGAAATAAGTGATCGGAAAACAAGAGACCGGACTTGATGCGGGATTTCACGTCGGAGCGTTCCGACGTGAAATCCACGCAACCCATTGCGGCGGCGCGGGTACGTTGCGCGCCGTGGCCCGGTCGCGCGGGAGCGCGGCCGTTCGGACGCCACGCGCCGAGTCTGTAGGCCGCACGGGAGGGACGCGCTTGTCGCGTCCGCCGTACGTTCGGTCGCGACAAGCGCGACCCTCCCGAAGGGGGGACGTTCGGACGCCACGCGCCGAGGGCGGCGCGGGTACATTGCGCGCCGGGCCGACCGGCCGCGCGGGAGGGACGCGCCGAGGGAGAACGTTGGTAGGGGCCGACGTCCCCGGCGGCCCGTCCGGTGCGCGTGGTGATCGGCAGCCGGGCCGAACGTGGGGCCCGTTACACGAACGCACGAACGTACTGCGGCCGCACGAACGTACTGCGGCCACACCGTACTGCGACCGCACCGTACTGCGACCGCACCTCCACGCGCACGCGCGCGCCCTGCCTTCACCGCTTGGTGGTGAGGCCGATCTTCTCGAAGGGAATGGGCTTGAAGGAGGGAAGGCGCTTGAAGAGCGCGGCGTCGGGGCGCAGCGCGAAGTTCTTCGCGGCGGCGTCCACGAACCCCGGATCCGACGCGAAGACGACGTCCGTCGCGTTGGTCCGCCAGCGTCCGCACACGAGGCCGGGGCGCGTCTCGCCGGGGCGACGGCCCGGCAGGGTTGCCGGGCAGTCCACAAAGGCGTTGTCGAGCGCCGTGTTCCAGCGGGCCGCGTCGTCCTCCGGCGCGAAGATCCCCGCAAGCGCGGGGTAGTGCGCGCGCCACACGCAGCCCGTCACGCTCACCTCCTCCAGAAGGCGCGTCTGGATCAGCGGGCTCTTCAGGAACGCCGCCCAGCGCGCCTGGTCCCAGGGCGCGGACCCGAGCGGGCGCCGGCACTGCACGAACAAGCAGTTCTGCACGAGGTTGGAGTGCCCGCCGTAGCTGAACACCGTCCCGAAGCCGCCGAAGCCCGGCTCGCCGCACCGGTAGAAGACGTTGCCGTAGACGAGGTCGCCGCCGTCGCCGTCGTCGAAGTAGACGGCCGCGTTGCCGTGCCCGCGCGGCGAGCCGATCTCGCTCCAGAAGTTGTAGCGCAGCACGTTGCCGCGGCAGGACGGGTTGCGCCCCTTGTAGAACGCCGCCGCGTCGTCCGATGCCATGCACACGTTCGAGACGACGTTGTATTCGAATACGTGGTCGTTCCCGGAGAGCCCCACGGCCATGTGCGGCGCGCCGGAGAGCTCGCAGTGGCGGACGACGTTGCCCACGCCGCCCACCTGGACGGCGCTTGCGTAGGTCAGGCAGTGGACCGAGAAGTTGCGGATGCGCGTATCCTCCACGACGTTCTCGCCGGGCATCAGCGACCGGCGGCTGCCGCCTGAGAGGAAGACGCCGCCCGTCCCCGTCTCCTCGATGTCGCACGTCGTCACGCGGCACGCCAGGCAGTCCGTCATCGCAACCGCCTTGCCCCGGATGTTGCGGAAGCCGCAGCGCTCGAACGCCACGGCCGCGCCCTCCTTCACCACCGCCGCGTCGGCGCCGCACAGCTCGAAGCCGAGGCCCCGGAAGACGAGGTTGCGCGCCTTCTCGACCCGCACGAGCGGGCGCGGCGCCCCCACGAGCACGATGCGCGTGGCGGACTCCAGCGCGCGGGGCGGCCAGAAGTAGAGCTTCTTCGCGACGGGATCGACGTAGTATTCGCCCGGCACGTCAAGCTCCTCCAGCACATGGACCGCCTTCCAGCGGCGCGGGCTCGGGTTCCCCTGCCGAACGCCGTAGGTGTGCTGGGCGGCGAGGGTGATCGTGTTCGACGCGGCGTGGATCGCGGCGACGGGCAGGACGGTGTCGTACCAGTCGAAGCACCAGAAGCCGTGCAGCCACACCTCCGGCGCCGTCGTCCAGCGCGCGGGGCGGTCCCCCGCGTAGCCGAACGTGCCGCCGCGCGGCGGCACGGGCTTTTCGTTGCGCTTCACGCCGAGGCCTTGCCCCACGCTGCCGTCGTTGTGGCGCGTCCCCTCGTCCACGAACGCCGCGATGGCGGCCCATTCGCCGCCGTTCGGCCATTCGGCGGGCGTCATGCGCACGCCGTCGCAGAAGAGCTCGGGAATGGGCAGGGGCGGACGCAGCTCGCGCGCCAGCGGCTTCCAGAACGCGAGGCCGTACGCGGAAAGGTCGGCCACGCGCACCGCCTCCCGCGCGGCGGCGTCGAGGCGGGCGCGCACGGCGGCGTCCGCCACGGGCGCAAAGGCGGCGGCGGGCAGCGGCACGCCGTCGCAGAGGACGGCGCGGCCTCCGTCGGCCGAACACCACACGACCGGCGCCTTGGGCGTGCCGCCGTCCGAGGCCCCCAGCTCAAGCGGGCCGGAGCGCGCGTAGCGCCCCGGCGGGAGGCGGACCTCCACGCCGTGGACGCGGTTCGAGGCGGGCAGGGCGCGCACGGCGTCCCGCACGGCCTCCAGCGCCTCGCCGGGCTTGACGTGGACGACATAGGGCTTCGCCGCCTGCGCGGGCCCGGGCGCGGCGGCCACCAGACCGAACCCGCAGATCCCGAACGCCGCACAACCTGCCAGGAGCGTCTTCATCGCGAGCTAGGCGCGCAGGGAGAGCACGTCGCGCTCGTACTTGAGCACGTCGGCCATCCAGGTTTCGTTGGCCGGCAGGCCCGCGCGGTCGCAGAACTCCTGCCACACGGCGCCCATCGGGTAGGACTTCAGCTCCTCCTGCAGCACGAGCTGCTCCGTGAACTGCGCGCCGTCCTGCAGTTCCTTCAGCGTCTCACGCGGTTCCAGGAGCGCCTCCAGCAGCGCCTTCTGCATGTTGCGCATGCCGAGCACCCAGGCCGCGACGCGGTTGATCGAGGCGTCGAAGTAGTCGAGGGCGATGATGAAGTTCTCGGGGCCCATGCGGACAATCTCATGCGCGGCGTTGCGCAGGTCGTCGTTCACGCGGATGACGTGGTCGGAGTCCCAGCGGACCGGGCGCGAGATGTGGAAGGCGACCTTGCCGAAGAACATCAGGAAGGAGCTGATCTTGTCCGCCACGTTCTCGGTGAGGTGGAAGTGCCCCATGTCGAGGAGCGCGAGGATGCCCTTCTTCAGGGCGTAGCCCATCACGAACTCGTGCGAGCAGACGGTGTAGCTTTCCACGCCGATGCCGAAGAGCTTTGACTCGAGGAACGGAATGACCGCCTTCCTGTCGTACTTGTAGGCGAGGATCTTGTCGAGCGAGTCGGCCATGCGCCTGCGCGGGCCAAGGCGGTCCGAGGGCTCGTCCTTGAGGCCGTCGGGCATCCAGAAGTTGATGCCGCAGGGACTCTTGAGCTCCTTGCCGAAGTATTCGGCGATCTTGAGGCACTGGATGCCGTGCTTCACCCAGAAGGCGCGGACCTTCTTGTCCGGGCTCGCGAGGGTGAAGCCGTCCTTGACGTTCGCGTGCGAGAAGAAGGTGGGGTTGAAGTCGAGCTTCACGCCCGTCTTCTTCGCCCACTTCACCCAGGGCTCGAACTGCTCGGGGCCGATCTGGTCGCGGTCCACGAGGCCGTTTTTGTGGACGCCGTAGCAGGCGTGGAGGTTCAGGCGGTGCCTGCCGGGGATGAGGGACATCGCGAACTCGACGTCCTGCATCAGCTCCTCGGGCGTGCGGGCCTTGCCGGGGTAGTTGCCCGTCGTCTGGATGCCGCCCGTGGCGCCGGCGTCGTTCTCGAACCCGCACACGTCGTCGCCCTGCCAGCAGTGCATCGAGATCGAAATCTTCTGGAGGGCCTTGATCGCCTTCTCCGTATCGACGCCCAGCGCGGCGTATTGCTTCTTTGCGGCCTCGTACTGAACCTTGCTCATGTAGTCTCCTTGTGGTTGACGGCGTGACGCGCCGTGGTGTGTTTCCGCAAGCATAGCACA
>CAVEVC010000002.1:0-19131 GCA_963618935.1 Clostridiales bacterium CCNA10 | reverse complement strand
GCAGCCGCGGGGAGCGTCGTCGGGTCGGACGAGATTGTCCTGGGCGTGGGGGAGACGCACGTCTTCGCCAGCGCGGAGGACGCCGTGCAGACGGAGGCGGTGCGGCTTGCGGACCGCGCCGTCCTTGAAAAGCGCGGCGCGGGGACGCTGACGCTGCGGGGCGGGGCGTTCACCGAGAACCAGCCCGTGACGCTGCACGTGCGCGAGGGCGCGGTGTCGGTCGTGCCGTCCGAGCCGCTGGCGACGGCCTACGAGCAGCCGACGGAGGTGATGGCCCGCGCGGCGTTCTGGGTCGACGCCGGGCAGAAGGTGCAACTGCGGGAGGGGACGGCGGACGAGGTCGCCGCGTGGCTCGACGTGCGCGAGACGGGCGACGGCGGCGAGGACAATCCCTACCTCTACACGCGGGCCGTCGCGTTCACGAACGAGTGGCTGACGGCGTTCCCGCTTGTGCAGGCCTACACCGGCCAGACGGGGCTTGAAAAGACGGGCGTCTACTTCCGGGGCTGGGGCAGCGGCTGCTTCATGAACTGGGTGAAGCCGGACGGCGCGCAGCAGAACCTGAAGGGGCTTCGCCATGTGTTCGTCGTCCATGGCGGCCCGACCTCCGCCGGCAACGTCCTCGGGCAGCGCAGCGCGGGCAGTCCGTCGCCGTATTTCCAGCACAACGACGTCGGCAAGATCTGGGTTGACCACAACGCCGAGAACCAGCCGCTCTTCGCGTCGCGCACGTATCTGGACGGCCGGCAGGTCGATCCGTTCTTCTCCGGCTACCCGGCCGGGGACCTGCACGTGCTGGAGGTGGAGGCGCTGGGGGACTCGCTCGGCGCGATGTGCTTCTACAACGACCGCGACATGCAGCTGAAGACGACCGCCGGGACGACGCTGCCGCAGGTGGACGGCAAGGCCGTGAACGTGATCCTCGGCACGTCCAGCTGGATCGACGGCGGCAGCCGCGCGGGCGGCGAATACCTCTGCGAGGCGCTTCTCTTCACGAACGCCCTCACGACGGCGGAGCGTCTGGCCGTCGCCGACTGGCTCAACCAGAAGTGGCGGGGCGTCCCGCCGCCGGCCGCCCTGCCCGAGACGTCCGTGGCGCTCGCGACGAACACCGTGCTGGAGGTGGCGGACGGCATCGACCTGGCGGGAGGCGCCCTTTCCGGGGACGGCGTGCTGCGCAAGACGGGCGCGGGCGCGGCGACGCTGCGGTCCGCCTACCAGCCGCGCAGCGCGGCGATGCGCGTGCAGGTGGAGGAGGGCGCGCTGAACCTCGGCTACGCGCTGCCGCTCGTGTGCGCGGCGGGCGACACGCTCGTCTCCGAGCGGCGGCACTGGGGGCCTGAGCTCGCGCCGCCCGAGGCGGGGGCGGACGGGACCCGGCTCGTCAAGCGCGGGTCGGGCCCGGTCCTGCTCGACGCGGTGCCGGAGGGCGTGCGGCATCTGCGCGTCGAGGGCGGCGAGCTGCGCCTCGCCGACCCCGAGCGGGCGCAGCGCGCCGTGCCGGGCGTCGCGGAGGAGGCGGAGGCGGCGTTCCCGGACGCGGACTTCGAGACCTATCCCGCGACGGCCCACACGGCGGCCTATTCCTACATCCGGAACGGCGAGGAGGCGAACGGGTGGCACGCCGTCGTGCCGGGCCTGATCGGCGACAGCACGGCCGACAGCGCCGTCTTCTTCTTCGACCAGCGCCTGGGAAGCCCGGAGGGCTGGAACATGACGATGCAGACGCCGCCGACGGGCGTCCTTGCCGTGAAGAACAACGCCTCGGCCTGGTGCGAGATCGACATTCCGCGCGACGGCTGCTATACGCTGACCTTCCGCGCGGCGCCGCGCGGCGGCTTCGCGGGCGAGCAGCTCGACGTGATGATCGGGCCGGACGCGGCGTCGCTCGTCCCGGTCGGCGACTTCACGGCGCAGGGCTCCGCCTGGCGCACGTTCACCTTCTCGGGCCTGCGCCTGACGGCGGGGCGGCGCCAGTTCTGGCTGAAGGCGAAGGTGAACAACCGGGACCGCTGCACGCAGTTCGACGACTTCCGCCTCGTGCGGGAGCCGGACTCGGGCGAATGGGCGCTGCCGAACGGCGGCTTCGAGGAGCGCGCGAACGACTTTGCGAACGCCTACGACCTGGCGAACGCCGCGCGCGTGCCGGGCTTCACGGTGGCGCAATGCACCAGCGAGGGGGCGGGCGGCAGCGAGGGCGACGTGGCGGGCTATACGACCTTCTCGGCGCGGGGGGTGAGCATGAACGCCCGCTTCAACCTGCCGTGGAACCGGGCGGGGAGCGCGACGCAGTTCTACATGTCCGGCGTCGGCTCGCAGCTGGCGACGACGTTCACGCCGCCGGCCGGGACGTGGCGCTTCCGCGCGGACTTCTGCAGCTGGGCGACGTCGGCGGGCTACGGCTATCATGGCTACATGGTGGCGGCGGACATCACGTCCGGCGGGGCGGCGGCCGCGCTCGGCACGGTGACGAACAGGTCGTGCGCGCTCCTGCCGCGCGACTGGCCGGGGACGTTCACGGTGGACGGCGCGACGCCCGTCACGCTGACGCTGACGGGCGGCCTCCCCGTGGAGGGACAGCGCTTCGGCCACGGCATCCTCGACAACCTCGCGCTCGTGCGCGCGGCGGGGCCGGGCGAGAACCTGCTCCGGCAGGGCGGCTTCGAGAGCATGGCGCCCTGGCAGATCACGGTCACGCCGAAGCCGGGCCAGATCAGCGGCACGGGGCAGCTGAAGTACGACGGCTTCTACCGCACCTACTTCGGCCTGGAGGCGTTCGAGGGCGGGGCCTGCGTGCGGCTCGTGAACGACGACACGGTGGCGCAGACGGTCACGTTCCCGACGGGCGGGCTCTACCGCCTCTCCGCGAACCTCGCCTCGCGCAGCGCGCCCGGGTCGCTGAGCTTCGGCAACGGCCTGAACCCGGTCGCGTTCTTCTGCGCGCGGGGCGGCGTGACGAACTGGCTCGGCGCGACGGACACGGTGGCGACGACGAACTTCCACGAATACGCCTACCTCGTGCGCATCCCCGAGGAGGGGGGCGCCTACGACGTGGGCTTCCGGGGGCTGAGCGCGTGGGGCGGCGAGGGGACGCCGACGGTGGACCGCACGACGCTCATCGACGCCGCGCAGCTCTACCGCGTCGAGGCGGAACGCCCCCTCGACCTGCCGGAGACGCTGGAGATCGACGTGGCGGCGGGCGCGCAGCTGACGCTCGACTTCGACGGCACGAACGAGGTCCGCCGCCTGAACGTCGCCGGGCGGAGCTACGTGGGCTACGTCTCGCTCGCCGACCAGCCGGGCCTCCTCGGCACGCTCAACGGGCGCGGCACGCTCTTCATCCGGCCGCGCGGCACGGTGCTGCTGCTGCGGTAGGCCGCCCCCCGGGCGGGCGGAATTATGGTATACTCGCGCCCTATGCAACTTTCGCGGCGTGATTTTCTGGGAACGGCGGCCGCAGGGGCCGCCGCCCTTGCGTTTCCGAACCTGCGCGCGGCGGCGGCCTCGCCGAACGGCAAGGTGCGCATGGCCTTCGTCGGCATCGGGCACCAGGCGAAGCACGACTTCAACATGTTCGCGTACTACCGGGACCTCGTGGAGGTCGTGGCGCTCTGCGACGTGCAGATGGGGGCGGAGCACACGCTGGACGTGCTGAAGGCGTGCCCGGACGTGCCGCGCTACCAGGACGTCCGCCGGATGCTCGACGAGCGCGGGCGGGAGATCGACGCCGTGTGCATCGCGACCCCCGACTTCGCGCACTTCCCGGCCGCGATGCTCGCGATGGCGATGGGCAAGGCCGTCTACTGCGAGAAGCCGATGGGCAACTGCTTCCGCGAGGTCGGCCTCATGACGGCGGCGGCGAAGAAGCACAAGGTCGTCACGCAGATGGGCAACCAGGGCCATTCGGACGCCAACTACTGGCAGATGAAGGCGCTCGTCGCGAGCGGCTTCGTGAAGGACGTCACGCACGTCGACGCCTACATGTGCGCGAACAACCGCCGCTGGTTCAAGTGGAAGGGGACGCTCGCGGAGATGCCGGGCGAGGAGGCGGCGCCGGCGGAGATGGACTGGGACGCATGGCTCTCGCAGCGTCCGTTCCGCCCCTTCAACCACAACTTCATCAACGGCGACTGGCGCTGCTTCTACGAGTACGGCACGGGGACGCTGGGGGACTGGGGGGCGCACCTCTTCGACGCGGCGCACGAGTTCCTGCGGCTCGGCCTGCCGGTGCGCATCGAGACGGTGAAGAACGACCGCCGCACGCCGGTCGTCTTCCCGATGGCCTCCACGGTCCGCTACGTCTTCCCCGCGCGCGGCGAGGGGCTGCCCGCCTGCACGCTCGACTGGCACGACGGGGCGGGGAACTTCCCGGCGCCGGTCGCGGGGGTGGCGGACCGCACGTGGCGGCGGCGGGACTGCGGGGCGGAGCTGCACCTGAAGGACGGGCGCGTCTTCGCGCGCGGCAGCCACGGCAGCGCGCTGCGGCTCGTCGCGGGGGGCGACCCGCGCGACCCGGCCGTCAAGGCGGCGCTGCGGGACTTCCCGAAGGGGCGGAGCGGGCACTACCTCAACTTCCTCAAGGCGGTGAGGGGCGAGGAGCGGGCGAACAGCGACTTCGCGGTGGCGGGCCCGCTCTCCCAGGTGCTGGCGCTCGGCGCGGTCGCGCAGCGCCTCGCGGAGCCGAAGCTCGACTTCGACCCGGCGGCGGGGCGCTTCGTCGGCAACGACGCGGCGAACGCGTGCCTCGCCGGCCCGCCCGTCCGGCGTGGCTGGGAGGAGTTCGAGAAGCTTTGAGTGATTCAGTCGCTTCGCTTTAAGTAGTTCAGTCGCTTCGCTTTAAGTATTCGCTTTAAGTAGTTAAGTGATTAAATGGTTAAATGGTTGCTGCAGAGGCCCGGTTGACAGTTAAAGGTTAAGACGGTATGGCGATGTGGTTCTTTGTTCTTGGGGCGCCGCTTGCGGCGTGGGGGTTCTTTTCGCTCGCGGCGGCGGATGGCGCGGCGCGGGCGCTGGTGGCGTTCCCGCGTTCCCGGGCTGCTGGGCGCGTCCTCTGCGCCGCGGGCTGGTTCTGGACGGCATACGAGTGCGACACGATCGGCATCGACGTCTTCGACAAGTTCCTGAAGGTCTTCCCCGGCGAGCTGTGGATTCTCGCGGCCGTGCTGACCGTCCTGACCTGCTGGTGGATGGAGAACCTGCTGCCCATCCGGGGCGCGAGCGCGCTGTGCATGCTCTTCCCCGGCGAGATGTTCCCGACGATCCGCCTCTGCGAGACGCCGTGGCGGCTCGCGCTCGTCGTCTTCGCGTATGCGTGCGCGGCGGCGGGCATGTTCGGCATGTTCTACCCGTGGCGGGTGCGCCAGGCGTGCGCGTGGCTGGCGGAGAGGCCGCCGCGCGTGCGCGCCGTCGGCGCCGCGTCCGCCGCGCTGGGCGCGCTCTTCGCCGTCCTCGGCGCCCTTGCCGCGTCGGGCGCGCTGAAGTAGGGCCGTCAGGGGGGGGGCCGGCGCGGGTACTTCGCGTTCGGTCGCAACTTGTTGCGACCCCTGCCCTCTACGCCCACCCCAGAAAGCAGAAAAACCACGGGGAAGTCCCGTGGTTCTGCCGATGGAGCCAGGTAACGGATTCGAACCGCCGACCTGCTCATTACGAATGAGCCGCACTACCAGCTGTGCTAACCTGGCTTGGTTGAAAACGAGTGACAGTATACACGATTGCGCCGCCGCGCGCAAGGGGGATTTTGAACTTTCTTGATTTTACCTATTCACATTCGGCGCGGGTTTCGCTACAATATGCCCTCAATTGTTTTCGCACCAATAGGAGTAAGTCAACATGGCGAACATCAAAGGCGGCCGTTCCGCCCGCAAACGCGACCGTCAGAACGCGAAGGCCAACAAGCGCAACGTCGCGGTCAAGACCCGGCTGCACACCGCGCACAAGAAGCTCTTCAAGGCGGCGGACGCCGGCAAGAAGGACGAGGCCGAGAAGGAGTTCAGGGATTTCGTGAGCGGCCTCGACAAGGCCGTGAAGAAGGGCGTGATCAAGAAGAACACGGCCAACCGCAAGAAGTCCCGCGCGCAGCTCAAGCTGAACAAGATGGAAGCGGCCGCCGCCGAGGCGGAAGGGAAAGGCACGCAGCATGGCTAAGAAGACCCTGCGCGACGTCGAGCTCGCGGGCCGGCGCGTGCTCATGCGCGTCGACTTCAACGTCCCGATGGCGAAGGACGGCTCGGGGACGATCACGGACGACACGCGCATCGTCGCGGCGCTCCCCTCCATCAAGTACGTGCTGGAGCAGGGCGCGTCCCTCGTCCTGATGTCGCACCTCGGCCGGCCGAAGGGCACGGGCTACGAGGCGGCGTTCTCGCTCAAGCCGGTGGCCGACGCGCTCGCGAAGCAGCTCGGCCGCCCCGTCGCGTTCGCGCCGGACTGCCTGGCGGCGGACGGCATCGTCCAGGCGATGAAGCCCGGCGACGTCACCCTCCTCGAAAACACCCGCTTCTACAAGGCCGAGGACGGCAAGGTCAAGAAGGACGACGAGAAGAAGGGCATCCACCTCACCGACGAGGAGTTCGCCGCGAAGAAGGCGGAGCTCAAGGCCGCCCGCGCCGAGATGGCGAAGAAGCTCGCCTCCTACGGCGACGTCTACTGCAACGACGCCTTCGGCACGGCGCACCGCGCCCACGCCTCCACGGCGGTGGTGGCGGACTACCTGCGCCCGGCGGTGAGCGGCTTCCTCCTGGAGAAGGAGATCCAGTTCCTCGGCGACGCGGTCGAGCGCCCGGTGCGCCCGTTCGTCGCCATCCTCGGCGGCGCCAAGGTCTCCGACAAGCTCAAGGTCATCAAGAACCTGCTCGGCAAGGTCGACACGCTCATCGTCGGCGGCGGCATGGCCTACACCTTCCTGAAGGCGAAGGGCCAGAAGGTGGGCGCCTCCCTCTGCGAGGACGACCAGCTCGCCTACGCGAAGGAGATGCTGGAGGCGGCGGCCGCGAAGGGCATCACGTTCCTGCTGCCCGTCGACAACGTGGCGGCGGACAAGTTCCCGGCCGAGAAGGACGCGGGCGACGTCACGCTGAAGGTGGCGGAGGGCGACATCGAGGACGGCTGGATGGGCCTCGACATCGGCCCGAAGACGATCGCCCTCTTCGGCGACGCGATCCAGTCGGCGAAGACGGTCGTGTGGAACGGCCCGATGGGCTGCTTCGAGTTCGCGCCCCTCGCGAAGGGCACGTTCGGCGTGTGCGACGCGGTCGCCGCGGTGAAGGCGCACGGCGGCACGTCGATCATCGGCGGCGGCGACAGCGTCTCCGCCGTGAAGAAGAGCGGCCGCGCGGCCGAGATGAGCCACATCTCCACGGGCGGCGGCGCGAGCCTCGAATACCTCGAGGGCAAGACGCTGCCCGGCGTCGCGGCGCTCGACGACAAGTAGCGGCGGCGTTCCCCTCGCGGGGGCGCCTCCCGTGCGGGGAAAAACCGGAAACGGCGTGCTTGACGCACGCCGTTTTTTTCTCTATACTTCCCCGCACCATGAGCATTCCACATACCTACGTGCTGACGTTCGCGGTCCTCGCCGCGTGTGCGCCCTCGCCCTTCGCGGCGGCGAGGGCGGAGGATGCGCCCGAGGCGGCGGCCGCCGCCGCCCCGTCCAAGGCCGAAGACGCCGCGATGAAGACGGAGCTGGCGTACATCGGCGCGCTCGTCGACGCGAACATGCCGGACCTCGCGGAGCCGGTCATCGCCGCCGCGAAGAAGAAGTGGCCGCAGATGGGGCCCAAGCTGAAGGTGCTGGAGCTGCAGGGCGCGCTGCGCCTCGGCAGGTTCGCGGACGTGCAGAAGGTCGTCGACGGCATGAAGGACAAGAAGGGCGGCGAGTACTGGGCGCTGCGCCTCTCGATGGCCGACGCCTACTACGCCCGCTCCGAGATGAAGGAGTGCCGCAAGATCTACCAGGAGTTCTTCAAGGCCGTGCCGCAGCCGGGCGCCGACCTGATGGACTTCTACGTGGAGTCCGGCTTCAAGTGGGCGCAGATCTGCGTGAACGAGAAGAACTTCGACGAGGCCGTGAAGATGTACGCGAGCCTCCTCGCGAAGATCCCCGAGACGGGCGAGACCGAGCAGCGGTGGTGCGCGGTGGCGATGGAGGACGTGTCGCTCCTCATCCGCCTCGCGGAGGAGATGAAGGACCCCAAGAAGGCGAAGACGCGCGCGGACTACCTCGCCCAGGCGACGAAGATCGTCAACAAGCTGCTCTGGAAGAACGAGCTCATCATCGTCTTCGGCAAGGCGATCGCGATGAAGGCGCACATCGAGATGCTCAACGGCGACATGGAGAAGGCCCAGGACCTCGTCAGCGAGTACATGCCGCAGCTCTCGGACATCCACAACAACCTCGTGGAGCAGGACCCCGACGGCCGCCGGGGCTTCGTGCGCATGAGCCCGATGCCCGAGTGCCGCTACCTGCTCGCGCAGATGCTCTGGGAGGGCGCGCAGGCCGAGGCGAAGGAGAAGAAGCCGGACGAGGAGAAGATCAAGTCCATGATCCTCGGCGCGCGCGGCAAGAACGGCAAGCGCAACGGCCTCGGCGCGTTCAACCACGCGGTCAACGTCTACGTGAAGTACCCCGAGGCGTCCTGCGCGGGCGCGGCGGGGCGGCTCTACGACGAGATCGCGGCGTTCGTCCTCGCGCGCTACAAGGTGGACCTCAAGAAGGCCGTGAAGGTGTCGCCGGACCAGATGAAGAAGGTGCGCCGCACGCAGTTCGCGAACGCCTTCGAGGTCTACAAGGGCGGCGACTGCACGGCGGCCCTGAAGGCCTACGAGCCGCTCATCCAGCAGTTCCCCGACGCCGAGGAGATCCCCGGCGCCGTGGCCGTGGTAGCCGACTGCAACCTCGCCCTCTGGCACGACGCGAAGGACGCGCAGAAGAAGCAGGCCTACCGCGCGGCGGCCGACGCGGCGGAGGAGGACCTGGCGAAGCGCTTCGCCGGCGTGAACGACGCCCGCGCGCGCGCGGCGGGCGACGAGCTGCAGCGCCTCGCCGCGAAGGAGCGCGAGCTGGGCGCGCTCGCCCGCTCGCAGCAGGTCTACGACCTCTACTTCAAGAACTTCCCGAACCACTACAACGCCGCGCAGCGCGCGCTCTCCCTCGCGGGGCTCGCCTACAAGGCCGAGGACTGGGAGCAGGCCGCGCACTACTACGAGCTCGTCGTGACGGCCTACACGAACTCGCCGCACGTCGCGAGCTCCCTCCAGTTCCTCGCCGTCTGCGCCGCGAAGACGGGCGACGCGGAGGCGCAGAAGGCCTGGCTGCGCCGGTTCGCCGGGACGACGAAGAAGCCGCTCGACCGCACGACCGCGCTCCTGCAGCTCGCGCAGATGCAGCAGAAGGCGGGCTTCGCCGCGTTCACGGCGGCGGCCGAGACGAACGACGTGGCGGCCGCCGAGGCGATGCGCAAGGCCGCCTCACGGGACGTCGCGCGGGCGATCAAGGACTTCCGCGCCGTGTCGGACGGCATCACGAAGGAGCTGGAGTCGAACAAGGGCCTCCCGCAGGGCGACAAGGAGAAGTTCCTGCTCCGCCGCGAGCAGGCGATCTTCCTCGAAGGCGACTGCTGGCAGCGCCTCGCGTGGCCGGAGGACAAGATCCCCGTCTTCCGCCAGCAGGCCGTCAAGGCCTACGAGCGCTACCTCGCCGCCTACCCGAAGGGCACGTGGGGCCCCGCCGCGCTCGTGAAGATCGGCACGATCTACACCGCCGAGAAGAAGATGGACGAGTCGCAGAAGGCGTTCGCGCGCCTCCAGGGCGAGTTCCCGGACTCCGACGAGGCCAAGAACTCCGTGCCGCGCCTCGCGAAGACGCTCATCGAGATGGGCCTCCGCCAGGAGGGCGTGGCGCAGTACAAGCAGATGCTGGAGACGACGGACGGCAAGTACACCGCCGGGCAGTTCCTCGCCGCCGGCGACGCGCTGCTGGAGGCGAAGGGCTGGGACGTCGCGGGCGAGGCCTACACGAAGTCCATCGACCTCGCCCAGAAGACCGTGACGAACGAGACGTCGAAGACGGCGATCGTCGCGCGCGCCACGCTCGGCCAGGCCCAGGCGGCCGCCGGCCAGAAGCTCTACGCCGAGGCGCACCAGAAGCTCGACCAGTTCGTGGAGAAGTACGCGAAGAGCAAGCTCGTCGTCGACGCCTACGAGCTCATCGTGGAGGTCGCCTCCGAGGAGGGCCGCGTGGAGAAGGACGACGAGCTGCGCAAGCAGTACTTCAACGCGGCGGTGCGCGCCATCAAGCGCCTGCGCGGACACTGCAAGACCCAGGCCGAGATCGACGAGCTGGACCTCCGATCGGGCGACGTGCTCGTGAGGAAGATGGAGGCCGAGGAGGCGATGAACCTCAAGGACAAGGCGAAGGAGACGTGCGGCCTCGCCGCGAACGCCTTCATCGCCTTCCTCATGTCGCACGAGCCCACCGCCGAGCATCCCGCGAAGGACATGACGGCCGCCCAGCTCGCGAACCTCGAGCGCTGCTATGCGTCCGCGCTGCCGCTCATGGCGAAGCTCGGCAAGGGGCAGACGGAGATGATCCTCAAGTACGGCGACGCGTACATGGCGCTCTTCCCGAACGGCAGGCACAAGACCGCCGTCCAGAACGCCGTCAACCAGGCCAAGGCGGACCAGTAGGCACCAGGAACTTCAAGGAGTGGAAATGGCAATGCGAAAGAGCGTAGTCACGGCGCTGGCGGCCCTTGCGTCCGCCGCCGCCTTCGGCGCCGCCACGGGGTCGATCACGACCGAGGGCGGCGCGACCCAGAAGGGCGCCATCCGCTGGAGCGTGCGCGACAAGGCGTACGTGGTGGCGAAGGGCAACACCGAGATCCAGGTGAAGCCCGCCGACGTCGCGGAGATCGAGATCGACAGGCCCGCCGGGTACGACGAGGCCGTCGCGCAGGTCCAGAAGGGGCAGGGCGCCGCCGCGATCCCCGCGCTGCAGCAGATCGCAAAGGACTACCGCCACCTCCAGTGGGACAAGGCCGCGGGCCGCTACCTCGCCGAGGCCTACCTGGCGGCGGGCAAGGCGAACGACGCCCTCCGCGCGTGCGAGGCGATCATCGACGACGACGCCACCGCCGCCTACGCGGGCGAGCTCGCGCCCGCCTACTGGAGCGCGCTGCTGGCCCTCGGGCGCAAGGCGAAGCTGGAGGCCCAGCTGGAGAAGGCCGCCAAGAGCGGCGACCGCTTCTCCGCCGGCGCCGCCCTCACCCTGCGCGGCGACGCGATCCTCAAGGAGGGCGCCGACTCGCTCGACGCCACGAAGAAGGCGCTCGTCGACGGCTACCTGCGCGTCGTCTTCCTCTACACGGACGACGACGTCGCCGCCCGTCTGCGCCCCGAAGCCCTCTACAAGGCCGCCCGCTGCTTCGAGAAGCTCGGCCAGAGCGGGCGCGCGGACGCGATGCGCACGGAGCTCAAGCAGAGCTACGCGGCGAGCCCCTGGGCCGCGCGCTGACCCTGAGGCCCCAACCTCCAGCTTCCCAACTCAACTCAGTTTAAACGCTTCAAAAAGGAACAAACACAATGAACATGAAGAAGATCCAGAAGTCGGCGATGGCCGCGGCGATGATGCTCGGCCTTGTGGTGGCGCCCGTTGTGGCGAGCGTGGCGATGGCGCAGGACGCGGCGCCGACGGCGGCGCAGCAGGGCGGCGGCGACCTGGTCGGCGCGGACGGCAAGCCCGTCGACCCGAACCAGTCCAAGCCCTCCGGCGGCGGCTTCGTCGAGATCGTCTTCGGATCGGGCGTCGTCGGCTTCCTCCTCTGGGCCGCGCTCTTCGCCGACGGCGCGATGGCCATCTACTTCGCGGTGGACTGCTTCGTCCTCATCAAGCCCCAGAAGCTCATGCCGGCCTCGCTCATCACGAACGTCCAGAGCGCGATGGCCGAAGGCGACGTGGTGAAGGCCCTCAAGGTGTGCGAGAACGAGCCGAGCGCGATGTCGAACATCCTCAGCACGGCGTTCCAGCACGTCGAGGACGGCTACGACGTCATCCAGGAGGCGGTCAACGGCGCGGCCGACCTGGAGACCGAGCGCCTGACGCAGCGCCTGACGTGGATTTCCGTCTGCTCGAACCTCGGCCCGTCCCTCGGCCTGCTCGGCACGGTGCAGGGCATGATCCTGACGTTCGAGGCCCTCGCCCAGGGCGGCGCGGGCGACGCCTCGATGCTCGCGAACTCCATCGGCCAGGCCCTCTGGACCACCGCCG
Source organism: Clostridiales bacterium CCNA10 (assembly GCA_963618935.1). Classification (GTDB taxonomy): domain Bacteria; phylum Verrucomicrobiota; class Kiritimatiellia; order RFP12; family UBA1067; genus RUG572. The sequence goes on along the minus strand of CAVEVC010000002.1, from coordinate 6,872 downwards.
CCGGCCTGTGCGTCTCCATCCCCTCCATCACGGTCTACTACTCGCTGCGCAACAAGGCGACCCGCCTCATCATGCGCATGACCGCGCTCACGATGGAGCTCCTGAAGGGCCTCCGCAACGTCGAGGTCGTGGACGAGAACGCGCAGCAGGCCTAAACCACCGGTTCACCTGCGTCCCCCCAGGACCCGAAAGGACCGTCGGACATGGCACGAAAGCAACAGGAAAATCCGCAGCTGGACATGACGCCGATGATCGACGTCGTCTTCGAGCTGATCATCTTCTTCGTCGTGACGCTCACCCAGGCGACCGCCAAGGACGAGACGGTGCGCCTGGAGGACGGCAAGCACGGCATCGAGCTGACGCCGGACGAGCTGCCCCCCACCCACCTGATCGTCGACGTCGCCCGGAACGGGCGCATCTCGATGTGCGACGTCACGATCACCCCCGCCGAGCTCGGTCGCCGCGTCAAGGAGCGCATGCGCAAGTACGGGGAGTTCCCCGTCCTCATCCGAGCGGACTACCGCGCGCGGCACAAGTCCGTGGCGGACGTGATGAACGCCTGCACGATGAACGGCATTTGGAAGCTTTCGTTCGTGGCGGTCTACGACCGCAAGACCGAGAAGAAGAAGTGAGGCCCCGCCCATGGCACGCAAGGAACAGGACAATCCGCAGCTTGACATGACGCCGATGATCGACGTCGTCTTCGAGCTGATCATCTTCTTCGTCGTGACGATCAAGCAGGAGGACATCTTCTCCAAGCTGAACGCGAACCGCCCGGCCCCGAACGCGGCGGCGGCGTCGAGCGAGGAGAACGACACCCAGATCAAGATCGACATCGGCCCCGGCGGCTTCGTGTTCAACAGCCGCGGCGTCTCGCTCCGCGAGCTCGACCGCAACATCAAGCAGCTCGCGGCCGTCTCGAAGAAGTCGACGGTGATCGTGCGCTGCACGATGGACTCGCCGCACAAGTTCCTGGTGGACGCGCTCGACACCTGCAACAAGTACGGCATGTACAACCTGTCGATCTTCAGCATGTAGCCAGCGAAGGAAGGAAGGAGGGTCGCCCCAATGGAAACGATCGACGAGGAAGAGATCAAGGAACAGCTTGACGCCGAGATGGCGAAGTTCGAGGACGACGGCTATTTCCGCCGCCTGCTCAAGATGTTCGTCGGCCTGGGGCGTCCGCGCAGCTCCCCGGAGTACAAGGAGGCCATCGTCGAGCTGCAGCGCCAGGCCGCGCCCCTGCTGGCGATCCTGCTGCCGGTCCTGATCGGCGCGACGCTGTTCGTCGTGACGGCGGTCTCCGGCGACGGGAAGCGCGAGCTCCGCGTCGAGATCGTGCAGGCCGACCAGCAGGACGACGCGCTGGAGGAGATCGAGACGCCGCCCGAGGCGGAGCCCCCGCCCGAGATGGACAACATCGAGGTCTCGATCGACGCGCCGTCGATCAACCCCGTCGCGGTGTCCTCCGAGGCGGCGCCCGCCCCGACCGCCGAGCCGCAGTCCGTGAAGGTCGCCTCCGTCGACGCGATGCTCAACATCAAGAGCCCCGTCACGATGAAGTCGGTGATGGGCACCTCGCGCGGCGCGGGCGTGCGCGGCACCTTCACGCGCGGCGGCGCCTCCTACGGCGACGCCGCCACCGAGGCCGCCGTGATGAAGGCCCTGCGCTGGCTCAAGGCGACCCAGAGCCCCGACGGATCCTGGGGCACGAGGCCGGAGTTCGGCCTGAAGAAGGGCATGGACAAGGCGGCCGGCGCCGGCTTCGCGATCCTGACCTTCCTCGCCCACGGCGAGACGCCCGCCTCCAAGGAGTTCGGCCCCACCGTCCAGAAGGCCCTCGACTACCTGATCAACAGCGTCTACGTCGTCAAGGGCAAGGACGGGAAGCCGGCGAAGGACCCCAACGGCAACACGCCCTACATCCGCATGTCCGGCGCCGGCGGCTCGGAATACGGCTTCCTGATCGGCACCTACGCCCTCTGCGAGGCCTACGGCATGACGAAGAACCCGAACGCCCGCGAGGCCGCCGAGAAGACCCTCGGGCGCATCATCAGCGGCCAGACCGCCACGGGCGGCTGGAACTACAACATGGCGCGCATCACCAAGGACGGCCCGGACGACATCTCGTTCGGCGGCTGGGCCATGCAGGCGCTCAAGGCCGGCAAGATGGCCGGCATCCACCTCCCCGGCATGGAGGAGTGCGTCAAGAAGGCGGTCAACTGCCTCAAGAAGCGCAACTACTCCGAGAAGGCCGGCTTCGTCTACCGCGCGACGACCAACCACAAGGGCGGCACGGGCGGCCTCGCGGGCGTCGGCTGCCTCGCCATGCAGCTCCTCGGCTACGCCCGCGACAAGGAGGTCGCAAACGCCCTCAACGTCATGCGCGACTGGCAGCCCTCGCTCGACAAGGAGTATTCCTACGCGCCGGGCGGCACGCGCCACAATCCGCAGTACTACTGCTACTACGCGGCGCAGTGCAAGTACCAGGCCGGCATGTGCAAGGACGCGACGCCGGCGAACTTCACGCTCTGGAAGAAGTGGAACGCCGAGATGAAGGCCCTCTACACGAAGACGGTCATCACCGTCACCGACAAGGCCGGCCAGCCCGTCACGGTCAAGGACCCGGCGGGCAAGGACCGCCCGATCGGCCGCTGGGAGAACAAGGACCACTACAACTACGACGTCATGGGCACCTGCCTCGCGGCCCTCCAGCTGATGGTCTACTACCGCTACCTCCCGACGACGCAGCTCAAGGCGACCGAGGTCGAGGTCGACGTCGAGACGCTCTCGAAGGACAAGGGCGGCGAGATCGGCGTCACGGTCGACATCTGACCGCGCGCGCCGCCCCCGCCGGGACGCCATGCCCTTTAGCCTCTTTCTCGCCCTCAAGTACCTCAAGCCGCGGCGCAGCGTGGTCTCCGTGATCACCTGCGTCTCGGTCCTGGGCGTCCTCCTCGGCGTCGCCGTCGTCGTCGTCGTGCGCGCGGTCATGACGGGCTTCGGCGACCTCTGGGAGGAGAAGATCCTCGACTTCAAGCCCCATGTCTCGCTCATGCCGCGCGGCGGGGGGCAGGTCGTCCAGGACGAGGACCGTCTGGCGCGCGACCTCGCCGCCCTGCCGGGCGTGGTGTCGGTCTCGCCCGAAATCGACACGCGCGTCATGCTCTCCTTCCGGGGCCGCGTCGCGGCCCCGATCGTGCTGGGCGTCGATCCCGACCGCTTCCGCGCCGCCTACAAGATCGGCGCGCCGCGCGCCGGCGCCTACGACCTGGAGGGGGATGCGATCGTCCTCGGCGTCGATCTCGCCCGTTCGCTCGGCGTCTGGGTGGGCGACGACGTGACGGTCTACTCGCCGAAGACCCTCGCCGCGCGCGACGAGATCTTCCTGCCGCTCAAATGGCGCGTCACGGGCATCTTCTCATCCGGCCAGCGCGACTACGACGCGGGCTTCTGCGTCTGCTCGCTCGCGAACGCGCGGGACCTGATGGGGCTGGAGCACGGCGTCTTCGCGATCCACGTGAAGACCGCCGCCCCGGGGGACGCGCCCGCCTTCGACGCCCTCTGCGAACAGATCCGCGAACGCGCGCCGTCGTGCCGCCTCGTCACGTGGCGCGAGGCGGACCGCGAGCTCTTCAACGCGCTCGCCGTCGAGAAGAACATGACCGCGCTCCTCCTCATGCTCGTGACGGTCGTCGCGCTCTTCTGCGTGATGAACACCCTCCTCGTCCTGACCGTGCAGAAGACGCCGGAGATCGGGCTCCTCAAGGCGCTCGGCTTCCCGCGCGGGAAGATCATGGGCGCGTTCGTGGTCCACGGCCTCGTGCAGGTGACGGTGGGCGTCGGCCTGGGGCTCGCCCTGGCCTACGCGATCCTGCGGAACCTGCAGAACCTCGTGGACCAGCTCGCGCACTTCGGCGTGCAGGTCTTCCCGAAGGCGGTCTACGGGCTCGACTCGATCCCCTACCGCCTCGTCGCGTCGGACGTCGTGTGGGTTGTCGTGATCGTCTACGTCTTCGGCCTGCTCGCGGCCCTGGTCCCCGCGTTCCTCGCGGCGTCGAAGAACCCCGTCGAGGCGTTGGGGTCGTGAGGGCTGTTTCGTGAGGGTGTCCGCATCATGCTGCTGAATGTCCAGAACCTCGTGAAGGAATACCGCCTGCCGGGTCAGAAGCCCATCCGGGTGCTGGATGGGGTCTCCTTCGCGGTGGAGGCGGGCGAGCGCGTGGCGGTGGTCGGGCGCTCGGGCGCGGGCAAGTCGACGCTCCTCAATCTGCTGGGCGGGCTGGACGTGCCCACGGCGGGCGACGTGCGGCTCGGCGGCGTCTCGCTCTTCGCCGGGCTTGGCGCCGCGCGCCGCCGCACGCGCCTGCGGGCGACGCGCATGGGCTTCGTCTTCCAGGGCTTCCACCTCATGCCCGAGCTCGACGTCGTGGAGAACGTGATGCTGCCGACGATGACGGGGCGCGTGCCGCGCGCAGGGGCCCGCGCGCGCGCCTGCGCGCTGCTGGAGCGGGTGGGCCTTTCGCGCCGCCTCGGCCATCTGCCCGCCGAGCTCTCCGGCGGCGAGCAGCAGCGCGTCGCCCTCGCGCGGGCGCTGATGTGCCGCCCCGAGATCGTCTTTGCGGACGAGCCGACGGGCAACCTCGACGCGCTCACCGGCGCCGAGATCCTCAAGCTGCTTTTCGAGGTCGACGACGCGCCCTTCGCGTGCGTGATGGTCACGCATTCGCAGGACGCGGCCGCGCGGTGCGACCGCACGCTTACACTGGAGAAGGGACGGATTTCATGACGGAACGGCAGGAGATGCAGGCGGACATCGTGGTGGCGGGCTTTGGTCCCGCCGCCGCCGGATTCCTCGCGACCCTCGGCCCCGAGCTGGCGAAGACGAAGGAGGACGGCACGCCGCTCTACGAGTCGAAGGTCCTGCCGGGCTGCCCCCTGCAGGTGATGTGCTACGAGCGCGCCGACGATCCCGGCTTCGGCGTCTCCGGCGTCGTCACGAAGGCCGAGGCCATCCGCCGCTCCTTCCCCGGCGTCGACCTGACCCAGGAGATCCCGAACTGCGCCGCCGTCGGCGCCGAGCATACGGCCTACCTCTTCGACCATCTCGGCGCGTCGAAGCGCACCCCCCTCACGCGCCTCTGCGACTTCGCCTTCAGGCTGGGCGGCCTCTTCATGCGCGGCGGGAAGTGGCACGCGCGCGAACTGCCGTTCACGCCGCCGTTCATGGACAAGCGCGGCGGCCTCGTGCTGTCGATGGGCGCCTTCATGACGTGGGCCTCCCAGAAGGTGATGGAGGCGGGCCTCATGGTGATGCCGGGCACGCCCGTCGCCGAACCGCTCTTCGCGGGCGACGCCGTGACGGGCGTGCGCCTCGCGGACCAGGGCGTGGAGAAGGACGGCACGCCCGCCGGGGACGCGTTCATGCCGGGCATGGACGTCAAGGCCGCGCTGACCGTCGTGGCGGACGGCCCCGTCGGCGCCGTCGGGCGCGCCCTCGACGCGAAGTTCGGCCTCCCGAAGGGGCATCACCGCTACGACTGGGGCGTCGGCATGAAGGCCGTCGTGCAGCTCCCCGAAAGCTGCGAGCTGCAGCCCGGCACGGTCATCCACACGCTCGGCTTCCCCGAGCCGGAGATCTTCGGCTTCCTCTACGTCTACCCGAACCGCACCGCCTCGCTCGGCATCTTCGTCGCGCCCTGGCAGGATACGCCCGTGCGGACCACCTACCGCTACCTCCAGCACTGGATGCAGCACCCCTACGTCTGGCGCCACATCAAGGGCGGCAAGCTCGTCAGCTGGGGCGCGAAGTCGCTCCAGGAAAGCGGGCAGGAGGGCGAACCCTTCCTCTGCGGCGACGGCTACGCCCGCATCGGCGAGGGCTCCGGCACGACGGACGTCCTTGCGAACGCCGGCGTCGACGAGGCGTGGGAAAGCGGCGTCCAGCTCGCGCACGCCGTCCTGCAGCTGCTGCGGGAGGGGAAGGACTTCACGCGGGCGAACCTGGAGGCGACCTACGTCGCCGCCCGCCGCGCCTCCGCCCTCGACCGCCGCCTGAAGAAGGCGACGGGCGCGCGCAACGGGTTCAACAAGGGCTTCTTCTGGGGCATGCTCGGCGAGGGGCTGCGCGGGATGCTCGGCATTGCGCTGCCGTTCCGGTCCGTCCCCCCGGCTACGCGCATTCCCGACCTTGAAACGGCCCTGAAGGGCCGCCGCTGCGACCGCGTGAAGCTGCGCGCGGGCGTGGAGGCCGCCGAAAAGGCGCGCAGGCCGCTCCACGACGCGGTGATGGACGCCTGCGGCTGGCCCGCAATCCCCTACGACGGCGAACTGCTGATGCAGCATCAGGACGCCCTGCTCCTCGGCGGCAAGGTCCAGGCCGCCCCCGGCTTTGCGGACCACGTTGCCTTCGAGGATCCCGCGCTTTGCCGATCCTGCACGAAGCGCACCTGCATCGAGATCTGTTCGGCGCAGGCGCTCATGCCCTCCGACGAGCCGGGCGATGTGCCGAAGTTCGACCGCGAGAAGTGCGTCCACTGCGGCGGCTGCATCTGGAACTGCGCCTGCCTCGTCCCCGGCACGGACCACGGCAACATCGTCTTCAAGGCCGGTTCCGGCGGCCTCCACTCGAACGAGAACTGACACCCTCCGCCAAGACGCCCTCCGCCCGTTCACCCCGCCAACCGGACACGCCTCCACCAACAGGGTGCTTCTACAACAGGGTGCTTCTACAGCAGGGTGCCTCTACAGCAGGGTGCTTCGCTGTCGATGCGGCAACGAAAGAGGGCGCGCGGAGTCTTTTTCCAGCGCAATTCTCTTCCGCAAAGATCGCAAAGGCTGCGTGATTTTACCCCCCCCCCCCCCCCCCCCCC
>CAVEVC010000001.1:0-17382 GCA_963618935.1 Clostridiales bacterium CCNA10 | reverse complement strand
GTCTGTGGGTGGGGGCGTCTGCGGGAGGGGCGTCTGTGGGTGGTCGTCTACAGGAGGCGTTGTCTACGGGAGGGGGCGTCTACGGGAGGGCGTCCACAGGAAGCGTTGTCTTTGTGAGGGAGGATCCGATTTTGATAGTTGATGTTGATATTTATAAATCTTGCGCGTTGTCAGGAAGATGGGGACATGGTAGACTCTTCCCGTGTGCGGAAGATGTCGAAGATGCCGATGCCGGGTATCCGTGCTGGGTGTCCGCGCCGAGTGTTCGTGCAAGCGGGTGTTCGTGCCGGGCATGCGCGCGAGCGGGTGTTCGCGCTGGGTGTTTGTGCAAACAAGGTGTTCGCGCCGGGCATTCGTGCAAACGGGCATTCATGTCGTGCAAGCGGGTGTTCGCGTCGGGTGTTCGTGTCGGGTATTCGTGCGAGCGGGTGTTCATGCCGGGTGTTCGTGCAAGCAGGTGTTCGTGCGAGCGGATGGGCGTACAAGAGGTGGTCGTGAAGGGCGGCCATGAGAATTGGAGACTTCCATAGGAGACATCCATAAGGATCGGAGATGAGGATGAAGAGCGACATTGAACGGAAGACGTGGATGGCGGGCGTGCTGTGCGGCATCGCCGTGGCGGCGCTGGCGGGCGTGTTCGATTTCGAGACGGGCGACCTGCAGGGCTGGCAGGTCGTCGAGGGGGCGTTCGCGAAGCCGGTGACGGACCGGGCGAGGGAACACAACACGGGCAGGCCCTACACGAAGGGGGGGCGCTTCTTCCTCTCCACCCTGGAGACGAAGAAGGACACGCCCAACGACGGTCAGACGGGGCGGATCGAGAGCCCGCTTGTCACGCTGTCCTCGCCGACGGTCACCTTCCGGATCGGCGGGGGGCGGGCGGCCTCCCTGTCGCTTGTGGACCGCGCGACGGAGCGGGTCTACGCCCGCGCGACGGGCGACAACGCCGAGACGATGCGCCCTGTCACGTGGAACGTGCCGGACGCGGTCGGCCGGGCGGCCTTCTTCCGCGTGACGGACGAGGCCGTTGGAAGCTGGGGCCACGTGACGGTGGACGACATCGCGTTCGAGGGGACGGTCGGCGCGGGCGACTTCGCGGCGCGCAAGGCCGACCGCGAGAAGAACATCCCCACGGACTTCCCCGCGTCCGCGCCGGACGCGCCGCGCGTCCTCATCGTCCGCGCATCGGGCGAGCAGGACCTCGGCACGCCGCTGGCGGAGGCCCTGAAGGGGCGCGTCGCGCTGGCTCAGGCGGAGGCGCCGCGCGCGAAGGAGCGTCTGGCGGCGGAGGCGTTCGGGCTCGTGCTGCTGCAGGGCGGCCCGGAGCTGGCGGGGTTCGTGGCGGCTGCGACGGCGAACGGGCCCGAGGCGAAGGTCGCGTGGGCGGTCACGCGGCCGTGCAACACGTGGCACCTGTTTTCCAGCGGCGTGCCGGTCCATCAGTTCCAGGGCTGGCGGCCGGCGGCCGCCGCGAACCGCCTGGCGGGCGTCGTCGTGCAGATGCTCGGCCTCGACCCTGCGCCGGAGGAGGCGTTCGCCCGGGCGGAGGCGGCGGTCCGCGCGCTCGGCGCGCAGTTCCCCGCCTACCCGGCGGCCGTGCATCTGAAGTCGCTGGCGCGCCTGCGCGCGGAGGCGGCGCGGCCGGCCGCCCTCGACGCCTTCCTCCGCCAGGCGCTCGTGCGCGACAACCCGCTCGTGGCGGCGCACGAGATCGTCTACACGACGCGCGCGATGTGGCGCACGGACCACCACAACACGGCGACGATCTTCCAGCGCGGCGAGATCAACGAGGGCAGCTACGCGACGCAGGGCGCGCTCAAGGCGCTTGACGCGAAGACGGGGCGCGTGCGCGTGATCGTGCCGGAGGAGAAGGGGCGTACGGTGCGCGACCCCGAGGTGGACTACGACGGCCGGCGGATCGTCTTCTCGATGCGCGCGGGGCGGGCGGACGACTACCACGTCTACACGGTCAACGCCGACGGATCGGGCCTGCGCCAGCTCACGCGCGGGGCGGGCGTGAGCGACATCGACCCCGTGTGGCTGCCCGACGGCGACATCGTCTTCAGCTCCACGCGCGACCCCAAGTACTGCATGTGCAACCGCCACATCATGGCGAACCTCTACCGCATGACGGGGGAGGGGGCGAACATCCACCAGATCGGGAAGTCCACGCTCTTCGAGGGGCACGCGGCGGTCCTGCCCGACGGGCGCATCCTCTACGACCGGTGGGAATACGTCGACCGGAACTTCGGCGACGCGCAGGGCCTTTGGACGTGCAACCCGGACGGGACGGGCCACGCGCTCTACTGGGGCAACAACACGACGAGCCCCGGCGGCGTCATCAACGCGCGCCCCCTCGGCGACCCCTCGCGCGCGATCGCCACGCTCGGCAGCTGCCACGACCTGCCCTGGGGCGCGCTCGGCCTCATCGACCGCACGCGCGGCGTGGAGGGGCGGGAGGCCGTGCTGCGGACCTGGCCCGTCGACTTCCGCGCGCGCATCCACACGGACGGGCAGGACTTCGACTCGACGCGCCCCCTCCTGGACAAGTACGCCGACGCCTTCCCGCTCGACGACGCGCACTTCCTCTGCACGCGCACGGTCGGGCGCGGCGCGGAGATGGCGCTCGTCTACCTTGACCTGCACGGCAACGAGGTCGTCTTCCACCGGGACGGCCCCGGCTGCCACGCGCCGGCCGTGCTGCGCGCGGCGAAGCGGCCCGTCGTGCGCAGCACGGCGCGCACGTTCGACGCCCCCCACGCGCCGGGCCGCTTCTACGTGCAGAACGTCTACGTGGGCACGCACATGAAGGGCGTCAAGCCCGGCGCGGTGAAGGCCCTGCGCATCGTCGAATCGCCGGAGAAGCGGAACTGGACGCCGCGGCGCGGCTGGTTCGGCCATGGCGAGGAGGCGCCGGCGATGAACTGGCACAGCTTCGAGAACAAGCGCGTCCTTGGGACGGTGCCGGTGGAGGCGGACGGTAGCGCCTCCTTCGAGGTGCCCGGCAACACCTTCGTCTACTTCCAGGCGCTGGACGAAGAGGGAAAGATGGTGCAGTCCATGCGCAGCGGCGCCTACGTGCAGCCGGGCGAGACCTACGGCTGCGTGGGGTGCCACGAGAACCGGGTGGGCGAGGCGGCGCCCGTCTCGGCGAAGCCCGCCGCCCTCGCGCGCGCGCCGTCGAAGCTGGACGGGGCCTACAACCTGCGCGGGCTGGAGAGGGGGACGCCGCCGCACCTCTACTCGTTCCAGCGGGAGGTCCAGCCGGTCTTCACGGCGAAGTGCGTGGGCTGCCACGACTACGGGAAGAAGGCGGGGGAGAAGCTGAACCTCAGCGGCGACCGGGGCGCGTACTTCGCGACGAGCTACGTCGACCTCTGGGCGCGGGGCGTCGTGAAGTGCGTCGGCGGCGGGCCCGCCGAGATCCAGCCCGCCTATTCGTGGGGCGCGCATGCGTCGAAGCTCACGCAGAAGCTCTACGGCCATGCGGGCGTGGCGCTGACGGACGACGAGCGCGACCGCATCGTCACCTGGATGGACCTCAACGCGCCGTACTACCCGCGCTACGAGAGCGCCTACCCCGACAACCCGGGCGGGCGCATGCCGCTCACCTTCGAGGAGCTCGCGCGCCTGGAAAAGCTCTGCGGCGCGTCCGTCGCCTTCTCGCATGACAAGCGCCAGCGCGAGCAGCTGGACTTCGACCGCCCGGACTGCTCGCGCATCCTCGCGGGCGCGCCGGACGCGGCTGCGCGCGAGGCGGCGTGCGCGCTCATCCGCCTCGGCGGCGAGCGTCTCCGCGCGACGCCGCGCGGCGACGTGGAGGAGGGCTTCACGCCCTGCGCGAAGGACCAGGAGCGCGAGGCGCGCTACGCGCGCCGCCGCGCCGAGGAAGGACGGTCCTACGAGGCGATCCGGAAGGACCGGCGCTGACGCCCGGCACGTGGGCGAGGCGGCGGTCCGCCGGCGGCTAGGTCCGCCGCCGCATGACGAGCTTGGAGACGCCGACGTAGGCGGCGGCGAGGAGGGCGCCGCCGAGGATGACCCAGACGAGGTTTGCGTCGATCAGGGCCTTGCCGCGGTGGACGAGTTCGCTGTAGGCGATGTCGCCGGCGCTGCGGCCGAGGCCGTAGCCGGCGAGGGCGAGGAGGACGGTCCAGATGCCGGCGCCGAGGCCGGTGAAGAGGGTGAACGCGCCGAGCGGCATCCGGGCGAGCCCGGCGGGGATCGAGATGAGCTGGCGGATGACGGGGACGAGGCGGCAGACGAACGTCGTCAGGGCGCCGTAGCGGTTGAAGACCTCGCAGGCGCGGTCCAGGGCCTCGGGCTTCAGGAAGAACCACTTTCCGTAGCGGCGCAGGAAGGGCTCGCCGAGCTTCGCCGAGAGGTAGTAGTTGAAGTAGGCCCCGGCGAGGGAGCCGAGGAGGCCGGCGGCGCAGGCGAGCGAGAGGTCCGCCACGGGCGCGTGGAGGGTCAGTTCGCCGCGCGCGGCGAGGAAGCCGGCGGGGATCATCACGACTTCGCTTGGGAAGGGGATGAAGGAGCTTTCGACGGCCATGAAGAAGAAGACGAGGGCATAGCCCCAGACGGGGGCGAGCGAGGCGATCGAGTCGAGATGGGCGGCAAGTTGGTCGAGCATGGCGGTGGGGGCTATTGGATCATCATTTCGAGGAAGGGGGCGCGGGCGTAGGGGCGGGGGACCGGGAGGTCCGAGGTTGCGCCGTCGGCGGTGGTGCGGACGGTGACGTCGCCGGGGAACTGGTCGAAGCGGCTCCAGGCGCAGACGAGCCGTTGGGCGAGGGCGAGGTCGGCGGGGGAGCGGACGCGGGGGAGGAGGGCCGTGGGGCCGGGGACGGAGACGGGGGCGAGCAGGGTGTCGGAGGGGGCGAGGGCGTCCCGGAGGATCTTGTTCTCGCGGGCGTCGCGGCCGAGGATGACGCCGGTGCCGTCCGGGAGGCGGAAGCGGCGGGCGATGTTGAGGAGCTCGACGAGGCGGCGTTCGCCGAGGCCCTCGTGGTCCTTGAGGTCCTTGAGGCGGCGGCCGAATCCCTTCTCGGTGAGCTTGCAGCCGCCGGCGGGGGAGGGGTAGTCGACGAGGCCGAATTGCTTCGCGAGGGCCATCTGGGGCTCGCGGCGGCGGCCGGAGAGGCCGAGCAGCTTCGAGCGGTCGAGGAGGCCCTGCTGCTCGGGGATCGTCGGATCGAGCAGCTGTGCCGAGAGGGGGCGGACGAGGCGGCCCTTGAGCCCGGAGCAGGCCTCGACGACGCCGAGGGACTGGCGGTTCTGGGACATGGGGCGCTGGTTGAGGACTTCGCCGGTGGCGACGAAGTCGCAGCCGAGCCGGGCCATCATCTCGCCCGCGCGCGCGATCATCTTTGCATGGCAGTCGATGCAGGGGTTCATGGCGCCGCCGAAGCCGTGGGGGGGATTTTCGAGAAGGGCGAGCGCGTCGTCGGTGAAGTCGACGACGTGGAGGGGGATGCGGAGGGCGGCGGCGGCCTTCTTGGCGGCGGCGGCCGAGAAGAAGGGGGTCTCGAAAGCGACGCCCTCCACCTCGGCGCCGGCGGCGCGCAGGACGCAGACGGCGAGCTGCGAGTCGAGCCCGCCTGAAAGGAGGGAAAGGCCGCGGGCTTTTTTGGTATACTCTTCCGTGTCCATGGCGAAAGAGTTTACAACATGAAGTCCGTTTTGGCAATGCTGTTGGCGGCGGCGTTCGCGGTGCGCCCGCTGCCGCGCGAGGACGGCCCCCTGGAGCCGTCCGTCCAGAACGAGGTCGACCACGCGCTTGACCGCGCGGCGGCGTGGCTGGGGCGCCATGCCGACACGAACGCCCTCCCGCAGGACGACATCTTCAAGACGAACGGGCTGCCGAGCGGGCGGATCGCGCTGCGGCTCGTTTCCTCGCAGCGCGGCGAAGGGTGGTGGCTGACGCCGACGAACGCGGCGCCGACGAAGCTCGCCGTCGAAATCCTGAAAGGACTGTGATGCATCCCGACCTTGTTTCCATTGGCTTTCTGCACGTCAAGACGTATGGCGCGTGCATGGCGCTCGGCTTCCTCGCGGCGTGGCAGGTCGTCGCGTGGCTCTGCCGCCGGACGGGGCGGGACGCGGAGCCGCTCTCGAACCTGCTGGTGCTGATGATGGTGACGGGCATCGTGGGGGCGCGCGCGGCCTACGTGGTCGAGCACTGGTCGAGCGAGTTCGCGGCCAACCCCTGGCAGATCGTCCGCGTGGACCAGGGGGGGCTTATGTTCTACGGGGGGCTCATCCTCGCGATGGCGGCGTTCCTCGTCTGGTGCCGCGTGCGGCGGGAGCGGATCGTCCCGCTCATCGACCTCTTCGCGGTCGTCGTGCCGCTGGGGCATGCGTTCGGGCGGATTGGCTGCTTCTTCTACGGCTGCTGCTACGGGCGGCTTTCGGAGGCCGCGTGCGCCGTGGCGTTCCCGCGCGGCTCGCCCGCCTGGCACGAGCAGGTGCGGGCGGGGCTGGTCACGAGCGACGCCCAGTGCGCCCTCCCGGTGCTCCCGACGCAGCTTTTCGAGGCGGCGGCGGTGTTTGCGCTCTTCTGCGCGCTCCTCGTCCTCTACCGGCGTTTCTGGAAGCGGGCGCCGGGGCTGGTCATCGGGTGCTACCTGGCCGGCTACGCCTGCATCCGCTTCGGCATCGAGGTCCTGCGCGGCGACCCGCGCGCCACGGTGGGGCCGTTTTCGATCAGCCAGACGATCTCCCTCGCACTGCTTCTCGCGGGCGGGGCGCTGGCCTTTCGGGCCTGCAGGAGCCGCTGACGCCGACATCGCAGTTGCGTTCAGGCACGGAAAATTGTAGAATACACGGACCACAAGAGAAGGGAAGTCTTACATGAATCGGACCATTTCATTCAAGACAGCGGTCGCCGCGGCGTCCGTCTCCGCGTTCGCCGCCCTGGCGCCCGTCTCCGCGCAGGACGGGGCCGAGGCCGAGAAGCCCGCCGACGAGGTCGCGGCCTCCGCCGCGCCCAAGCCGGGGAAGGCGTTCTATCCCCTGATGCGCTGCGTGCGCGCGGAGGGGAAGGTGCAGGTGCTGAAGCCGCGCGCGGCGGACTGGGTGGACGCCGCCGAGGGCCGCTACTATCCCTTCGGCTCGGTCGTGCGCGCCCTGGGCGATGGCGCCGGGGCGCCTCGCGCGGAGTTCGCGCTGGGCGAGAAGGCGTCCGTGGTCCTCGACCGCGCGGCGGAGTTCGCGACGCGCGAGATCGAGATCGGCGCGCCGGCGCGCGCGCTGGAGCTCAAGGGCGGGCGCGTGACGCTGAAGCTGCCGCGTTCGCTGGGCGAGGGGCTCTTCAAGGTCGTCGCCCCCGCGTTCTCCTGCGAGAACATCGCGGGCGAGAGCGTCTTCGACTACGCGAACGCGCACGACGGCGACGAGGCGGTGGTGCGCTGCGTGACGGGCACGATCTCCCTCAAGGGCAGCCACTACGCGATCCCCCGCATGGGCGCCGCGAACCAGATCCGCATCCGCACGACCGGCGACCGGCTCTTCACCTCGATCCGGGGCGAGAGCGGCGGCTGCACGGTCACGCTCGACCAGGGGCTCGGCACGCAGAAGAACTTCGAGACGGGCGAGGTCAAGGACGTGCCGAAGACGCTCGACTTCCTCCTCTCGCCGCAGTGCGCCATCAAGATCTTCCGCGCGAAGTCGGCCGTCGGCGGCGGCATGAGCGTGTCGACGATGACCTTCGGCGCGTCGGGCGACATGCTCAACCGCTTCGCGTTCGCGGAGGGGCGCTCGAACGTCAACTCCGGCGAGCTCGTGATCTCCACCAAGGTGCCCGATGCCGCGAAGGGCGCGAAGGCGGGCGGCGCGGACGACGAGGACGAGGAGGCCGAGACGGTGGAGGCCGCGCCGGCCAAGGCCGAAAAGACCGAGGCGGCCGCCGCGCCGGCCAAGGCCGAGGAGGACAAGGACGAGGCGGACGCCGCGCCGGCCGGCGGCGAAGAGAAGGACGACAAGAAGGCGGACAAGGACGACGAGGACATCTAGTCCCGCCGCCGCCGCGCGGAACGGGCAAGAGACTTGAACAACAGAAACAAGCAAGCTGCACAGCTACAGTAGAAACATCAGAACAGGACAAGAACGTGGTCATCCATCATTTCAACCGCCTCATCAAGAACAAGTGGGTCTGGGGCGTGTTCGCCGTCGCGATTTCGGTCTTCTTCGCCTTCGACTTCCTCTTCGTGGGCCGCGACGGCAGCTCCGGCCCCTCCGTCGGCACGCTCGGCGGCAAGGACCTCGACGCCGCCTACTTCGACGCGCTCGTGAAGGACGCGCGCGGCATCGGCCGCCAGTACGACACCCGGATGTCCAACGCCGAGGCCAACCGCGAGGCGTGGCGCGCGGCGGCGGCGCTCGCCGTCGCGAAGGCGATGCACCTGGAGGCGACCGACGCGGACGTGCGCGAGGCGATCCGCCGCGATCCCTCGTTCTCGGAGGGCGGGGCCTTCGACGCGGTGAGGTACGAGCGGCTGCTGCGCGAGAACGGCCTCACGCCGCCGATGTTCGAGGCCTACCTCCGCCGCCGCATCTCGCTGCAGAAGCTCCAGTCGGTCGTGCTGGGCAGCGCCACGTGGGTGTCGCCGGCCGAGCTCGCGGGGGCCGTCAACGACTGGACGGACGAGTTCAAGGTGCGCGTCGCCTCCTACATCGACAAGGAGTTCGACAAGGTGACGCTCGACGACAAGGCGCTGGAGGCCTACTACCGGGCGAACACGAATGCCTTCGCGCTGCCCGACTGCGTGCAGGTGAAGTTCGCGCGCTTCCAGGCCGACGCGCCCGCCCGCCTCGCCCAGTTCAAGATCGCCGAGGACGAGATGCACGACCACTACGACGCGACGTCCGCCCGCTTCGAGACGACGGGCACGAACGGCGTCACGACCACGAAGACGTTCGAGGAGGTCAAGCCGGTCCTCGAGCGCGAGCTGCAGCTGATCGCCTCCGTCGAGGCGTACCGCACGAACCTGCTCGCCCGCGTCTATCCGCAGGACGAGAAGAAGGCGATGGACAACGCCGTCGACCAGCTCGAGAGGGTCGCCGCCGAGGAGAAGGTAAAGGTGCAGACCTCCCGGCGCTTTTCGCTGGACGGGCGCTACGTGAAGGGCTTCATGGCGCGGCCTTCCGAGATCGTGCGCGACTGCCCCGACTTCCTCTCCACCGTGGCCGAGCTGGACGTCGATGCGGCCATCACCCGCTACGGCGTGGTGGCGGGCACCAACGCGGTCTACCTCGTCGAGCGCGTGCCGTTCCCCGCGAAGGACGCGGACGGCGCCGTGACGACGAACGCCTACGAGAAGGCGCACGTGCCGTCCTTCGCCGAGGCGAAGGAGGTCATCCGGGGCGACGCGCTGGAGGACGCCCGCACGAAGGCGTTCAAGGCGCGCGTGGAGAAGGCGCGCGCGCTGGCGGCGGCGGAGATCGCGAAGGGCAAGGCGGTGGACGCGAAGCTCTTCGGCGCGGTCTCGATGACGACCTCGACCGTCTTCTCCGTCGCCTCGATGCAGCGCGGCGCGTTCCCCGACGCGATGTACGTCGCGCCCGCCACGATGAAGCTCGCGAAGGGCCAGATCTCCGACTTCATCTCCACGGGCAGCAAGCGCCACGCGCTGCTCGTCTACGTGGAGGACCGCAAGCCGGGCGACGCGGCCCAGGCCGAGATGAGCCGGGCGCAGCTCCGCGACGACCTGGCGCGCGGGGCGATGATGGCCCTGCCGGCCGCGTGGCAGGACTGGAACCTGAACCGCATCGGCTACGAGACGACGGCCGGTTCCTCGGTTGAGGCGGAGCGTGACGATGACGCTGTCGATTCGGCGAATTGACCCTGCGGCGCAGCTGCCGACCTACGCCCATCCCGGCGACGCCGGGATGGACGTTCGCTCTATTGAGACGGTGACGCTGCGGCCCGGCGGCCGCGCGCTTGTGCGCACGGGGCTCGTCTTCCAGCTGCCGCCCGACGCGGAGGCCCAGGTGCGCCCCCGCTCGGGGCTCGCCCTCAAGCACGGCGTGACCGTGCTGAACGCGCCCGGCACGATCGACGCGGGCTATCGCGGCGAGGTGGGCGTCGTCCTCGTCAACCTCGGCGAGGAGCCGTTCACGGTCGAGAAGGGCATGAAGGTCGCGCAGGTCGTCGTGGCGCCCGTCGCCCGGGCCGAAATCGCCGAGGTCGCCGAGACGGACGCGACGGCGCGCGGCGCGGACGGGTTCGGGTCAACGGGAGTCTAGGCCATGCTTCTTGAGATCGTCAAATACGGCGCGGCAATTCTCCGCGAGACGGCGCATCCGGTCCCGGCCGTCACCCCCGCGCTCGTGCAGGTGGCGGAGGACATGGTGGACACGATGCACAAGGCGCGCGGGGTCGGCCTCGCGGCGCAGCAGGTGGGGCGACTGGAGGCGATGTGCGTCATCGACGTGCCGGCGGACTGCGAGGAGGACGACGAGACGCGCGCGTTCAACGCCGCCGCCGCGATGCCGCTCGTCATGTTCAACCCCGTCGTCGTCGCGACGGAGGGCGAGCAGGACGGCAAGGAGGGCTGCCTCAGCCTCCCGAACATGAGCGCCCCGGTCGTGCGCGCCGCCCAGGTCACGTGCCAGTACACGGACGTCCGGGGGACGCCGCAGATCGTGACGGCGCGCGGCTTCCTCGCGCGCGCCATCCTGCACGAGACGGACCACCTCGGCGGCGTCCTCTACGTCGACCACCTGCGCGCCGCGGACAAGCTCGCGATGGCGAAGAAGCTCCAGAAGCTCGCCAGGAAGAACGGCGGGAATCTTTAGCGGGTGTTGGCAGGGCCACGCGTCCCGCGTGAGCGGAGAGATGTTGGTAGGGTCATGCGTCCCGCGTGACCGAAGAGATGTTGAGAGAGAGAGAAGGACAGAAAGACGTATGTCGATTGAAGAATGGCTGAGGGGCGGCTTCGAGGCCGCGTTCCCGGGGAACGACTTCGCGAAGGTCCGCGCCGTGCCGGCCACGGACCCCAGGTTCGGTGACTTCCAGTGCAACGACGCGCTGGCGAGCGCCAAGGTCTTGCATCTGCCGCCCCGGAAGATCGCCGAGGCCGTGTTCGCGAAGCTGATGGAGACGAAGCCGGACTTCATCGAGAAGGTCGAGCTGGCCGGCCCCGGCTTCCTCAACATCGCGGTCTCGGCCGGCTGGCTTGCCGCCCGGCTTGCCGCGCTCGCCGACGCGGACGCGCTCGGCATCCCCCAGACGGGCGCGGGCAGGCGGGTCGTCATCGACTACTCCTCCCCGAACGCCGCCAAGCAGATGCACATCGGCCACATTCGCTCCACCGTGATCGGCAACGCGCTCGATCGCATCTACCGCGCGCTCGGCTACGACGTGGTCGCCGACAACCATCTCGGCGACTGGGGCACGCAGTTCGGCATCCTCATCAAGGGCTACCGCGAGCTGCTCACCGAGGACGAGCGCGCGCACCTCTCCGTCGCCGCCCTCGAAAAGTGCTACGTCCTCTCGGCGGCGAAGGCCAAGGAGGCGGACGGCGCGTGGAAGGAGGCGTGCAAGGCCGAGCTCGTGAAGCTGCAGCAGGGCGACCCCGCGAACCGGGCGCTCTGGAAGACGTTCATCGACATCTCGATCGCCGAGTTCAACCGGATGTACGAAAAGCTCGGCGTGACGTTCGACACCTATCGCGGCGAGTCCTACTACAACGACGCGATGCCGGGCGTCGTGGCGCGCCTGCAGGAGATGGGGCTTGCGGTCGAGTCCGAGGGCGCGCTCGTCGTCAACCTCGAGGCCGAGAAGCTGGGCGTCGCGATCGTCCGCAAGTCGGACGGCGGCTACAACTACACGACGAGCGACCTCGCGTGCGTGGCGCTGCGCGTGAAGGAATACGCCCCCGAGCGCATCATCTACGTCACCGACGCGCGCCAGCAGCTCCACTTCCGGCAGTGGTTCAGCATCGCGGGCAAGATGGGCTGCGCCGCGAAGCTCGTCCATGTGCCGTTCGGCCTCATGAGCTACCAGGGCAAGGCCATCTCCACGCGCGAGGGCAACCTCATCCGGCTCGACGACCTGCTCGCCGAGGCCGTGCGCCGCGCGCGGGAGATCGTCAAGGACCGCGGCGGCGACGAGAAGCTGGCCGAGCAGATCGGCTTCGGCGCCGTCAAGTACTCCGACCTCTCGCACGACCCGATGACGGACATCGACTTCAGCTGGGACAAGGCGCTCGCCCTTGAGGGCAATTCCGGCCCCTACCTCCAGTACGCCTACGCGCGCGTCTGCTCGCTCATGGAGAAGGCCGGGGGCGCGCCCGCCGCCGCCGCGTTCGCGCTCGGCACGCCCATCGAGAGGCAGCTCGCCCTCCAGCTCCTCCAGTTCGGCCCCACGGTCCTCCGCGCGGCCGAGAGCTACAAGCCGAGCGTCCTTGCGGACTACCTGTTCCAGACCGCGCAGCTCTACAGCTCCTTCTACCAGCGCGCGCCCATCCTGAAGAGCGAGCCCGCCGTGCGCGACGCCCGCCTCGCGCTCTGCGCGCTCTTCGGCAAGGTCCTCGCGAAGGGCCTGTCGCTGCTGGGCATCGAGACGCCGAGCCGCATCTGACCACTCACCGGGAGGACGTTCATGGCAACCTTGAAACTGGGCGTGCTGGGTTCGGGCTCGGGCTCGAACATGCAGTCGATCGTGGACGCGGTCGAACGGGGCGAGCTCGACGCGGAGATCCGGCTTGTCCTCGCGGACGTGCCGGACGCCTTCATCCTGGAGCGCGCGAAGCGGCACGGCATTCCCTGCCGGTGGCTCGACTGCGCGCCGTGGAAGACGAAGCTGGAAGGGCCGGCCGAGGACCGCTGCATCGAGCTGCTGAAGGCGGCCGGGTGCGACACGGTCGTCCTCGCCGGCTTCATGCGCATCGTCAAGCCCAGGCTGCTCGCGGCGTTCCCCCTGCGCGTCCTGAACATCCACCCCGCGCTGCTGCCGGCGTTTCCGGGCATCCGCAGCTGGGTGCAGGCGCTCGACTACGGCTGCAAGGTCGCGGGCGTGACGGTCCATTTCGTCGACGCGGGGACCGACTCGGGGCCGATCATCGTCCAGAAGAGCGTCCCCGTCCTGGAGGACGACACGCCCGAGACGCTCCACGCGCGCATCCAGGAGCAGGAGCATCGTGCGTTTTCCGAGGCCCTTCGCCTGCTGGCGGCGGGGCGCCTTTCCGTTGAAGGCCGGCGTGTGAGGATTGCGAAATGAACGGTGCCCTCCTGCTGCTGCTGGGCTGCGCGGCCTTCGCCGCCGCCTACTTCCTCTATTCGAAGTTCCTGGCGAAGAGCCTCGGCGTCGACCCGTCGCGGCCGACCCCGGCGCACACGCGCGGCGACGGCGTCGACTACGTGCCGGCGCATCCGGTGGTGCTGTACGGGCACCACTTCGCCGCCATCGCGGGGGCGGGGCCGATCGTCGGGCCCGTCCTCGCGGCGGAGTTCGGCTGGGTGGCCGTCGCGCTCTGGGTCGTCCTCGGCTGCATCTTCATCGGCTCGATGCACGACATGGTGGCGCTCTTCCTCTCCGTGCGGCACGAGGGCAAGTCGATCGGATCCGTCATCGAGGACGTGCTGGGGCGGCCCGGCAAGATGATCTTCCTCCTCTTCTGCTTCGCGGCGCTCGTCCTCGTGATGTCCGTCTTCACGGGGCAGGTGGCGGACTCCTTCGTCTCGAACCCCGAGGTGGCGACCTCCTCGCTCCTCGGCATCTTCGAGGCGGCGCTCTTCGGCGTCTGCGTCTACCGTCTCGGCTGGAGCGTCAAGTGGGCGAGCCTCGTCTTCGTGCCCGGCCTCTTCCTGCTCGTGTGGTTCGGCGTCCTCTATCCGTGCGACCTCGTGGCGTTCTGCGGCGTCACGGCGCAGACGGCGCGGACGGTCTGGGTGGTCGTCCTCTTCGCCTACTGCTTCGTCGCCTCCACGCTGCCCGTGTGGCTTCTTCTCCAGCCGCGCGACTACCTGAACAGCTACCTCCTCTACGCGATGCTCGCGATCGGCCTCGCCGCCGTCCTGTGGGTCCATCCGTCCATCCAGATCAACGCCTTTTCGGGCTTCACCCTCCCGTCGGCCGGGGGCGGCGCGAAGCACCTCTTCCCGCTCCTCTTCGTGACGGTCGCGTGCGGGGCCTGCTCGGGCTTCCATGCGCTCGTCGCCTCGGGGACGACCTCGAAGCAGCTCGACAGCGAGCGGCACATCCGCCCCGTCGGCTACGGCGGCATGCTCCTGGAGGGCGTGGTCGCGCTTCTCGCGCTCCTCGCCGTGGCGTGCGGCACGCAGGCCGACCTGGAACGGGGCCTCGCGACGCTGCCGCCCGTGAAGCTCTTCGCGCAGGGGCTGGCCTCGTTCTGCGCGCAGATGGGCCTCCCGGAGAAGACGGCGGAGAGCTTCATGCTGCTCGCCGTGGCGGCGTTTCTCATGACGTCGGTGGACGCCTGCACGCGCCTTGCGCGCTTCGTGTGGCAGGAGATCTGGTCCACGTCGGCGCAGGCGGGCGCGGGCGCGAAGGGCGCGGCGCCCTCCTTCGCCGTGCGCCTCAACTGCAACATGTACGTCGCGACGTCCGTCGTCATCCTGATCGGCGTCTACCTGCTCGTCTTCAACCCGTCGATGTCGGCGAACCTCTGGACGATGTTCGCCTCGGCGAACCAGATGCTCGCCTCCCTCACGCTCCTGACGGCGTCCCTGTGGCTCTTCAAGAAGCGCCTCCGCTGCTGGATCGTCTTCCTGCCGATGTGCTTCATGGTCCTCACCTCCGGCACGGCGGTGTTCCAGCTTTTCCTCGACAGCCTGGGCAGGTGGCTGAAGCAGGGCTTTGCGGCGGGCGGGGTGACGGCGATCGGCGCGGCGGTCCTCTTCTGCCTCGCGGTCGTCCTGCTCGTCCTCGGCGCGCTGAAGCTGCGCCGGCTCATCCGCACCGCCGTCCTGCAGAAGGTCGCGAAGTCGCGGTGAGGAGGGCGGGGCCGTGCCGCGCTCGGCGTCTTTACCGCATTTTCTTCAAGTTCCCGCTTGCATCTCCGGGGGGAATCCTGTATACTGTCTCCCGTTTTCCGCCTCCTTGGGGATATAGCTCAGTTGGTAGAGCGTCTCAATGGCATTGAGAAGGCCAGGGGTTCGACTCCCCTTATCTCCACCACTTTGGTTGTGTGCAGATGCAGAGGCTTCCGTGTGCTTTCCTCTGCGAGGCGGTTTGCCCGGATAAGGTGCCACGGACGTGTATCCATTCGACGCTGTCCACGCCCGGCAGACCCGTCCGTGCAGAAGTCCGAAACCGCGCGGTCGTTAAGGAAAGTCATATGGAACATGCGGGTCAAGTTGGCATCGGCCGTTGAGCGTGCTATACTTTCGGCGTGCAGACGAAAGCGAAAGAACGGGCGAGAAGGGGGATCGCGGGCCTCGTGCTGGGCGGCATGATGCTGGCGGCGGCGGGGGCTGCCACGGGTACGGCGGGGTCGGCGCGGGCGGGTGCGCGCCCGGGCGGAACGGCGGCGGCGTCCCGGATGGTCGTGCGGGTGACGGGGTACTGCAGCTGCGGGACGTGCTGCGGGTGGCGGCGGAGCTGGTTCGGGTTCGGTCCGCCCGTCTTCGCGCAGGGTCCGCTGAAGGGGCGGCGGAAGCAGGTGGGCGTGACGGCGCGCGGGACGCGGGCGCGCACGGGGACGGTCGCGGCGGATCCGAAGGTGCTGCCGTTCGGGACGCGGCTGAGGATTCCGGGCTACGGCGAGGGCGTGGTGGAGGACACGGGCGGCGCCGTCACGGGGCGCCACATCGACGTGTGGTTTCCCACGCACGAGGCGGCGCGGCGCTGGGGCTCGCGCAGGCTGGCGGTGGAGGTGCTGTCGAAGTGAGGCGGCTGTGCGCGCCGGGCCGTTCGGACGCCACGCGCAGGGGGCGGGCCGCCGAGGACGTCGGCCCCTACCAACGTTCTGCCTCGACGCGGCCCGGCGCGGGCACTTCGCGCGCCGGGCGCGCGGGCGTGATTTTTTCCGCGCGGCGCGTTGACTTCGGCCCGTCGTTCTGCTAGACTATCCGCCATTCCTGCGACCGTCTTAGGAGACTTCTCCCCGTTGCGGGCGCCCGCCAGTTCCTGCGGACGTTCGAACTTGCGCACGCGCGCACCGGGTAGCGTCGGATGGTTCCAGGCGTCAACACAAACAAGAAAGTTCGAACACAATGAGTCAGATCGACAAGGCGGCAGTCCGTTCCGAGTTCCAGCGTCACGACCGTGACACCGGTTCCTCCGAGGTCCAGATCGCCACGCTCACGAAGAAGATCCAGCTGCTCACGCAGCACCTCAAGGCCAACAAGCAGGACCATTCGAGCCGCTACGGCCTCCTGCGCATGGTGAACAACCGCCGCAAGCTCCTCGACTACCTCAAGCGCGAGGACGAGGCGAAGTACAGGGACCTCATCGCGAAGCTCGGCCTCCGCCGCTAAGGAAGGACTGGAACCATCCCATGCAAGGTGCAAAGCAGTTCAAGGTGGACATCGCGGGGCAGGAACTCGTCTTCGAGACGGGCCTCCTCGCCCAGCAGGCCGCGGGCGCGGTGACGTGCTCCTACGGCGACACGACGGTCTTCACGGCCGTGACGAACACGGACAAGCCCCGGGAGGGCATCGACTTCTTCCCGCTCCAGTGCGAGTACCGCGAGAAGTTCTACGCGGCCGGCAAGTTCCCGGGCGGCTTCTTCAAGCGCGAGGCGCGCCCGAGCTCGAAGGAGATCCTGACGGCCCGCATGTGCGACCGCCCGATCCGCCCGCTCTTCCCCGACGGCTACTACAACGACGTGCAGGTCAACTCCACGCTCATCCAGTCGGACGGGACGCGCGAGGCGGACTTCCTCGCCGTGAACGCCTCCTCGGCGGCGCTCCACATCAGCGACATCCCGTTCATGGGCCCGATCGGGTGCGTGCGCATCGGCCGCGTCGACGGCCAGTGGGTCATCAACCCCACGCACGAGCAGAAGGCGAAGAGCGACATCGACCTCCTCTACGCCGGCATCCGCGGCAAGTTCCTCATGATGGAGGGCTCGGCCTCCGAGATCTCCGACGAGGACTTCCTCGCGGCCCTCAAGCGCGCGCACGAGGAGGTCGAGAAGATCATCGACCTCCAGATCGAGATGCGCCGCGCCCTCGGCAAGCCGGACAAGGACATCAAGGACGTGCCGCAGCCGGCCGACCAGATGGACTTCGTGCGCAAGGAGGGCGGCGAGGCCCTCGCGGCCGCGCTCCTCATCAAGGGCAAGCTCGAGCGCCAGGGCAAGGTCACGGCGATCAAGGAGGACCTGCTCAGGAAGGTGAGCGCGAAGTGGCCCGATATCGACGCGGTGAAGTTCGTCCACCTCTTCGACGCGCTCGAGATCGAGACCGTCC